>JBEKYE010000264.1:0-8140 GCA_049511275.1 Bryobacteraceae bacterium
GACGTGGTGCTGATCTCCGGCGAAATGTTTACCGGCCGCGACAACGTGCACGCCTACCTGATGAAGAACCCGCCGCCCGCCGACCTGCACGGCGCCGTGCTCTACCATTGCGGCCCGGTGATGTTGAAAGAAGGCGAGCGCTGGAGGGTGAAGGCCGCCGGTCCCACCACCAGCAGCCGCGAGGAACCCTACGAGGCCGACGTGATCCGGCGATACGGCGTGCGCGCCGTGATCGGCAAGGGCGGCATGGGCGCGAAGACCCTGGCCGCCATGAAAGAGTGTGGCGCCGTCTACCTCAACGCCATTGGAGGCGCCGCGCAGTATTACGCCCGCACCGTCGAGCAGGTGTTGGGTGTGCACCTGATGGAATTCGGAATTCCGGAAGCGATGTGGCATTTGAAAGTCAAAGGTTTCGTCGCGATCGTGACCATGGATTCCCACGGCAACAGCCTGCATGCCACAGTCGAGAAGGCGACTGGAGAGCGGCTGGAAGAGTGCCGCCGTTGACCGCTGGCGGCGCAGTAGGCTATTCTAGTGCCATTCTGCGACTGCGACAATCCCACCAATGTGAATCCCCTCCTGGAGGATGAATGAGTCCGCACGAAGTGTTGGAATTTGCCAAGAAAAACGATGCCAAGCAACTCGATCTGAGGTTTACCGACATCCCGAGTTTGCAGCATCACGTTTCCTACCCGATCAGCGAGCTGGACGAAAGCAGCTTTGAAGAAGGCTTCGGCATGGATGGATCGAGTATCCGCGGTTGGGCGGCGATCCACGAGAGCGACATGCTCCTGATCCCCGATCCGCACACCGCCATCATGGATCCCTTCGCGGAGATCCCCACGCTGGTGATGTACGGCGACGTCAAGGACCCGATCACCAAGCAGCGATACGAGCGCGACCCGCGCTGGATCGCGCAGAAGGCCGAACTGTACCTGAAGAACAGCGGCGTGGCCGACACGGCTTACTTCGGCGCGGAAGCCGAGTTCTTCATTTTCGATAACGTCAGTTTCGACCAGAATCAGCATTGCGGTTTTTACTTTATCGACGCCGAGGAAGGCCCGGTGCCGCCGACCGACCACTACCAGGACCTGCGCAGCGAAATGGTGCAGACCATGATCAAGTGCGGGTTGCACATCGAGTGCCATCACCACGAAGTGGCCACGGGCGGCCAGTGCGAGATCGATCAACGGTTCGACAAGCTGGTGAAGTCGGCGGACAATATGATGCTCTATAAGTACATCGTCCGCAACGTGGCGAACCAGTACGGCAAGACGGTGACCTTCATGCCCAAGCCGATCTTCGCGGATAACGGCAGCGGCATGCACTGCCACCAGAGCTTGTGGAAAGACGGCAAGCCTCTGTTCGGCGGCGACGGCTATGCCGGTTTCAGCCAGATGGGGCTGCATTACATTGGCGGGCTGCTGAAACACGCGCGGGCGCTCTCGGCCATCATCGCCCCCACTACCAACAGTTACAAGCGGCTGGTGCCGGGTTACGAGGCGCCGGTGAACCTGGCGTATTCGCGCCGCAACCGCTCGGCGGCCTGCCGCATTCCGATGTACTCGGCCAGCCCCAAGGCCAAGCGCGTGGAGTTCCGGCCGCCCGATCCGGCTGCCAATCCTTACCTGGCGTTCGCGGCCATGCTGATGGCGGGGATGGACGGAGTCATCAACAAGATCCACCCTGGCGAGCCTCTGGACAAGGATATCTACGATCTCTCGCCGGAGGAAATGAAGAGCGTGCCCTCCATGCCGGGCTCGCTCGACGAAGCGCTGCATTGTCTCGAGGAAGACCACGGGTTCCTGATGCGGGGCGACGTGTTCACCGAAGAGCTGATCGAAACCTATATCGAATACAAGCGCAAGAACGAGGCGGAGGCGGTGAGATTGCGTCCGCATCCCTACGAATTTGCGCTGTATTACGACATCTAGGCAAGGACTTTGCCCTTGAAATCCCTGCGGGATTTGGGAGTCAGGAGACAGAAGTCAGAAGTGCAGCGGCGGCGGAGCGCGCATGCAGGGAACTATCGTACAGATTAATATTTCTGCGGGAGGCCTCCCGAAACGTCCGGTTTCGGGAGGCTTTTGCACCCCGCTGGGACTGGAAGGCGACCAGCACGCGCATCCTCAGATTCACGGCGGGCCGCGCAAGGCGCTGCTGCTGATCGCCGCCGAAGTTGTGGAGGAATTGCAGGCCGCCGGCTACCCGGTTTTTTTCGGCGCCATGGGCGAAAACCTGACCACCCGCGGGATCGACGTGCGCCGGCTGCGGATCGGAGACCGGCTTCGCGCGGGCGGCGCGCTGATTGAAATCACGCAACCGCGCGGGCCGTGTTCGGCGCTGGACATTTACGGCCAGACGCTGGGCCGCGCCATCTATGACCAGCGGGTCAAGGCGCTGGACCACGCGTCGCCGCGTTGGGGCATGAGCGGCTTCTATGCCAGCGTGGTGGAAGCCGGCCCCATCGGCGCGTCGGATATAATTGCAGTCGTGGCCCAGTTAGCCTGACCCATGGAGAGTTCGCTGGACGTCCTCCGGTTGGGGGCGGGGCTGCCGGAGCGCGTAGCGGCGCGGATTCAAATGTTGCTGGCCGCCGCGCCCAACCCGCAAGCAGCCGCACGGTTGCTGGAGCGGCTTCGGCAGGATTCGCCTTCGGCATTCGACCGCATCGCCAGTTCTCCCGCGGCGCTACGCTGCGCGGTGAACCTGTTTTCGTATAGCCAGTTCCTTTCGGAAACGGTTGTTCAGAACCCGGAGCGGATTCTGCGGGTGGCGAGTTCGGGGAGCTTTTATCGTGTGCTCCCGGCCGAAGCATATGCCGAGCGGCTGGTTGCGTTTCTGGGAAGAGACGGAACCGGCGCGCCGGCGGCGGTGGATCTGGCACGGTTCCGGCGGGAGCAGTTGCTGCGCATCGTGCTGCGCGACGTGATGGGCGTTGCGGCGCTTTCGGAAGTGACCGAAGAGCTCTCCAACCTGGCGGACGCGATTCTGGATGTCACCTACGGCCGCATTCGCGCGGAGTTGGTGCGGCGGCACGGCGAGCCGCGGCTGGCGGACGGAACCCCCTGCGGCTTTTCCGTCATCTCTCTGGGGAAGCTGGGCGGCCAGGAGTTGAACTACAGTTCGGATATCGACCTGATGTTCGTGTATGGCGGAAACGGCGAGACGGATGGCCCGCTTCGGCTCAGCAACAAGGAGTTCTACAAGAAGGTCGCGAACGACTATACGGCATTGCTCTCGGCCTATACCGCCGAGGGCCAGTGCTACCGCGTGGACCTGCGGCTTCGGCCGGATGGCAAGCTGGGCGAGATTTGCATCTCCGAAGAGGGCGCCCGCGCCTATTACGCGGAACGGGCGCGCGATTGGGAAAAGCAGATGCTCATCAAGGCGCGGGTGTCGGCGGGCGAGCCCGGGCCGGGGGCGGCGCTGCTGGATTTCGTGGAGCCGCTGATTTACCAGAGCTCGCTGGATTTTCGCGGAGTGGAAGCCGTATCGGAAACGCGGCAGCGCATCAGCGAAAAGATGGCGGCGAAGAAGGGCCGGCGGCGGGGCCTGGATGTGAAGCTGGCGGCGGGGGGCATCCGCGACATCGAATTTCTGGCGCAATGCCTGCAGCGTCTGCACGGCGGGCGGGAACAATGGGTGCGGCATGGCGGCACCATGTTTGCGCTGTTCCGCTTGCGCGACAAGGGGCTGCTCTCGGGCGCGGAATACGCGCGGCTGGTGGCGGCATACCAGTTCCTGCGCCACCTGGAGCATCGTCTGCAGATGGACGAGGACCGGCAAACTCACACCCTGCCCACGGACCCGGAAGAACTGGATCTGCTGGCGCGCAAAATGCCGCGGGAAACCAGCGGCGCGCCCCTCGATGGCGAAACGCTCAAGCGGCGGGTGGCGGAACATCAGGCGGCGGTGCTCGAAGCCTACGACCGGATAGTCCACATGCAGCAGCCGGCGGACGACTGGCCGGCGGCGGGGGTAACCGCGGTGGAGGAAGAAGTGGAAGCGGCGGCGCCCGCCAGCAATCTTACGCGCGCCTTGGAGCAGCGCGCGCCGCGACTGGCGGCGGCCGCCGGCGCCTGCCTGCACCGCGGCCGCGAGCGGTTTACGCATTTTCTGGAAAAGGCCATGGCCAGCCCGGAGGTGCTCGCTCGCCTGGAAGAGAACGCCAGGCTGGCGGCCGGGGTGCTGGACATTTTCGAGCATAGTGCGCACTTTGCCGACGACCTGCTGCGCTTTCCGGAATTGCTGGATGAGATCGGCCGCGTCCCCTGCCTGGAAGGCGAGCCGCTCGAGGACAGCGGCGCTCTGCGCCGTTTTTACCGCCGGCAGATGATGCGCATTCAAAGCGAAAGCCTGCTGCAGGCGGCGCCCATCTTCGCCACGCTGAAGCAGACCTCGGCGCTGGCGGAAGACGTAGTCGGCGCGGCTTACCGGATCGCCCTGCGGGAAGCGCGGCGTGACGCCGGAACGGACCATCCGCAGATGATGGTGATCGCGCTGGGCCGGCTCGGCATGAGCGAATTCGATCTCGGCTCCGACGCCGACCTGGTTTTTGTCATTCCGGACGAGGAGGCTGGCGAGCTCGCCTTTTGGACCGGTGTCGCCGAGCGCATGATCCAGACCACCAGCGCCTACACCGGCGAGGGAATGATGTTCGCGGTGGATACGCGGCTGAGGCCGAACGGCCGCGCCGGCGACCTGGTGCAGTTGGAAGGCGCATACAAGAGTTATTTCGCGGGCCACGCGGAAGCCTGGGAAGGCATCACCTACATGAAATCGCGGGGCGTGGCCGGCGACGTGGAACGGGCCACCGGCTTCCTGCACGAGTTGCAGGAGTTGGACTGGCGCCGCTACGGACAGAGCATGCGCTCGCGCAAGGAACTGGCCGAAATGCGGGCGCGGCTGGAGCGCGAGCAGGGGACGCGCAATCCATTCAAGGCCGGCGCCGGCGGCTACTACGATATCGACTTTGCGCTGATGTACCTGCGGCTCAAGGGCGCGGGCATCTTTTATAAAGTGCTGAACACGCCCGAGCGCATCGACGTGATCGAGAAGATGGGGCACCTGGACCGCGAAGATGCCGGTTTTCTGCGCGAAGCGGCCACCTTCTTCCGTGCGGTGGACCATGGCCAGCGCGTCTCGACGGGACACGCGGTGGGCAGCCTGCCGGCATCGAAGGCGCAGTTGGAAGTACTGACGAACCTGGTGAGGAGATGGACTCCGGAGCACCTGCACGACCAGCGCCTCGACGCGGCGCTGGATGAAGTCCGCGGGCGTACGCGGGAGTTCTTCAACCGGGTGTTTGGACGGGGATGAAAGCGCTGCGGATCGGCCTTTCGGTTTTGGTGGTGGCGGCGGTTCTGGCGCTATACCGCGCTGTCCACGTCAATAACACCACGGTTGCGCTGAGCCTTTTGCTGGCCATCCTCGGGATCTCCGCGTGGTGGGGCCTGGCGGAGGCGACGGTGGCATCGGTGGCGGCCGTGCTGGGGTTCAACTACTGGTTTCTCCCGCCGGTGGGCACGCTGACCATCCAGGATCCGCAGAACTGGGTAGCCTTGCTGGTCTTTCTGGCGACGGCGGTGACGGCCAGCCAGCTTTCCGCGCGAGGGCGGCGCCGGGCGGCGGAAGCGGAAGCCCGGCGCACGGAAATCGAGCGGCTGTACGCTTTGGTGCAGTCGATGATGTTCAGCGGCAACGCGCGCAAGACCATCCGCGAATTCGTGCATACGGTGGTGCGGGTGTTCGGTTGCCGGGCGGCGGCGCTGTATTATCGCTCCACAGAGGAGTTTTTTCGTTCGGGGCCGGAGAGCAACGTGGTGACGGACCACGAACTTCTGGCGGCGGCGGAAATCGAGGATGTCTCGGTCGATTCGGGCCGGGGTGTGGCGCTCGGGCCGGTGCGGCTGGGCTTGCGTCCGTTGGGGAGCATGGCGCTCATCGGGCGGCTGCCCTCGGAGCAGATGGTGCGTGCCATCGTGAACCTGATCGCGCTCACCATAGAGCGGGCGCGGGCGATCGAAGAGGCCAGCCACGCGGAGGCGGCACGGCAGGGTGAAGTCCTGAAATCGGCGCTGCTGGATTCGCTGGCGCACGATATCAAGACGCCGCTGACCTCCATCAAAGCCGCGGTGACGAGCCTGCTGAGCAGTTCGGGCCATTCAGAACGCGAACTGCTGACCATCATCAACGAAGAGACCGACCGGTTGAATCAACTGGCGGCGGAAGTCATCGAGATGGCGCGCATCGAGGCCGGCAAACTGCATTTGGAAAAGCAACCGGTGGCGGTGGCGGAACTGATTGCGGGAGCGCTTGCGGACCTGGCGCCGGCCATTCACAACCGGCCGGTGAAGGTGCGGGTGGCGGACGGGTTGCCGGCGGCGGAGGCGGACCACGATTTCGCGATGCAGGTGGTCAAGCACTTCGTGGAGAACGCGCTCAAGTACACGCCGGAAGGATCGCCGATCGACATATCGGCGGAGCTGAAGAGTGGGAAAATCGTGATCGGGGTGGTGGACCGCGGACCGGGCATCGAAGAGAACGAGCGGGCCCGGATTTTCGATAAGTTCTTCCGCGGGCGGCGGCATCGCTTCGACACCAAAGGAACCGGGATGGGACTGGCAATCGCCAAAGGAATCGTGGAAGCGCACGGCGAACGGCTCTGGGTGGAAAGCGAGCCGGGTCAGGGATCGGCGTTTTATTTTTCGCTGGCAGCCAGCGCCGGAGGACGGGACACGTGAGCGTGGGGAAAATCCTGGTGGTGGACGACGACCCGCAGATCCGCCGGGTGATGAAGGCGACGCTGGTGGGCCACAACTACGAAGTGATCGAAGCGCGCACCGGCGAGGACGCACTCGAGAAGACCCCGCAGGAGATGCCGAACCTGGTGCTGCTGGACATGAACCTGCCGGGAATGGACGGGTTGGAGACGTGCCGGGCGCTGCGCGCCGGCTCCGATATCCCGGTAATTATTTTGTCCGTGCGCAACAGCGAAAAGGACAAGGTGGCGGCGCTCGATGCCGGCGCCGACGACTATGTCACCAAGCCTTTCAGCATCGAAGAACTGCTGGCGCGCATCCGGGCGGCGCTGCGGCGGACGTCGCCGGAAAGCGGACCGCCGGCGTTCCATTCGGACGACCTGGAAATCGACTTCCAGAGCCGGCGCGTGCATGCGCGCGGCAAAGACGTGCGGCTCACGCCCAAGGAATTCGACCTGCTGCGCTACCTGGTGGCGCACGCCGGCAAGCCGGTGACCCATCGAGAGCTGCTGCAGGCCGTCTGGGGACCGGATTACGGCGACGAGCCGGAATATCTGCGGGTATTCATCAACCAGGTGCGGAAAAAGATTGAAGCGAATCCGGCCAAACCGAAGTATATTTTGACGGAGCCGTGGGTGGGTTACCGGTTCGCGGGTTCCACCGAGAGTTGAGGGATTTCTCCCGATTGAGTGTAGCCGCGTCCCAGGCTTCGGAAAACGAGAATCAATGCGGCAACACCTTGATTCAATCCTGATCCTTTCTTTACGACTTCCTTATGTGGCTGCCCATACGCTGAGGTCAGGCCACTCATGGATAGTGCTCGCTTCAGACGGACGTGCGAACGGCATGCGAACGTTCTTCGCCCCAATCTCGACCGCTTCCAATGACGGTCTAGGAGGGTCCCAGTCGTGTTTGGTGAGTTTGTTAAGAGAATCTGCCGCGTCTTGGGAAATACCATCGCGGTTTCTCTGTTGGTATCGCTTGCGCCCTCGGTTGCTCACACTCAGGAAAAGACGGATGAAAGCCCAGCTGAACTGAGCCGACGCGTCACCGCACTGGCCGCTCTGGTTCAAAAGCTTCAGGCGCGCGTCGACGAACTCGAAGGAAAGCCCCGCCTATCGAGCCAGCCCGCTGTGTCCGATTCCAATATACCTGCGCCCGGGCAGTCATCTGTTGTATCGCAAGCTTCGCCGACGCCCAGCGCGCCCCAAAGTGGAGCCGGCCTTCTCGGTGGTACGACCGTCAATTTCGCGTTCGATGGTTACTACGCCTTCAACTTCAACAATCCGATTGGACGTGTAAATCTACTTCGCGCTTATGATGTGAGCAGCAACGCATTCAGCCTGAATCAGGCGGACTTAGTTCTAGAGAACGCC
>JBEKYE010000265.1:0-10789 GCA_049511275.1 Bryobacteraceae bacterium
CTTCGGGCTGGCCAAGGCTTTCGAAGGCGAAGCGGCTTCCGGGGGCAATCTCACCAACTCGCCCACGCTGACGCTGGAAGCCACCCGCGCGGGCCTGATCATGGGCACGGCGGGGTACATGAGCCCGGAGCAGGCGCGCGGCAAGCCGGTGGACAAGCGCGCCGATATCTGGGCCTTCGGCGTGGTGCTGTTCGAGATGCTGACGGGCAAGAGCACGTTTGAAGGCGAGACAGTTTCCGACACGCTGGCGGCGGTGTTGCGCGCGGATATCGATTGGAAGCAATTGCCGGCGGGAACGCCGCCGAAGGTGCGGAGACTGTTGCAGCGGTGCCTGGAGCGCGACGCGAAGAAGCGGCTGCGGGACATCGGGGATGCGTGGATCGAGATCGATGCGCCGGATGAGCCGGCTGCGGCGGCGCCGGTCCAGCCCCGGCAGAAAGGGATGTGGTGGCTGGGGTGGGCGGCGGCGGTGGTGATCGCCGGAGCGGGGGTGGCCTGGGCGCTGCTGCATCGTCCTTCGGTTGAGCCGCGCGCGGTGGTGCGCTGGACGTATTCGCAGAAGGCGTATTTTGGAATTCCGGTGCTCTCGCACGACGGCACGCGGATGGAATTCTCGGAACTGGCCGGCGCTAACCCACGGCTGGCTTTGCGGATGATGGACCAGGTGGAGGCCAAACCGCTTCCCGGGGCCGACAACATGTATTTTGGGGAGTTTTCTCCGGACGGCCAATGGATTGTCGCCTTCATGAGCCAAAGCGACGTGAAGCTGAAGAAGATTCCCGTCACCGGGGGAACGGCTATCACGCTGGCGGACGTGGCGGTGCCTTCCGGGGTGAGTTGGGGAGACGACGGAACCATCGTCTTCAGCGGCGGCAAAGGCCTGATGCGAGTCTCGAGTGCAGGCGGCACGCCGGAAACGCTCACCACGCCGGACAGCAAGAAGGGAGAGACATCGCACGTGGCGCCGCACTTTTTGCCAGGCGCGCGGGCGCTGCTGTTCACAATCAAATCCGGGACGGCCAGCCAGATCGCGGTGCTCGACCTGAAAAAGGGCGGCTACCGCGTGGTGGCGAGCAACGGGCAGGATGGACGCTATGTGCCTACGGGCCACCTGGTATACAATCGCGGAGCCACGTTGTTCGCGGTGCCGTTCGACGCGGAAAAGCTGGCGGCAACAGGCTCCGAAGCGCCGGTGGTTGAGGGTGTATCCACGAACGGCCCGACCTCGAGCTGGGCGGAATACACATTCTCCGACAGCGGTTCGCTGGTCTACATTGAAGGCACCCAAGGGGTTGTCGGAACCACCATGGGATGGGCGGACCGGCAGGGCCGACAGCAGCAGGCAATCTCGGAAACGGTGCTATGGGGCACGGGAAGATTGTCGCCCGACGGCCGGCGGATCGCCAACGGGGTCTACACCAGCACGACCACCGCTGGCAGCCCGCAAGATATCTGGGTCTTCGATACGGAACGCAAGATCAAGACGCGGGTGACCTTCGGAGGTTCTAACGGTAATCCCATCTGGACGCCGGACGGGCGGCGCATTACCTACAGCGCCACAGTCGACGGAAAGAGCGGGATCTATTGGGTGCAGGCGGACGGGAGTGGAAAGCCGGAGCAACTGTTGGCCACCGAATCGGAGCCCACGCCGAGTTCCTGGTCGCCTGACGGCAAGTTGCTGTTGTACTCGCAGAGTGTCGATAAAAAGCCGGCGCGCATCTGGGTGCTGCCGGTATCGGGCGGTGTGGCGGGCAAGCCTTACCCGCTGCACGATGCGCAAGCATACGAAGCCGATGCCCAGGTTTCCCCGGACGGGCGCTGGGTGGCATACGTCTCCCAGGAGACCGGGCAAGTCGAAGTGTATGTGCAACCCTTCCCCGGGCCGGGTGGCAAGGAGCGTGTTTCCACGCAAGGGGGAGATTCGGTGCGGTGGGCGCGCAGCGGCCGGGAGCTGTTCTACAGGGTTTTTTCGGGCGAGAACGCAGTGATGGCGGTGGACGTTCAAACCGCGCCGCACCTGCAACTCGGGTTGCCCAAGGTGCTGATTATGGGAGCATTCGGCACCACCTTCGACGTGGCGCCGGACGGCAAGCGGTTCCTGGTAGAGTTGATCGGGGGCACGGACCCGGGCGGCCGGCGGATGGTGGGCGTCGACAACTGGTTTGAAGAGCTGAAGCGGCGCGTGCCGGTGAAGCGGTAAGGGCTGGTGACAGTAAAATGTCCCTATGCCCAGTCTTCTTCCTAACGCTGTACCAGTGCCGGTTCTGGAAACCGAGCGGCTCAGACTGCGGGGCCATCGCCTGGACGATTTCGGCGCCAGCGCGGCCATGTGGGCGGACCCCAACGTCACGCGGCACATCGGCGGCCAGCCGCTTACCCAAGAGGAGGCCTGGACCAAGTTCCTGCGTTACGTCGGGCATTGGTCCTTGCTGGGCTTCGGCTATTGGGTAGTCGAGGAAAAGGCGACCGGCAACTTTGTGGGAGAGATTGGATTCGCCGATTACAAGCGCGACCTGCAGCCGTCGCTCGACGACAAGCCGGAAAGCGGATGGGTGCTGGCCCCGCAGTCCCACGGCAAGGGTTACGCGACCGAGGCCGTTCGCGCCGCCCTCGCGTGGGGCGATGCGCACTTCGGACCAGCCCGGACTGCCTGCATTATCTTCCCTGAAAACCGCCCGTCGATTCGCGTCGCGGAGAAATGCGGGTACCGGGAATGGCAACTGACTACCTACAAGGGCCGGCCGACGCTGTTGTTTGTTCGTTAACGCCGCCTGCCGCAGCGTTATGATGAATTCCACATGCCCCTGAAACCCGCGCCCGTCCGCCATCACCGGTATCCCGGCCAACGCATCTGCGTGGAACTGGCGCTGATCGCGCTCTCCGCGCTGGCCGCACCGGCCCAGCCGTCCGGCTGCAACGCACCCGCCGCGTCTCCATCGGTCACCATCGCGCTGCCCTCGCGGCCTTTCGCCGTGCGCCCATCGGCCGACGGCTGCCGGATCTTCGTCTCACTGATGGGCGACAACTCCGCCAAGAACCCCGGCATCGCGCTCCTCAAGCGCGGAGAAGGACATATCGAACTTCTCCGCGTCGTCCCGTTCCAATCGCCGCTCACCGGCCTGGCATTGACGCACGACGGCAAGACGCTCATCGCAACCGCCGCGGACGGCCCGGTTTTTCTGGATGTGGAACGCATGGCCTCCGGCGCCGCCGACCCCGTGCTAGGATCCTTCAGCGACGGCGCACATTCCGGAAGCGTGTACGCCAACGTCTCGCCCGGCGACAAACTCCTGTTCGTCAGCGAAGAACGCGCCCGCTCCATTACCGTCATCGACCTGCAGCGCGCCCGCTCGAACGGTTACAAAGCCGATGCCATCATCGGAAAGATTCCGGCCGGCAACTCTCCCATCGCGCTGACATTCTCTCCCGACGGCAAATGGCTCTACACCACCAGCCAGAGGGCCCTGCCCGATTGGCACTGGCCCAAAGCCTGCAAAGCCGAAGGCCGCGATCCCGCCACGGCCCCGATCACCAACCCGGAGGGCGCCATCATGGTGCGGTCCGCATGGCCATCTCCCCGGATGGCGCCCGCGTCTACGTCACCGCGCGCAACAGCAACGCCGTTCTGGCCTTCGATACCGCCAGGCTGCTCTCCGATGCCGGCCACGCGCGCGTCGGGGAAGCCCCGGTTGGCGCCGCTCCCGTCACCATCGCCGTGGTGGATGCCGGCCGAAAAGTGGTCGCCGGCAACTCCAACCGCTTCGCCGCTTCCACCGCCCCGCAAAGTCTGGTGGTTCTCGACACCGCCAAGATGGAAGCGGGAACCGACGCCGCGCTGGGCGCCATCGCCGCCGGAGCTTTCCCGCGCGAAATGGCCCTTTCCGCCGACGGCCACACGCTCTTCCTCACCAACTTCGGTTCCAATTCCCTACAGGTGATCGACGTCGACCGCCTGCCCCTCACCCCCAACCGCCAGCAGTAAGACAAGGTTCAGCCGCAACGCCCTCTTCTCATCCCGATCTCACGCCATCACTGTCTTCAGTTTTCGGTGGGGCAGGCGGTGCCCCCTGCCGATATTTGGGCACGTCTCAACCCTCGCGCCCGTCCGCGGCCCAATGGAATCAACCCCTTGTTTGGCCCGGAACATGCAATCCTGTATGTGAGAACGGATCATGCTCAAGACTCGGATGAATGGCTTCGCTCTGATCGTTTTGGCGCTGGTACCGGCCGCCCTGGCACAGGATTCCACACCCCTCAAGCTCAGCCTCAAGGACGCCGTCGGCCTGGCGCTGCGGCAGAATCCGCAAGTGATTCTGGCCAACCTGGAGGTTTCCCAGAGCCAACAGGATACCCGCATCGCGCGCTCCGCCTTGCTGCCCCAGGTGAACGGCACCGTGGGCGAAAGCGTCCATCGCTTCAACATCGAGACCGAGTTCGGCTCCAAATTCCCCGGCCTTGCGGAGCATATCGGTCCTTTCTGGGTCGCTCAGGCCGGACTCGGCTTCACCGCGCCGGCCTTTGACCTCACGTTGTGGAACCGCTACCGCTCATCCAAGATGGCACAGGATTCCCGTCGCTCCCAGGAGCTTACCGTGCGGGAGGAAAGCGTCCTGCTGGTGGTCTCACAATATCTCGGCAGCCAGCGCGCCGCGGCTGAAGTGGCTGCCGCCCAATCGCGCGTCGATCTCGCCCAGGCGCTCTACGATCAGGCCGCCGACCTGCAGAAGAACGGCGCCGGCACCGGCATCGATACCCTCCGCGCCAATGTCCAGTTGCAAAACGAAAAGCAGCGCGTGATCGTGGCCCGCACTTCGCTCGACACCTCGCTCTTCGGTCTCGCGCGTCTGCTCAACATCGATCCCCAACGCAAAATCGAGCTTGCCGACCAGGTTAATTTCTTCGACACCCCGCAAGTCTCCATCGACCAGACCCTGGAGCGCGCCTACGCCGCGCGGCCCGAACTCCTCCAGGTACTCAACGAGGAGCAACGGGCGGCACTCGACGCCAAGACCGCCTCGCAGGAACGCCTGCCCAAGGTTTCGTTAAGCGGCATGTGGCTCGAACAGGGCCTCACCCCCGCGAGCGCCATCCCCATCTATACATACGAGGCCGACCTGAATATCCCGCTCTTTACCGGCGGCCGCATCCAGGCAGCCCGCGACAAGGCCGATCTTGCCATCCGCCAGCTCAAGCAGCAGGAGCAGGAACTCCGCAACCGCATCGCGCTGGAAGTCAAGACCGCAGCAGCGCAATTGGAATCGGCGCGCAGCCAGGTGGACGTTGCCAACCTGGGAGTCTCGCTCGCCAAGCAGGAGGTGGAACAGGCCCGCGACCGCTTCCAGGCCGGCGTCGCCGACAATATTGAAGTCGTCACCGCGCAGGACGAACTGGCCCGCGCCAACGATAACCAGATCGCCGCGCTCTATCGCTACAACCAGTCGCGCGCCGATCTCGCCCACGCCGTCGGCCAGATGGAGGCGCTCTACGCCCGCTGACACGGCCACCGTCGAACGGCCGCCGGCCGCGGCGTCGCCCCTTATCGATTGGCACCGCGGGGTCAACCCGGGGATCATCGCCGGGACCGTGATGCTGGCCACCTTCATGGAAGTGCTCGATACCAGCGTGGCCAACGTGGCGCTGCCGCACATCGCCGGCAACCTCTCGGCCAGCCTGGACGAATCCACCTGGGTGCTCACCTCCTATCTGGTGGCCAACGCCATCATCCTGCCGATGGGCGGCTGGTTCTCCATGCTGCTCGGCCGCAAACGCTTTTACATGATCTGCGTGGCCCTCTTCACCATCAGCTCGTTTATGTGCGGCCTGGCCCCCTCGCTGGGCGCGCTGATTTTCTTCCGCGTCCTGCAAGGCTTGGGCGGCGGCGCCTTGCAGCCGGTTTCGCAGGCCATCCTGGTGGAAAGCTTCCCGCGCGAAAAACAAGGCATGGCCATGGCCATTTTCGGCATGGGTGTGGTGGTGGCGCCGGTTATCGGCCCCACCTTGGGCGGCTGGCTCACCGACGACTATAGCTGGCGTTGGATCTTCTACATCAATATTCCCATCGGCATCCTTTCGCTGGTCCTCACTTCCTTCCTGATTTTCGATCCGCCCTACCTGGTTCGCCGCGGCTTCAAAGACGGCCTCAAGATCGACTACACCGGCTTCGGCCTGCTGGCGCTCGGCCTGGGCGCGCTCGAAGTGGTGCTCGACGAAGGCCAGAAGGAAGACTGGTTAGGCTCCCACTTCATCATCACCTTCGGCGTCATCATGGCGGTCTGCCTGGTGGCGGTGGTCTTCTGGGAGTTGCGCCAGAAAGCCCCCATCATCGACTTCCATATCCTCAAGGACCGCAACTACGCGCTGGCCACCTTGTCCATGCTGGTGCTGGGCTTCGTGCTCTATGCCAGCACCGCTCTGATGCCCATGCTGCTGCAATCGCTGCTCGGATATACCGCCTTGCTCAGCGGCCTGGTGCTTTCCCCGGGCGGCATCGTGGTGGTGGTGTGCCTGCCCGTGGTGGGGATGCTGCTGCGCCGCTTCCAGGCGCGCTGGCTGGTGATCTTCGGCGTGCTGGTCTCTTCGGCCGGCCTTTTCCGGATGGCCAAATTCAGCCTCGGAATCGATTACCAGACGGCCCTCTACAGCCGCATGCTGCAGAGCCTCGGGCTGGCCTTTTTGTTCGTGCCCATCAGCGCCGCGGCCTTCGCCTACATCCCCAAGGAGCGCACCGGCTACGCCACCGGCCTGTTCAACCTGGCGCGCAATATCGGGGGCAGTTCCGGCATCGCCACCGCGACTACCCTGCTGGCGCGGCGCTCGCAGTATCACCAGTCGGTGCTGGTCTCGCACCTGACGCCCTATGACCCCGGCTACCGCGAGGCCCTGGCGTCGGCCGCCGCCATGTTGCACGGGCGCGGCGCCTCGCTGCCGGACGCCGCCGCGCAGGCGCAGGGTTTGATTTACGGCAATATGCAGCGCCAGGCCGGCATGCTGGCGTTTTCGGATGCGTTTTGGGTGATGGGAGTGCTGTTCCTCCTGATCGTCCCCCTGATGTTCCTGATGAAAGGTTCGGGGCCCGTCAAGGGCCCGCTGGTAATGGAATGACACAGACTGTGGAATCGGAGAAACTAGGAGACAAGGTGGCTACCTCGAAGAATACCATAGAGACAACGCCGACCGTGCCGGCCGCGCCGGCGGGCGGTTCGCGCGTCCGCATCGTCGTGCTGGTCGTACTGTTCGTGCTGCTGGTGGCCGGGGCCATTGCGGTTTATCTGCACTACCAGAACCGCGTCTCTTCGGACGACGCCAACGTCGACGGCCACATCACCGCCATCGCGCCCAAAATATCGGGCAACGTGGTGGAAGTAGCGGTGCTCGACAACCAGGCGGTGAAGGCCGGGCAGGTGCTGGTGCGCATCGATCCGCGCGATTACCAGGCGCGCGCCGACCAAGCCAAAGCCGCGCTGCTGGAAGCCGAAAGCAAGTTGCGCTCCGCCCGGGTCACCGTCCCCATGGTCGACGCAACCACCCTGTCGGTCAATACCGGGGCCACCGCGCAACTGGCCGACGCCCAGGCCGAAGTGGTGCGCGCCCGCGCCGCCTGGGAACAGTCCACCAGTTCCGACCTGGCCTTCGCCCAGGCCAACGTGACCACCCGCCAGGCCAGCAACGAGCGAGCCCAGGCCGATCTGGCGCGCATGCAACCGCTGGTCGATAAGGCCGAAATCTCGCGCCTGCAATTCGACGCCTACACCGCCTCGGCGCGCGTTGCGGCGAGCGAACTGCAAGCCGCCCAGGAGAAACTGGCCTCCGCGCGGCAAGACGTCGCCATCCGCAAGGCCGCGCTGGATGCCGCGCAAACCAAGGTCAACCAGGCGCAGGCCCAGGTGGAAAACTCCCTCGCCAACCGCAAACAGGTGGACGTCCGCCAGGCCGATGCCGGCACCGCCGCCGCTTCCGTGGAATCCTACCGCGCCTCGCTGGAAGCCGCCGAATTGATGCTCAGCTACACCACCATTCGTTCGCCCATCGATGGCGTGGTCACGCGCAAGAGCGTCGAGGTCGGACAGATCGTGCAGCCCGGCCAGGGCCTCATGACGGTGATCCCGCTCCAGGATACCTGGGTCACCGCCAACTTCAAGGAGACCCAACTGGCCGACGTGCGGCCCGGCCAGAAGGCCGAAATCCACGTCGACATGTACGGCCAGAGCGTCACCGGCCACGTCGATTCCATCGCCGGCGCCACCGGCTCGCGCCTCAGCCTGCTGCCGCCGGAAAACGCCACCGGCAATTTCGTGAAGGTGGTGCAACGCATCCCCGTAAAGATCCTGGTGGACCAGACCAACGGCCTGATCCTGCGGCCGGGAATGAACGTGGACGTCACCATCTTTACGAAGTGATTCGTCCGGCCTCATTCGCGCTGGCCGCCGCCGCGTTGCTCGCGGCCCCATTGTCCGGGAAAGACGAGCAGCGCCTCGCGCTGCTCCGCCAGGCCCAGGATTCTTTCGACCGCGTGGAAAAAGCCGCTTCCGCGCAACTCTCCGACGCTTCCGCGTGCGTGCAGTCGCAGGCCGCCGTGATGCCGGTGGCCCTGCCGGCCGAGCTGGAGCTGCTGCACTTCCACAAAGGTTATTGCCAGCTCGCCCGAGCCGCCATCACGCGCAATGCCGCCGATTTCATGGATGCGGCCGCGGAGCTGGATCAAGGCAACGCCAAGACGCTGGCCTGGCTGGCGCGCCTGCAAGTGAATCCGGCCGCGCCACCACCTGCGTGGCGCGACGAGGCCGCCAAGATGGGCTTCGCGCGGACCGAGCGCCTCTGGCTCGGGTGGATGGCCTGGCGGAGCGGCGATCTGGACCAGGCCGCCCGCCGCTTCGCCGGCCAGGATGAGACCGGGTGGCCCGCCTGGGCGGCCGGCCTACAGGCTTTTCGCGAGGCCCGTTACCGCGAGGCCGCCGCCGATTATACCCAGGCCGTCGACGCCTGGACGCGCGCCCGCCGCGATGCTTCGCCCACCCTGATGGCGCGGCTTGCGCCGCCCGCCGATCTTCCCGGGGCGCTCACCGAACTGGGTGGCGCGCAACTTCTCTCGGGCGACCTGGCCGCCGCCGTCTCAACGCTCGACTCGGCGCTCGAATCCGGTCCCGATGCGCGCGCGTTTTACTACCGGGCGCGCGCCCGCGAATTGGCCGGCCAGTCCGAGGCCTCGCTCGCCGATTACAACCTGGCCGGCCGCGCGGCCTTCGCCAGCGCCCAGGAATTATCCTCGGGAGAAGCGCACCTGTACCGCGGCATCCTGCTCTACCGCCGCAGAGATTTCATCCGCGCCGAAGGCGAGTTTACGAGCGCCCTCAACCTGGATATTCCGGAAGCCCTGCGGCCCGACGCCTCCGCTTGGCGTCATCTCTCCGCCGTGGCCGCCGGTTTCTGCGCTGCCGCGCGCGAATCCCTGGAGCGGTCGCTCGCCGCGGTCTCGCCGTTTTTTCCCAAGGACGAGGCCAGGACGGTGGCGGCCGGTTGTGCTACAGTGCAGGGTAAGATGGCATCCCGAAGCGTCAATAAAGTCATTCTGCTTGGCCATCTCGGCAAAGATGCCGAGACCAAGTTCACGCCCAGCGGCGTCGCCCGTACCAGTTTCACCCTCGCCACCAACCGGCGCTGGAAAGACCAGCAGTCCGGCGAGTGGAAGGAAGAAACCGACTGGCACAACTGCATTATCTGGCGGTCTGAGAACGTGGCCACCTACCTGCAGAAGGGCAAGCAGGTTTACGTGGAGGGCCGTTTGCAGACCCGCAGCTACGAACAGGATGGGCAGAAGAAGTATTTCACCGAAGTGGTCTGCGACGACCTGATTCTGCTCAGCAGCCGCGGCGGCGAAGGCGGCGGTCCCGAGCCCGTCTCGATGCCGCGTTCGCAGCGCCCGGCTCCCGCCGCGGCGCCCGCAGCCCCCGCAGCCGACGAATTCAACCAGGGCATCACCGACGACGACGTGCCGTTCTAGCGAACCGCGGTCGGGACCATGCCTGTGTTGTGGGGCAGGCAATCTTACCTGCAGCCGCCTTTTTGGTCAGCTTTTTCGGGGTCGGCGAGCGTTTTCGATCACCGAAAAGCGCCGGCTGAAAGCCGGCGGCAGCCAGGATTGGCTGCCCCACATCGATGGGGCCTCTTAATAAATAACGGTGAGAACTTCGCGGCGGCCGGTGTACTACATCGCTTAGTGGGGGTGATTGCATGGCCTTACCTATCGACAGCGACGCGCCGGCGGCCGATCTGGCCCGGTTTGACGATGAATGGACGAAGACCCCGGTTTCGTCGGACGAAATGTACAGCGACATGCCGGATGGGAGCTACGATGCCGTCATCGAAGATGCGCGCGTATCGGAGACCACCTCAACCGGGCGCCCGATCGTCATTTGGAAACTAAGAATCCAGGGGCCGCAGGCAGTGAACCGCGTGGTGACGAAGAACCGGGTGATCACCGAGAATACTCTCGGGTACCTCAGAGAAGAGCTGGAGAAGTGCCGCTTGCAGGTGTCGCGCCTCTCCGAGTTGCCCGCCCGGCTGGGAGAACTGGTGGATCGTCCCATTGGCCTTGACAAGCGCACGAAGGACGGACGGACCAATTTCTACTTCCGCTGGGCAGCCAATCGGACCAGCCAAAATGGTCTGAGCGACGACGTGCCGTTCTAAATGCGGGCCGGGCTTCGCCCGGCTGCACCGATTGACAGTCGGTGCGCAGGATACCATCCTGCCCCACATCCGAGCCACGACTTGTCGCTCGACCGTGAGGGAG
>JBEKYE010000266.1:0-12658 GCA_049511275.1 Bryobacteraceae bacterium
TCAGGGAGTTTCCGAAGCTGAACATGATGAGCGGCACGGACAACAATGTCCCGGCGGCGCTCGAGGCGGGGATGGGCGCGATCCTGATGGGCGGCAACCTTTATACCAGGCAGAGCGCGGCGGTGTTCCAGGCGCATCGCGAGCGAAAAGACGTGACGGAGGCCATGGCCAGGCTGCGGGCGGCGAGCGGACTGTTGCGCGGAGTAGCCGGCGGCAGCGACGGCATTCCTTTGATCAAGGCGGCGCTGGCCGGACTGGGGCTGCGCGAGAGCTTCTGCCGGCCGCCTCATGTGGATCTATCCGACGAGCAGAAGGCGGTGCTGAAGCCGAAGGTGGAACAACTGGCGGCCCTGGCATAGGGTGTGGTAGGACAGGCCTCCTGGCCTGTCTCTGGAATTTCTTACATTTTCAAGCTCCGCCAAATCCAACTGGTAGCGCCGGCGGTCTTGCCGCCGGTGTCTTGCTAGCGCTTGACCATCGCCACCCTTCGGGGCCAACCGGCGGCATAGATCTTTGCCGCCGGTGTTTGCCGGGCGCCGCCCACCTATTTCGCCGGTTCGATCTTGATCTGCTTGAGTACCTCGCTCTGCGCGGAGAGCTCGGTCTTGCCTGCGGGGAAGCGATTGAGGCTCAGAATGTAGGCCAGGACGTCGGCATCCTGCTGGCGCGTGAGGCGCGCGGGGTCGTCTTGCGGCATGGACTTGCGGATGCGGTCGAAGAGATCGCCGACCGTGAGGCCGTTCCAGTTGGAAAGAAAGCCGGCGCCTTCCAGGGCGGGCGCTTCTTCGCCGCCGGAGAGCGCCGCGCCGTGACAGTTGACGCATTCCTTCTGCGAGACCGATTCACCGCGCTTGGCCTGGTCTTCGGTGAACGTGCCGTCCCAAACGGAGCGCGTGGATTGAGCCAGCGCTGCGGCTGCGCAGAGAACCGCGGTTGCGGCTCCCACCATGCCCCAGGCGCGATCGCGCCGCATCAGCGGCCTTCGTCGGGCAGGCGGAAGGCGATGTATTCGCCGGAATAGGCGCCGCCGCTGACCGCGATGACGATGTACTGTTTGCCCTGCCACATATAGGTCATGGGAGATCCGCTCTGTGGGGCGGGCATCCAGACGGAGCCGACTTCTTTCCCGCTCGCCTTGTCGTAGGCGCGGAGCATGGCGCCGCGGGGATGCGCGTCGGTGGTGGTGACCTGGCCGTCGCCTGCAATCAGCAGTGTTTTGGTGATGAGGGTTCCGATGTTGTAGCCGGATTGGCCGGTGCGCGGAATGGTGAGTCCTTTCAGGGCGGCGTGGTTGCGAATGGCGTCGGGGGTTTCGCCGTGCGGGATCTGCCAGGCGATTTCGCCGGTATCCAGCTTGATGGCCGAGATGGTGGAGTAGGGCGGCTTGATGAGCGGAAGTCCCTGCACGGAAAGGCCGCCGAAGCCGCCGCCACCACCGCCGGCGGCCCCGCCGCGGCCGCCGGGCGCGCGCGTGGGCAGAGGGGAATCCGCTCCGGTGTTCTCGCCGGGGCCGGTGCGCATGCGCACCGGCTGGCCGGCGGTGCCGGCTACGTAGCGCATGTCCGAAATCTCCTTGGGCGCGGGCACCATGCCGATCGGCGTCACGCAGGAGTTGCAGGCGTAGACGTAGACGGTGTGGGTTTCGGGATCATAAGAGCCGCCGGGCCAGTTGGTGCCGCCGCTGGCCGTGCCGAGCGTCAGCGTGGCGAGCGGGCCTTCGGCCTGGCTTTCCACGGGTGGGGTGAAGACGGGTCCGATTTTGTACCTGGCGATTTGCGTCTGGGCCTGGTCGCGGAGCGTGGGAGTGAAGTCGATCAGATCGTCGATCGAGATGCCGTTGCGAGCGTAGGCGGGGGGCTTCGAGGGAATCGGTTGCGTAGGCGAATACCATTCGCCGGGCACGGCGCCGCGCTCCACTTTCTTCTCTTCGATGGGCCAGACGGGTCTGCCGCTGACGCGGTCGAAAACGTAAAGGATGCCCTGCTTGGTGGGCTGCGCCACGGCCTTGATGGCGCGGCCGTTCACGGTGATATCGGCGAGCAGCGGGGCCGAGGAAATGTCCATGTCCCAGAGCGGATGGTGCACCAGTTGGAAATGCCACTTGCGCTGGCCGGTTTTGAGATCCACGCAGACCAGCGTTTCGCCGAACAGGTTGGCGCCGGGCCGGTGGCCGCCGTAGTAATCGCCGGTTGGGGATTCGACGGGCAGGTAGACCAGGCCGAGCTGTTCGTCGACGGAGATCTGGGTCCAGACGCCGGTGTTGCCGGTGTACTCGGCGGAGCCGTTTTCCCAGGTGTCGTAGCCGAGTTCGTTCTTGAGCGGGATGGTGTGAAAGATCCAGAGGCGCTTGCCGGTGCGCACGTCGAAGCCGCGGACGTAGCCTTTGTTGTTGCGCATGCTCTTGGGGGTCATGCCTTCGCGGAAGGCGGCGCCGACGATGACGGTATCCCTGGCCACCACGGGCGCGCCTTGAAAGCCGATCTCGCCGGTGGTCAAATCGGGCTCGATGGTCTGGTCGTCATCGAGCTTGAGGTCCACGGCGCCGCCTTTGCCGAAGGTGGGGACGAGCGCGCCGGTTTTGGCGTCGAGCGCTATGAGACGGTAGCCCGGCGTGACATAAAGGATGCGCTCTTCCTTGCCGTCGGACCAGTAGGCGAGGCCGCGTCCGGAGAGCTGCCGCGGCGCGGCGGCGCCACGCTCGCCTTCGTGCTCGCCGTGCACCCAGAGCAGTTCGCCGGTGGCCGCGTCCAGCGCGATGGCGGCACGACGCGAGCCGGCGGTTGCGTAGACCACGCCCTTGACCATGAGCGGGGTGCCTTCGAGCTTGTACTCGGGGCGGTTGCCGATGTTGTCGGTCTTGAAGCGCCAGGCGATTTCGAGCTGGCTGAAATTGGCGGCGTTGATCTGGTCGAGCGGGCGGTACTTGCTGCTGGCCAGGTCGCCGCCGTAAGTTGGCCAGTCGGTGCCTTGAGCGAAGGCGGCTGAGACGGCACAGGCCAAGCCAATCGCGAATCTGTTGAGTTGCATCTACACTCTCCTGCCGGTTCCTGACAGTGTACCGTATCCGGAAGCCTGGCAACGGAGCCGGCGGCGGGACATTATCCTTGAGATGGCGCCCACTATCACTCCCTCAGTTCAACGTACTTCTCAAACAAAATCAATCACTTGTGGCGAATCGCTTGCCACAGGCGTCTGCTATTCTGAAGCCAGGTAGGAGGTTAGGTCCATGGGAACGGCGCCCTCGCCGGCCTGCTCGCGTTTTGCGCCGCCAGAATCGGCTCCGTTTCTGTTGTTTATCAACAGGATAAGCCATTACTGATTCAGTGTTTAGCCTACGAAATTGGCTTCGTTTGGGGAAACTCGGAATTGGCTTCATTTCGGACGTTCGTTACTCGAAACCGCGCTTTGCCGCGCCCGCCGGCGGCGCAGCAGGCGCTCGGTGAGAGTCTCGTGCCGCGGGGCGAATTGCAGCGCGGCGGCGCGCAAATAGGGACGGAACTCGCGTTTCCAGTAGGCCAGGAAACCGGTGCGCGAGATTTCCGCCAGGGCTTCGACGTAGTGATCGAGAATGGCGCCGCCGAGAACTTTGCCGGTGCGCCTGGCGGCGGAACGCGCGGCGCGCGACAGCCACAAGACGTTGGCGGGAACGTGCGCCAGGGTGGATAGGGCCATTACCGAGGAGACCGTGAAGACCGAGCGGTTCTGTTCCTGCGCGGTGCGGCGGAGTTCCGTCCAGATGCTGTCGAGGCGTTCGGGCGGCGGCACGTTCTTGGGCGGGATGGAGCGGACCTCGTCGCGGAACCTGGTCCATTCGCGGCGCAGGCCGGCGATATCGATGGGCGGCAGGTTGAGGGTTTGCGCCAGGTGCGAGCTGGTATTTTCGAGGCCGTCGAGCAGTTGATCCATGGTTTCGAACTGGGTGTCGGGCGGGATGAGACCTTCCTCTTTCAAGGCGCCGGAGATTTCGCGGATCAGGTGGTGGCCGGCGCCGGTGACGTCGGCCAGCGCGGCCAGCACCCACACCGGCGAAGCGTGAAAAGCCAGGATGCCAAGGAATTCGATGCCGTGGCTGGCGGTGCGCTGCACCAGAAAGTTTTCAGCCAGGCGGGTTTCGGTGGGATAGATGCCCTCCACCTGGCCGACTTCTTCGATCCAGAAGCGCAGCACGACGTCGACCATGGTGCGGTAGAGAGTGGTGCGCCGAAGGCTGGCGGGCACCACCACTACGCCGATCTCGCGCAGCAGGCCGCCGGACAAAGCGCCGAGAGAGCGGACCACGCGCTCCGGCAGGGAGAGGACATATTGATAGCCGCCGGTGGGAGTCACTCAGTTCCAGTATCGCGCGGGGACCCGGCAGGCGGCACGGCCTGCCCCATCACTATCGAGCCAGCCGGCCCCACTCTTCCATGCGTTCGCGGAGAGTGCGCGCGGTAGCCGCGGCGGGGAGCAGCCCCGCGATCACCGCGACGGAATCGGCGCCGGCAGTCCACACATCGCCGGCGTTGTCGAGGGTGATGCCGCCGATCGCCACCAGGGGCTTGTCCGTCAGACCGCGGCAGCGGCGGATTTCATCCAGACCAACCACCGCGTCGGGCTGGCGTTTGGAAGCCGTGGCGAAGATCGGGCCGAGGGCCACGTAATCCACGGGCTCGCCGGCGGCGAACGCAAGTTGCGCGGCGCTGTGGCTGGAAAGTCCGATGATGGCATGGGGGCCGAGAAGCTTGCGGGCGTCGCGCGGGGAAAGATCGTCCTGGCCGACGTGCAGGCCGGCGTTGAGCAGCGCAGCGAAATCGGCGCGGTCGTTGATGATGAGAGTGGCGCCGGCTTCCTGGCAGAGGCGCGCCACTTCTTGAGAGGCGGCAAAAAGATCGCGGCTCCAATGAGACTTATGGCGGATCTGCAGGATGGCGGCGCCGCCCTCGAGAGATGCCGCGGCGGCCACCGCCAGAGAGATGCCGCGGCCATCGAGCGATTCGGTGTCGAGGATGGGGTAAACGCGGGGGAGCCGGAGCATTCTTTCGCAGCCAGTATAACGCAGCCGCTGATTCTCTCGTCTTCTCCGCGCCGCGGTGAACTCAGTACCCCACGTTATCGACGGATTCCACCAGGCGTAGCCGTATGACACAATGTGGTTTCATGGCGCGACAACTTGTCGAGTGTGTCCCGAATTTTTCCGAAGGGCGCGATGCCGCCAAAATGGATGCGATCGTGCAAGCGATTCTGGCGGTGCCCGATGTCGTACTGCTCGACCGCGAATCGGACGCGGATCACAATCGCTCGGTTCTGACTTTCGTCGGACCGCCGGCGGCGGTCGCCGACGCGGCGGTTCGCGGCGTCGAAAAGGCGGTCGCGTTGATCGACCTCACCCAGCATCAGGGCGCGCACCCGCGCATCGGGGCCGCCGATGTGGTGCCGTTCATCCCCATCGAGGGCGTCACGCTGGAAGAGTGCGTGCGCCTGGCCGAGCGCGTGGCGAATGAGATCTGGAACCGGCTGCGCGTGCCGGTGTATCTGTACGAATCCGCGGCCAGACGCCCCGACCGCGTCAACCTGGAGAACATCCGGCGCGGCCAGTTCGAAGCGCTCGTCAAGGAGATGGGCACGGTGGCCGAGCGGGCTCCCGACGTGGGCGACGCCGTGTGCCATCCGACCGCCGGCGCGACCGTGGTGGGTGCGCGCAAATTCCTGATCGCTTATAACGTGAACCTGGGGACGCCGGACGTGGCCATCGCCAAAAAGATCGCCAGGGCCATCCGGTTTTCGACGGGGGGCTTCCGCTTTGTGAAGTCCATGGGCGTGATGCTTGGAACGCGCAACCTGGCGCAGGTTTCCATCAACCTGACGGACTTCGAGCAGACGCCCATGCACCTGGTCTTCGAGACCGTGCGCCGCGAAGCGGAGCGCTGGGGCGTGCCGGTGGTGGGCAGCGAGATCGTGGGGCTGATTCCAAGAAAGTCGATCGAGATGTCGGCCGACTATTTCCTGCGCTTCGAGAATTTCCGGCCGGAGCTGGTTCTGGAGAATCGCGTGGCGGAAGCCATCGGCGCGCGCAGCGGCTTGCCCGAGTTCTTGGACGCGCTGGCGGCGCCCACCGCGACACCCGGTGGCGGCAGCGCATCGGCCGCGGCAGCAGCCATGGCCGCAGCTCTCGGCGCCATGGTGACGCGCCTGGCCAAGCAGGACCCCGGGCCGTTCGAAAGCGACCGCCGCTTCTTCACCGAAGCCGTGGATCGCGATGCCGAGGCGTTCCAGAAAGTGATGGCGGCCTACAAGCGTCCCAAAGACGAGCGCGCGCCCTTCGTGGAAGAAGCTCTGCACGGCGCCGCGGAAGTGCCGCTCCAGGTGCTGGAGCGCGCCTCGGCCATGCAGGCGCGGTTGAAGGCGCTGCAGATTCCGGCGAAGTTTGGCTCAGACCTGGCGGTGGCCAAAGCGCTCACGGTGGCGGCCAAAGCCGGCGTGCTGGAGAACGTCAAAATCAACCTGGAATCGATCACGGATGCCGGCTTCAAGGAATCCGTAGAGCAGCGGCTGAATGCGCTGCACCAACTTGTCTGAATGCTGCTTGAGCCACCCCCCGCCCTTCTAGCGACTGCGCCGCAAACGGCTCAAACCCAGAAGTGACAGCGCAGCCCCGATCAGCCCGAACGTCGCCGGTTCGGGAACCGCCGTCTGCGTTCCGAAAAGCTCAAGCGCCATGGTCGCTCCACCTCCGCCAGCGGGAGTAGGACTGGCGTAATTGTTGTAGTTGCTGTTACAACAGAGGCTCGATAATCCATTCTGCGTGAAGGTACTGGCCGCACTGAAGTAACCAACATTGAGATTGCCGTCGCTCAAGGCGTCGCTGATGACCCCGAAGTAATATGTATCCCCCGCAACCAGACTAAAGGAAAAGGTAGGGGATTGATCAAATGTCAAAGTGCTGCCTGGTGTCACTGCCTCAGCGGCGGTGAGGAGTAGCAGACTCGTGTCCGTGCCGTCCCAAATCATGTACTCGATGTTGCCCCCGTTGGGCATATACAAATCCATGGCGATATTTGTGAGTGTGGTGGCCGTGGTTACCGAGACTGGCGTACCGACACCCCCAAAAGAGCCGTCTTGGGGCCGGGATGTAATGCTGTCTCCGGCGCCCGTATTGAATATGATCCCGGCCTGCGCGCTGACGCTGAAGAGCCCAAACACGCACACTGCAAATGTTCTCATCGAGCCCGCCCAATGTCCCGCCTGGCCTCCATGCCGCGCCTCGCACCGCGCGCTATGATTGCGATTCGGAGTCCACATGAGTCTGACGACGGCAATCCACGCGCCTCGCGGCAGCTCGCTCTCCTGCAAGGGCTGGCACCAGGAAGCCGCTTTCCGCATGATCCAGAATAACCTCGACCCGGAGGTTGCGGAGAATCCCGATGAGCTGATCGTCTACGGTGGTCGCGGCCGCGCGGCGCGCGACTGGCCCTCGTTCCACGCGATTCTGCGGGCGCTCCGATCGCTCGAGAACGACGAAACGCTCATCGTGCAATCCGGCCGGCCGCAGGGAATCTTCCGCACGCATCCGGAAGCGCCGCGCGTGCTGATCGCCAATTCCAACCTGGTGGGCCAGTGGTCCAACTTCGACGAGTTCACGCGGCTGGAGAAGCTGGGTCTGACGATGTACGGCCAGATGACCGCCGGTTCGTGGATTTATATCGGCAGCCAGGGCATCGTGCAGGGCACCTACGAAACGTTCGCGTCGCTGGCCCGCAAGCATTTCGGCGGGACGCTCGCGGGCAAGGTGGTGGTATCCGGCGGCATGGGCGGGATGGGCGGCGCGCAGCCGCTGGCCGCTACCATGAATGGCGCGTGCTTCCTGGGCATCGACGTGGACCCGCACCGCATCGAACGACGCCTGAACACCGGATACTGCGACCGGCTGGCGCGCAACCTGGACGACGCGCTGCGGATTTTGCGCGAATCGCAGATCGCACATAAGGCGGTATCGGTAGCTTTGGTGGGGAATTGCGCGGACGTGCTGCCGGAAATGCTGCGCCGTGGATTCGTCCCCGACGTGCTGACCGACCAGACCAGCGCGCACGACCCGCTGAATGGCTACGTGCCCAACCATCTGTCCCTGGAAGAGGCCATTCATCTGCGCCACAGCGATCCGGACGATTACCTGAAGCGCTCGTTCCGCGCCATGGGCGTGCACGTGGAGGCCATGCTGGCGTTGCAGAAAAAAGGCGCGGTTACCTTCGATTACGGCAACAACATCCGCACGCAGGCGAAAAAGGCCGGCGTCGAAAACGCGTACGACATTCCCGGCTTCGTGCCGGAGTACATCCGGCCGCTGTTCTGCGAAGGCCGCGGGCCGTTCCGCTGGGTGGCGCTTTCGGGCGACCCAGAGGATATCTACCGCACCGACCGGCTGGCGCTGGAACTCTTTCCGGAAAACCAGACCCTGGCCCGCTGGATACCCATGGCGCGCGCGCGCATCCAGTTTCAGGGCCTGCCGGCGCGCATCTGCTGGCTGGGATATGGCGAACGCGCCCGGTTCGGGGTGGCCATCAACCGGCTGGTGCGGAGCGGGGAATTAAAGGCCCCCATCGTGATTGGCCGCGACCATCTGGACGCGGGCTCGGTGGCATCGCCCTACCGCGAGACCGAAGCCATGCGCGACGGCTCCGACGCCATCGCCGATTGGCCGCTGCTGAACGCGCTGGTAAACACGGCGGCGGGCGCCTCGTGGGTCTCCATCCACAACGGCGGCGGCGTGGGGATCGGCTATTCGCAACATGCCGGAATGGTGGTGGTGGCGGATGGCACCGAGGAATCGGAGCGGCGCCTCGAGCGCGTGCTCACCACCGACCCGGGCATGGGCGTGATCCGGCACGCCGACGCCGGTTACGAAGAGGCCCAGCGATTCGCTCGCGAGCGCGGCATCCGCCGGCCCATGGAAGAATAGTGAGCCGTCGAGTGAGCCAACTGGCCGTCTGGAATTCGAAACAACTGGTGACGCTGGCCGGCGCGGCGCGGCCGCGCGTCGGAGCCGAAATGCGCGACTTGGGCGTGATCGCCGATGGCGCCATGCTGGTGCGCGACGGTCGCGTGGAGTTGGCCGGAACGCGCGCGGAAATCGAGCGGCGCGTTTCAGCCGATGCCGAAATTGTGGATGCCGGGGGGCGCATCGTACTGCCGGGGTTTGTCGACGCCCACACGCATCCGGTCTTCGCGGGCACGCGGGCCGATGAATTCGAAGAGCGCATGCAGGGCGCCACCTACGCCGAAATCGCGGCGCGCGGCGGCGGCATTCGCTCCACCGTGCGGCGCACGCGAGAGGCGTCGGAAGCGGAATTGCTCGAAACCGCGCGGCGGCGGCGCGTCTGGTTCGCCCGCGGCGGCACCACCACCATCGAAGCGAAATCGGGCTACGGCCTCTCGGTGGAAGCCGAGCTGAAGATTCTCCGCGTGGTGAGAGATCTGGCGGCGGATGGGAAATTGCGATACGTCGCGACGTTTCTCGGCGCGCACGAATTGCCCGACGAATATCGCGGCCGCCCCGGCGGCATGGACGCGTACATCGCGCTGGTGGTGGAAGAGATGCTGCCGCGCGTGGTGGCCGAACATCTGGCGGAGTATTGCGATGTCTTCTGCGAACCTTCGGTCTTTCCGCCGGAGAAGGCGCGGGTGGTTCTCGAAGCGGCGCAGCGGCTTGGCCTGAAGGTGCGCATGCACGCCGACCAATTCAGCACGGACGCCGGCTCCCTTTTGGCGGCGGAGTTGGGCGCGGCCACCGCCGACCACCTGGAACGCACGGGAGCGGCGGGAATGGCGGCGCTGCGCCAGGCCAATGTGCAGCCGGTGCTGTTGCCGGCATCGGTGTATGCGCTTGGGTCGGGAACCTACCCGGCGGCGCGGCGCATGATCGATTTGGGCCTCGCGGTGGTGCTGGCGACGGATTTCAACCCCGGGTCTTCCCCCACGGCTTCCATGCCGATGGTGCTCTCGCTGGCGGCCACGCAACTGAGAATGACAGCGGCGGAGTCTATCACGGCTTCCACCATCAACGCCGCCTACAGTTTGGGGCGCGGTGGCGACTGCGGATCGCTGGAGCGGGGCAAATGGGCTGATTTCGTCGTCCATGATTGTGACGATTACCGGGAACTTCCCTACTTCTTCGGGCGCGATCCGGCCAGGGCCGTATATACAAGTGGTACTTGCGCTTACAAGTTTTTCGATTATTAATGATCAAATCGGCGAGTTCAAACGTCTAATCAGTAGACTGGATAGGCGTATTTTATGAGCCGCACCGATACATGCAAGCTGAAAGAGCTGCGCGCCAAAACCGACCTGGAGCTGGTGCATTTAATCCACGACCGCCTGGAGCGGGGGCTGGCTTTAGCGCACGAAGCGGCCGGCGAAGAATCGCGCGCGCACGCGGAGCGGGCTCACAGGGAAGCGCGCGCGTGGCTGCCTCTGGTCGCCGCGGAGCATCGCGGTGTGCTGGAAAGAAAGCTGGAGGAATTGGGGCAGCGCTTGAACCGGTGGGACAGACGATCTGTTTGTGTCGTCTGTCAGGCAGCCGGGGGTTAGCCAGCCGCGACAGACCACCAAAGGCGATGGTCTGTCCCACTACCGCATATAGAACAAACTCAGCCTGGGCAGCCCGGCCTTTTCCAGCAGATGCCGCTCCAGGTATTGCTTCTCCAGCATCGACAGTTGATCGGCCGTCATCTTGCCCCGGTACGGCCGCAACTGCCGGTCCAGTTCCTGGCGCGACTCGAGCATCTCTTCTTCGCTCTGGCGCGTGCGCGCGGCGGCCACCATCTTTTCTTCGAGCACGGTCAGCCGCTGCTCCAACCCCTCCAGGTCGGCGAAATGTTGTTCCACGTCGCCGGCCAGCCTGCCTAAGGATGCGGCAATCTCTTCGTACCCGGCCGGAAGGGCGGCCGCGTTCCGTTGCAGGTAGGCGTGCAGTTCGTCGATGGTGAACGGCGGGGCCGTCTCCCGGCGCGAGCGTTGCGGCGCGGCCTCGGTCATAATCTGCGCTTCAGTGAGCACCGCCTGCGCGCAGAAGGCCAGCGAGTTCACCATCTGGGTCTTGACCTTGCGGCTGCGCCACTTCTCGAAGGCTTCGTCGATGCCGCGCAGCACGGCTTCCAGCGGCACGCCGGAGTTCTTCCAGCTTTCCAGCAGCGCCCAATCGAGCGGCGAAAGCAGGAACAGGCTGGTGCCTCGCGCGCGCTGAAAATGCTCCTCGGCTTCCGTGAAATAGTTGAAGTAGTTCAAGCGAGGTGATTACGCTCCCAGATCATCGCCAGGCCCTCCAGCGTCAGGTGCTCATCCACGGTTTTGAGAAAGCGCGAACCGCTGACGATCATGTGGGCCTGGCCCCCGGTGGCGACGGTCCTGGTGTCCGGCCCCATCTTCTCGATGATGCGCTCGAGAATGCCGTCGATCATGCCGATCGCGCCATAATACAGGCCGGAGCGCATGCTGGCCACGGTGTTGGTGCCGACCACGTCCTTGGGCGGGCGGAAATCCACCATCGGCAGCCGCGCGGTCTTGCTGAACAGCGCGTCGATGGCGATGCCGATGCCCACCGCGATGGCGCCGCCCAGGTACTCGCCCTGGCGCGAGATGACGTCGAAGTTGATGGTGGTGCCGAGGTCCACGATCACGCACGGCCCGCCGTACTTATAAAAGCCGGCGACGCCGTTCACCAGGCGGTCGGCGCCCACCTCGTAAGGATTGTCGTACTTGATGGTGATGCCGAGATCCGTGCGCGCTCCCACGAACAACGCCTTGGTGTGGAAGTAGCGCTCGGCCATGAAGGCCAGCGTGGAGTCGATGGGCGGCACTACGCTCGAGATAATCATGCCGTCCACCTTGGAGATCTCCAGGCCGGCGGGCGAGAACAGGTTGTGGAGCAGGATGCCCCACTCGTCGGCGGTCTGGTCGTGAACGGTGCGCAGCCGCCAGTGACAGATCAGCTTGCGCCCTTCGAAAGCCCCGATGGTGATATTGCTATTTCCCGCGTCAAGAGCCAGCAGCACGTACGCCTCCCGCAACAATCAGAGTATCGGTTCCGTCGTCTTTTCGCACCATCAGGAAGCCGGAAACGTCGAGCCCGGCGGTGGTTCCAACAATTATGCCGTCGGCTTGTTCCACGCGGACGCGGCGGCCGCAAGCGTAACTGGAAGCCCGCGTGAAGAGATGGAGGATGTTTTCCGGGCTCTCGGGCGCGTATCGATCCACTGCGCGCAACAGGGCGATGAGCACGCCAGCCGCATCGGGCTCCTGGTCTGTGTGGGTCTTCAACGATGTGGCGATGGCTTCCAAATCGGCCGGAAATGCCGTGTGATGGAGATTGATGCCGATGCCTGCGACGGCCGTTGCGCCCGAGAGCTGCACCAGAATTCCGGCCACTTTTTTGCCGCCGAGCATGACGTCGTTGGGCCAGCGCAGATCGCATTCGACACCCGCGGCGCGCGCCAGGGCATCGGCGGTGGCGAGGCCGAGCGTCAGCGTGAGCACGGGCCGCCGTTCGAGGACCAGCGAGCAATAGAGACCGCTGCCGGCTGCGGAGTGCCAGCCGTGTCCGTGGCGGCCCTGCCCGGCGGTCTGTTCGCCGGCGATGACTACGTAGCCTGGCGCTCGGCCCGCGGCGGCGTGCATGGTGGAATCGACC
>JBEKYE010000267.1:0-7202 GCA_049511275.1 Bryobacteraceae bacterium
TGACCGAGTATCTGATGAAGGACGTCTCCATCGACGACTTGTAGTTCGGCGTCAAGGCCGTCGGGACGAACGGGGGCGAGAGCCTGGTGACGCCGTACGTTTATCCGCCGCGGGTGAAGGCCCCTATCGAAATCGTGCAATAGAAGCGCCGCAGACCTGGAATTAACCGCCGCCACCCGATACCATCGATAGGAGATGCCGCTCGCGTGGTTGCTGTTCTTCGCGTTCGCCGATTATCGCCTGGCCGTGCCCGGCTATCACTATCAGTTTCCGCGGGACCATTTCGCCCATGCCGGATTCCAGACCGAATGGTGGTATTACACCGGCAACCTGCGGGCGCGCGACGGCCATCGCTATGGATTCGAGCTGGTCTTTTTCCGCCAGGGGAAAGACGACGCGCCGAGCGATAACCCCTCGGCCTGGCGGGTCGACGATCTGTACCTGGCGCACCTGGCGCTCACCGATATCGATGGGAAACGGTTCCGCTACTTTAAGCGTCTGAACCGCGCCGGTCCGGCCATCGCCGGCGCGAGCTTCGACCAGGGACGCATCTGGAACGGCAACTGGGAATCGAGATGGGATAAGGCCACCGGGCGGCAGACGCTCTCCGCAGTGGCTGAAGGACTGCGCTTCACGCTGCGCCTCGCGCCCGAAACACCGCCCGTCATCCACGGCGAGAACGGCGTCAGCCAAAAAGCCGAAGGAGCGGGCAAGGCGTCGTATTACGTTTCCTTCCCGCGGCTCCGCGTGGAGGGATCGCTCAACGGCGCAGAGGTGAGCGGCACAGCCTGGATGGACCACGAATGGTTCACCGGGCAGCTCGACGCGAACCAGCAGGGCTGGGACTGGTTGAGCGTGCAACTGGACAGTGGCGCCTCGCTCATGCTCTTCGACCTGCGCCGCAAGGACGGCGGCATCGACCCGTTTTCCTCCGGCACGTACATCGCGCGCGACGGCCGCTCGACACACCTGAAGCGCGCGGATTTTGAGCTGCAGCCGCTGGATTTCTGGACCAGCCCGAAGACCGGCGCGCGCTATCCGGTGCGATGGCGCGTCTCCGTCCCGTCGCTGAAGGTGCAACTGGAATGCGCGGCCGCCATCCCCGATCAGGAACTGGTTTCGGAGGACGACCCCGGCCCCACCTATTGGGAAGGCGCGGTGACTTACTCGGGCACAGGCACGGGGGTAGGTTACCTGGAGATGACCGGCTACGACAAGCCGGTGCGGATGTGAGGTTCTAAGCTGGGAGGGAAGACACCGGCGGCATGACCGCCGGCGCTACCCGGTGGTCTTCACGGAGCTTGAGAAGGTCGACACTCCAGGACCGTACTCCACCCCCACCAGGAACAGGCCCTTGGCGGGCGCGGTAGGACCGCGCGCGGCGGGCAGCACGGTCAGATCTTCGATGTTTTCTTTGCCGGCTTCAATCAGCGTGCCCACGATATTGCGGACCATGTGCTTCAGGAATCCGCTGCCGCGGATGCGATAAACCAGGCGTGCCGGTGAGCGATCCAGCACCGACGAAAAGACTGTCCGCACCTTGGATCGTCCTTCGGCATCGCTATCGTCGGAGGCCGCGAAGGCCGTGAAATCGTGCTCGCCTTCGAAGGTGCGCGCCAGTCGCGACATGCGCTCTTCGTCCAACGGATACGGATAATGATGCACGAACGGCCACTCAAACGGCGTGCAAACTTCGGCGCGGCAAATGCGGTACTCGTACGTTTTTGCCGTGGCGTGGAATCGTGGATGGAAATCCGGCTCGACCTCTTCGGCCGAGAGCACGCGGACGGTGGCCGGCAGCAGGCGGTTGACAGCGCGGCGCAGGTTGGCCGCCGGGATGGGGTTCTCGATGCTGAAGGCCGCCACCTGATCGAGAGCATGCACGCCGGCGTCGGTACGGCCCGATCCCGCCACGTGCACCGGAGCGCCTTCGATTCCGGAAAGAACCTCTTCCAGCGCGCCTTGAATGGTCGCGAGGCCGGGCTGCACCTGCCAGCCGTGGAACGCGGTGCCGTCGTAGGCCAGATGGATGCGGATGCGGCGCATCAGTTTGGGCGCGAGCCCGGTTTCACCACGGGAATGCCGCGCTGGCACAGCGGACATTCCTCGGGATAGTGCGCCGCCACCTGCAAGGTGGCCAATGCCGCGCGCGGCACGCCCACATCGGCGCGGCCGCCGCTCCGGTCGATGATCGAGGCGGCCGCCACCACGTTCACGCCTCCCGCGCGCAGCAGTTCGACGACGTCATGCGTGCTGCCCCCGGTGGTAATCACATCCTCCACCACCACCGCCGTTTCGCCGCGCCCCACCGTGAATCCGCGCCGCAACGTCATCTGGGAAGTGGCGGCGTCGCGCTCCGTGAAGAGGAACCGCGTGCCCAGCGCGCGCGCCACTTCGTGTCCGATGATCAGGCCGCCGAGCGCCGGCGCCACCACCAGTTCGATGCGCGCCGGACTCAGTTTGCGGATTTCTTCGGCCAGCATGCCGGCCACCTTTTCCGCCGCCGCTGGATGCTGCAGCACCAGCGCGCATTGCAGGTAGGTGGAGCTGTGCAGGCCGCTGGTCAGCCGGAAATGGCCTTCCAAGTATGCGCCGGTCGATCGAAACAGCTCCAGCACGGACTTAGCTTGCGGCGTCACAAAGGCCTACTATACCATTGAGCTTAAACCAAGCTGATCGCCTCTCGAGACGCCAGGTACCGCCCATGCGCCACGCTAAATCGCTGCTTGCTTCACTCTGCGTTCTCCGGATGCCGGGACCGCCGGCGGGTTTCGCCGCCGGCCAGACCCTCGACAGCAATGGCTTTTCACTCGATGAGGCCTTCCAGGGCAAAGTGTCGCGCCCAGCCGGCCCTATCCCCGACCAGGTCCCCGGCAAGCTCCCGTAGACCGCCCGTGCGCAGGTCGGAACAAAATGTTGACACACGCGCGTCAGTTTTTCGTACAGGGCCGTACACGCCGGACCCCGGCTGCTTGATTCCAGGCCGATTAGGGTTTGGCACAGAAATTGCAAATCTTTCAGCGTGACTGTTCACCAAAGGGCCCTTGGAGAGACGGCGAATCCTCTCTGTCGATTCCTTCCTTACAAGTCCCCTCTAACGGAAACCCACTGACTCCCGCATATAACCTCACAACCGTCTCTCCCCGGGCCTGCACGGTATTTCTAGTGCAGGCCCCATCTCGTTTACGATAGATCTATGGCGAAAGCGATGTTCGACGTGGAATGCCCGTGCTGCCAGGCGGTGCTCAAGATCGACCCGGAGACGCGCGCGGTGATTGCGCACACGGTGCCCGTGAAGCCGCTCCCCATTGAGGATCTGGCGGCGGAGGTGGCCAAGCTGAAGGGCGAAGGCGCGCGGCGCGAACAGCTTTTCCAGAAGAGCTTCGAAGCCGAGAAATCGCACGGCAAGGTGCTCGAAAAGAAATTCGACGAGCTCTTCAAGCGCGCCAAAGAGAACCCCGATCTAGAGCCGCCCAAGCGGGATATCGATTTGGATTAGCTGAAAGCTGCCAAGATCATTGGCCGCCGAGCAACACGGAAAAACGCGGATTGAAGAGGATCTTTCTTATCAGCGTTAATCGGTGGCGCAAGAAATCAGGGTTAACGTCCCGTCACCAGCGGCAGCAGCACGCGGTCCAGTTCCGCATCGTCCCATTTCTGGATGTGGACGTTCTGGTGCAGGCTCCAGTGCTCGGTGTGCGCGGCGATCTCGCCCGGCGCCACCTTGCGTATCGGCCCCAGCGTCTCCAGTTCCAGAAAATCGGCGCTGGTAAATGTTTCGAAATTGCACCCGAAGTCGGGATACGCCGCCGGCGCCGCCTCGGCATGCGCCTGCTTGACGAACAAATCGCCATTCAGCAGGTAGGCGCCCCATACGTCGCGGCCATAGCTGCCCAGCTTTTCGGCGTCGCCCGTATTCTTGGGGTCCTGCCGCAACACCAGGTATTTTTGCAGCAGCTTCAAACGGCTGTCGGCCAGGTTCGTATAAGGCCACATGGTCAGCGGGTTGGTGGGCTGCAGGTCGTGGGGATGGTGGCCGCGCGGCGGAAACCCGTGAATGGCGGTGCCGCCCTGCGCCATCATCGTTAGCGACCACAATGCAAACTCATACGGCTGCTTGGTGGCGTTGTGGATCTGGTGGGTGACCTCCACGCCGGTCCCCGCGGCCTCCATGCGCAGCGTGATCATTTTCTCCAGACCCGTCAGAGCTTCCACCGGGCCAATCATCACGATGGTGTCGCCGCGCACCTCGATATGCACCGGCGCGTTGTCCGTCGCATAGCTCTTCACGGGATCCTCGGGCGCGATCCATAGCCTGTGGCCGCCGCGCGCCTGCCACTCCGCCTCGCCCGATTTGCCGAGCTGCTCCTTGAATTCCTTGAACAGGTTCTGGCCGCCCACGAACCCGTACCGCATGACGCGGGGACCGACGTCGCCCGTGACGATCGCCTCGACCACGCCGTTCGAGATGCGATAACAATTGGGCCAGCCCTGGTAGCTGGTCTTTTCGATTTTGACTGCCGCGGAAGTGCTCATGGTCAGTACCGTCAGGATGATGGCAAGTCTGTGCATCCCTCACCTCGAGGATTCCTCAGCATAGTCCACGGAACGGCCGCGTTCAAGCCCGGGCAGTCATTCGCTATCGAAGAGTTTCAGTTGCTGCACTGTCGGACTGTGGCGGCTGTCGAACGACAAGCCGACTTCCAACTCACCAGCCTCTCTGGCGTCCTTGAGCCACATCCGGTTCCAATACCAGGCAGCCGACATCGCGGCGGGCAGCAGCAGAAAGCACACTGGCCGAACGAGCATCCAACGCTCTAATTCGGCTCCCAGACTCGCGAAAGCGACAAGGCCAAGAAACAGAAGGAGGCATCGGAGAGGCAGATTCTCTCGAAATCCAGGCACAGGACAAGTGAAAGGAATCTTGCGGTAGCCAGTCAGCAGGAATTCGATCAGGCAGACTGAAAGGGCCAGCGCGTAGACGGTCTGGAATGCTGCGAGCGGAAAACCCCGGAGCCATAAGAAGAGGGCGAAATACGGCAGCAGTACCAGGGGCGTCAGGAAAGCAAGCATCACACGCCGGGCGACGCCGCGACTTTCATGCTCCTGAGAATTCAAAATGCTCCGGAAAATCCAGTTCGCCGAGATGTCCGCCGGAAGCTCAAATGCCAGTCGCAAACCAAGGATGAGCAGATAGGCGGTCATCAGCGGAGCAGCCAACAGCGCCGCTTCCGGCAGTCCATCGGCTGCGCGTGCCGTGTGGAACGGCGCAAACGAAGCGGACTGAAAGGCAATTAGCCACCCAAGAGCAAGCGAAACCGAGATCCAGAAGCGCTGCGCTTCACTCCGCAACAGGGTTTGAGTGATGAAGCGATAGGTCGCCCTCCGGAATCCCGATTGGCGATAGGAGAACCAGTCGAGGAACGCGGAAGCGAATCGCAGCAAAAGCTGATTTGACGGCTGGCGGCCTCCCTCCAGGATGCCCGCGAATCGGCGCCGGTAACTCAACCCGTAGGACAGAGCCATCAGGCCAAATGCCGCCACCACACTTATGCCGGCCATGGGCGCCAGTCTTGCCATTGCCGGCGACGCCCGATGTTGCATGCTTTGATACAAGCTCAGGTACCACATGGGCGGCAGCCAACCAACGGGAGAATCGGAAACCAATTGCAAGCGGTGGAGCAGCGCAGGGCCGGCAAACCCGCTCAACAGCAGCGCGATAAACGCCACCATGAGCGAACCGCGCAGCCAGGACGAACAGGCTCGAAACATCTCCCTTGGCAGCGCGGCGGCCAATGTGCCCAGGATGGCGAAGACGGCGCAGAAGGCGAACAGGCTCGCCAGAATCACGGAAAGCGCATGGACCGCCATGAAGCCGATGACACCGGTCGAGCCCGGCGGCGCGGCGCTCGAAACCAACAGCGGAAAGAGCACTACGGAAGCGCCGTTCACATCCACGGCTAAGACCGCCACGGCAATCGACAGAGCTGTGACGTTTGCCAGTAGGATGTTACGGCGCCGGAGCGGGAGCGGCGCCAGGTTCAGATAGTCCTGGGAGTCCGGCAGAATCCGGTCCCACTTGAGAACCGTCACTATGCCGGCGACGGCCATGGCTATCGAGAGAAACATGTACTTGTCGGATGCCGAGGTGATCAGAAGGTCCTGGCGCAGGCGTCCGCGAAACCAGTTCAGAAGTGAAGAGTACTTATCGAACATCAGAAGACACTGGAATGCCCCAGGCGCCGCCAACAGGCCTAACAGAGGTCCGATGCCCAACTGGAGTTCGCCCGAGTCGGAGTGACCTTCGCGCAGCAGGCGGGCGAGAAAGTGTTGCACCAGCCGTCCGAACGGCGTCTGCACGATCCTATCCGACTGTCGTCGCAGCCGCGGCAATACTCTCTGCGTTGTGACCGGCATCCACATGCTCCGTGAGTTGCATCAAACCAGCTTCCAGATCCAGTCCGACAAGGCTCTCATGTATCTCGCCGATCGAGCCCGCAGCCACCACCGAGCCGCGCTTCAGCATAACCAGATGGGTGCACAGCCTGTCCACCTGTTCCATTACCGGCGAGGAAAACAAGACCGCCTTCCCGCGCTCCGCCAGCAACTCGACGACACGGCGCAATACCAAGGCACTGGTCACATCCAGGCCTGAAAACGGCTCGTCCAGAATCAGGATCTCCGGGTTATGCAACAGCGCCGCGATCACCACGATTCGTTGCCGCATGCCCTTGGAGTAGGAACTGATGGCCATGTCGCGGCTTGGGTAGAGAGTGAACCCTTCCAGCATTACCGCCGCCTTTTCCCGGAACAGGCGGCGATCCAAACCACGCAGCGTGGCCACCATTTCCAGATATTCCCAGCCGGTCAAATAGCCGTAAAGCTCGGGCTGCTCGGGAACATAACCAAGAGCCCGTTTGTATCCGCTTAAATCGTCGCCGATAGGTCTTCCCTGGAACAAAATGGTCCCCTGGGAAGGCTCCAGTAACCCGGTGACCATTTTCACGATGGTACTTTTCCCCGAGCCATTTGGACCAAGCACGCCCAGAACCTGGCGGGGACTAATGGCAAAATTGACATCGCGCACGGCTGTAAGCGCGCTGTACCGTTTAGTAAGTCCGCGACCTTCCAGGACGGGTGCCTCATCAATCATGGCGCAATGCCTCCGCTGGATCGACGCGCGCAGCCCGCCGCGCGGGTTG
>JBEKYE010000268.1:0-7130 GCA_049511275.1 Bryobacteraceae bacterium
CGAACTCCGCCGCAAAGGGTTTTCGCTTCAGAAAATCCGCCGCGTGCTCCGCTTCCTGCAAAAGGACATGGGCAAGCGCCTCAGCGAAGCGATCTCGGCTTCTTCCGATATTCACCTTCTCACGGACGGCAAGACAATCTACCTGGAAGAAGCTTCCACCCGCATCATCGATTTGCTGAAGAACGCTCGCCAGCCCATGTTCCTGGTCTCGGTGACCGACCAGGTCAAGCGCCTCAATGCGGCTGCGGAGCGCAAGCCGGCCCGTTCGGAGACGGGCGCGGTCAACCGCAAAACCCGGGCCGTCTGACCCGCTCAATGCGGCCGTGCCGTGGAATGCATCGACAGCGCGGCGCCGCCCAACAGCACGATCCCGAGAGCGATGTACGAGAGAGGGCTGTACTGGTTCAGGGTGTTCACCGCCGAACCGATACCGTTCACCACAGTCAGGCGGAATGGCTGAGAGATGGCGAGGAACCCGCCAGCCATCCCCATCATTGCAAGCACTCGAATCATGCAGCGTTCCGCAACGCACTACCATCCTCACCCGATTACAAGATCGCCAAAAGAGTCGCCAGTACCATGGGGGTACCAAACTGCGCCAATTTGCGGGTAGGGGATAGCATCCGGCAACTCTCCCGCGATTCCCTCCCCGGCCGCCCATTTTGCCACAATGAATAGGTCGCCATGACGGAACGTATCTATTACAACGATTCGTACTTACGCCGCTTCAACGCCCAGGTGGTGGCCTGCGCGCCGGGCGGTTGCACGGTCTATCTGGACCGCACCGCTTTTTACCCCGCCTCGGGCGGCCAGCCCTTCGACCTTGGCTCCATCGCCGGCGTGGCTGTCCAGGATGTGGTGGATGAAGGCGACTCTGTCGCCCACGTGCTGGCCGCGCCGGTCGAGCCCGGGCCGGTCGAGTGCGCCATTGACTGGGACCGCCGCTTCGACCACATGCAGCAGCACACCGGCCAGCATCTGCTCTCGGCCGTCTTCCAAGAGCTCCTGGGGATGCACACCGTCAGCTTCCACCTTGGCGCCGAAAGCTCCACCATCGATCTCGAAGGCGGTACGCTCGATGCGCCCGCCGCCGCGCGCGCCGAGCGCCGCGCCAACCAGTTGATTGCCGAGAATCGGCCCGTGAAGGTGGTGTATGAGGACGCCGCCCAGGCCGAAGGATTGCGCAAACCCTCCGGCCGCGAAGGCACGCTCCGCATCGTCGCGATCGATGGCCTCGACCGCAGCGCCTGCGGGGGCACGCATGTCCGCTCCACCGGCGAAATCGGCGTTATCCTGATCCGCAAATTGGAGAAGATCCGCCAGAGCGTGCGCGCGGAATTCCTGTGTGGCGCCCGCGCCGTGGCCCGCGCCCGCGCCGATTACGAAGCCCTCAACAAAGTCGCGCAACTGGTCTCGGCCTCTTTCGACGACGCCCCGGCCACGGTCGCCGCGCAACTGGAAGCCGCGCGCGCCGCCGAAAAGTCGCGCCGCAAGCTGGAGCTCGATCTCGCCGCGTACCAGGGCAGGGAGCTCTATCAAGGCACCGCTCCCGGCGCCGATGGCATCCGCCGCGTGACGCGCCGCGCCTCCCGCGGCAGCCTCGAAGAGCTGCGAGCCCTGGCGCAGAGTTTCACCGCGCAACCCAAAGCCGTCTTTCTGGCCGCGCTGAACGATCCGCCGTCGGTCCTGCTGGCCACCTCGGCCGATTCCGGAATCGACGCCGGTCAATCGTTGAAAGCCGCCCTGGCCGACGCCGGCGGCCGTGGTGGTGGCGCGGCCCGCATCGCGCAAGGCAGCCTGCCGGACGCTGGGCTTATCGACAACGTGATGGCGAAGCTGGGATAGAGGCCGGGGCCTTTCTGGCTCTCTGCTTTTTTTCTGCATCCTGGAAATGCAAACGGCTGGCATTGACACGACCAGCCACATCGAACCCAAGTAAGCGCAATATTGACCACAGTCGCCTGGCACCTACAGCACATTCACAAAGTCTTCCACGCTGACACCCGCTTGGCGGAGAATGCTCTGAAGTGTCCCAACGGCCAGGTTGCGATGCTTCGGCACCGTGACGCGCCGATTCCCTTGGGCCATTCGAACGTGGGAGCCGATCTGCCTGCTGATCGAGAAGCCCAGCCGCTCCAGGGTTTTAAGTGCTTCGTCCCCCGAGATGTCCCGGGGCAGCTTCACGCCTGAACCAGGATAGGATCGCTGACGAAGTGGATGCGGATCCGACGGGGAGCGGCGCCTTCGTCAAAGTGAACCGCAACCGCCTCTGTGATCTGCTGCTGCAAATCGCGCAGGTCCTGCCCTTGCGTGGTGATGCCACCCGTTCCATCCGGATCGTCCCACCATGCCACGAGCCAGCCAGACCGCTCGTCGCGTTGAACTTGCAGCGTGATTTCTTCCATTACCTTGAAACCATTATATTATTCCATACCCGGGCCCTGCCCCTACCACTTTGGCGTCGCCGCCGCCTTCTTCGCCACCCCCACCTTCAGCAGCGCTTCAATCTGCATCCTCAGATTCTGTTCCTGCTGATCGCCGAAGAATTTTTCGTCGTCGGCCTCGAACTGCGCGCGGATCATTCCCTGCCGGTCGATGAACGCCAGCATGGGCATGATCGGCATCTTCACCATCGAATGCTGCATGAAATCCAACGCCGTCGAGCCAAGGTTGTAGCCCACCGGAAACGGCGGATTGAAGTTCTTGAGGAACGCCGGCACCGCCAGCTGCGCTCCGTTCTCGATCGCGCACGCCACCACCTGCAAGCCGCGCGGGCCGTATTCGTTCTGGTCCTTAATCAGAAACCCCACCGTCCGCTGGCAATGCGAACAGTAAGTGAGGATGAAGGCCAGGACCACCGGCTTGCCCTTGTACTGGCTGAGCGTCAGCGGTGGCGCGCCGTTCCGGTTGATGGTGTATTCCGGCGCTTTGCGCGGCAGTTCCGCCGCCGGCGCCAGCAGCGGAATCAGCGCCAGCGCCGCCAGGCATCGCTTCTTCGCCATGAACCTCAGTGTATCGCAGGGTCCAGCCCTTCCACGCTGGTTACGGTTGCGCCCTTGCGCCGCAACTCGAAGCGGCCGTCGTCGCCGCGGCCGGTAACCAGGTCGTCGCTCGCCGAATCCACCGTCATGCTCTTCCACTTCTTGCCGAGCACTTCGCGGTACGCGGCGAAATACCGGCTGGCCGCCTCTTCGCTGTCCCATTCGGCCGCATAGAGCAGCACCACGCGGCCGGCCCGCTTGTTCTCGTAGAGCTCGAAAGCACAGCCGCGCCAGTGCGGCGCCAGTTCCGCCGCGCGCTCCTTGCCGGTGTATTGCTCCAGCATGATACTGTGCTCCAGTTCGCCCAGTGTGCCCTCAACCAGGCCCTTATAGCCGCGCGGCAGATGAGCGTCCGGCACCTTCGGCTGGGTGGGCGCGATGCCGGCAAAATACTTGTCCGGATGCATAATCTGCTGCGTGCTCACTGGCGCGCGCCGGAAAACTTCGCCGAAAGCCTCCAGGTGATCGCGCTGGATCACCGCGTTCTGAAACAGCATGCCCTGCGAGTACGGGAACACCAGCGTCAATTTCAAGTACAGCGGCTGGTTGTCGAACACCGGGTATTGTCCGCCGCCTTCGTCGGTCATGTTGGCCATGGCCGCGGCCGCCTGCGGCGAGTCCACCAGCGACCCGCCGGCCTTCCGCGCCAGGTATTCCGACATCATCCAGGTGGCCTGGCCCTCCATCACCGCCAGGCGCGCCGTCGAGCCATCGTCGCTCTTGCGGCCCTGCTTGATGTAGCGCGCCAGGTTGAAATTCTGATCGGCCAGCGCGTGCGAAAGCTCGTGCGCCAGCACCGTCTCCTGGCTCTCGCCGGATGTCGAGTCGGTAAGGAACAGTTTCTTCTTGTTGTAATCGTAAAAGGCCGCAGCCTGTTCCGTGAGCAGATCCACTTCGTTCTTAGCCAGGTTGAAGTCCTGCGGCACGAGGCCGAATTTCTTGAGCGTCAATTCTTCGGCGCGCTCATCCTCGGGGGTTTCGACTTCCTTCACGCGCTTGTTCAGAAACTGGTTGATCTGCTCCTTGCTGATATAAGCGCACGGCACCGCGTGGCGCAGCTTCATGCCGGAGATCGCCGTCAGTTGCGCCGTAATGCCCGGAACCTGGGAGCAGACCGATTTCGCGCCCGTGCCGGACTGCGCGCCGGCCGGCGCGGTTTCGAGCAGGACACAAAGCAAAAAAACAGCGAGGCGTGAGGACACTGTTAACAGCATAATGCGCGGTACAATGAAGGATCAAATCCACACATCCACAGGAGAGTCTCTTTTGGCGGACGACAAAGTGTATAAGGCGGAGTATCAGGGCAGCGGCACCTTCGTGATCAGCAAGCCCAAGCGCAAGAAGATCAAGGCGCGGCAGTCCGAGTTGAAGAACCCGCGTCGCGGCTCGCGCAAGTAGCTGTCAGCGGGGCGGACGCCCCTCGTCCGCGCGCGACCCCCTGGCCGCGCTCTTGTCCGTACCGGCTACCGCCGCGCCTCGCCCGTTCCGCGCAGAGCCTCCGCTTCCTTGCGAAGCGCCTCGGCTTCGGCCCGCCGTCCTTCTTCCGCCAGAGCACCGGCGCGCCCTTCGAGCGCCGATGCCAGCCGTTCGCGGATCACGGGGTTCGCCGGATCGCCGGCCAGCACCTGCCGGAAGTCCGCGATGGCTTCCTCCAGCCGTCCGCTTTTAACCAGTGCGTTGGCCAGGTTGAAGCGCGCGCTGGCATAGTCCGGCCGCGCCGTGAGCGCCGCTTCGAACTGCCCGGTGGCTTCCCGCGTGCGTCCTACCCGCGCCAGCGCCAGTCCCAGCATGTTGCGCGCTTCCGGCCGCCGCGGGTCCAGGAGCACCGCCGATTCCAGCATCTCGACCGCGTCCTGCGCGTTCAGCCGCGAGAGCAGCAACGCTCCCAGGTTGAGCCGCGCCTCGAAATCCGCCGGCTCCAGTTCCAGCCGGTGGCGCATCACCGCTTCCTGCAACTCCCGACGGCGGTCGCCGGTTCCGCGCGGCAGCACCTGCAGCCACAAGTGGCACATTTCGTCGGTAGTCCGGTTGCCCGCCTCCACCAGCCGAGGCGGATTGTTCGGATTCCGCGGGTTGGCCGCCGAGTTGTCATAGTGATACCGCATCGAGATCACCGAACCCCTGGGCACAAAAACCGGCTCGCGATACCGGTAGACGTCCTCCCAGTTCGGGTCCCAATCGGGAATGCGGATCAGCCACCGCCGTTCGCCCGTGGGCAGCGTGGCGTAGGCCTCCAGCAGTTTCCCCAGGTAATGAGCGTGCGGGTAGACCGACAGAATGTCGGCATCCATGGGAATGCGGAAATCGTCGCTCACCAGGAAATCGCTTGCGCCCGCCGGGATGCGCAGCGCCCCGTCGTGCTCGAGCTCGATCACCAACGGAAACCGCGCCGGCGGCTGGCTGATCGTCTGAAGTGCAAAGTACAACCCGATGGTGGGCCGCACGTGCTCAATCTTGCCGGAAGGCCGCAGGTGCGTGTTGAGCACCAGTTCGTTGCCTGGGTCGAGGCGCCACGCCGAACCCGCCGGCTCCACGCTCGGAACCACCCCCGGCTCCCAGTGGATCAGGTTGCCGTCGGGATCGAACGGACTGCGCATGAGCGTCAAATCCATCCCCGGAAAGCCCTGTCCCGGCGCCGTCTCCTCGAAGTGCGCCGCGCCCATGCGGTCGATCATCAAATTGGCGTGATGGACCAGCCGGCGATCTCCGGGATGAATGTCCACGGCCTTCACGTAGCGCGTGGCGGCCAGGCCCGGTTTGAAAATGAAATTCCAGTAGACCTCCGGCCCAGAAGCCGCCACCTCCAGCGCTTCGGGAGCCTCCAGCACCAGGTCCGGCGGCCCCAGTGGCCATTCCGCGTCCGCCGCCGGCGGCGCCGGCGTTTCGGAAGCCTCGCCTTCCGCCGCGCCCTGCTTCACCCAATCGCCAATTTTGCGGCGCTCTTCTTCGCTGAGGCGTCTTTCGCCGGCAAATGCGCCGTATCCCGCTTCCGGCAGCCACGGCGGCATGAACCCGCTGTGCGTGACCGCCGCAATCTGCTCCGCGTGCTTCTTGACGTCGGCATACGTGAGCAGCGCAAACGGCCCGGGCTGCCCCGGCCGGTGGCAGGATACGCAGTGTTGGTAGACAATCGGCGCGATATCGTGGGCGAAAGTGAGCGCCTGTTGCGCGCGCGCGGCCGAGCAGCAGCCCAGCGCCAATGCCATCCACGCAGCCCCTCTCATATCCGATATGTAACAGCCGGAACGCAGCTTAAGCAAGTGGGGCGGCCAATCCTGGCCGCAGCCGGCTTCAGCCCGCGCCCGGCCGCCATTCCCAGCCACCTTCCGCCCGCGCCGCTACTCGCCCCACGCTCGGAAACGGAAAGTGGAAGCCCATCACGTACATATTGCCAGCCGCGGCCCGTTCCAGGAGCGCGCGGCGCGTCTCGACGGCGCGGCCGCCCGCCTGGTCGAAACCGTTTTCCCAATCGGGATGTTCGAGGTGCAGCGGGTGCACCGCGGCGTCGCCCACGTTCAGCAACTGGTGGCCCTCCGATTCGAGCAGCAGCGCCAGGTGCCCGGGCGTGTGGCCGGGCGCCGGAATCACCCGCGCGCCAGGCACCACCTCGGTTTCGCGCTCCACCATCTCCAGTTGGTGCCGCAACGCCGTGAGGCTCCGCCGCGCCGTGGACTCCATGGCAGACAGGAACTCCGCCGGCAAACGCAGGCCGCCCCGGTCGGCGTGCCCGTCCATCCAGAACTCCCATTCCAGTTCCGAAATCACGTACCGCGCATTCGGGAACATGGGCCGCGGCGCCTTTGGCCGGCTGACATCCACGGCGCCTCCGATGTGGTCCGGGTGGGCGTGTGTCAGGACTACCGTGTCCACATCCTTCGGACGGATGCCTGCCATCTCGAGCCGCGCCAGAATCGCTCCGGATGTGGGCGAGGCCGGGCCCAAGCCGGTATCCACCAGCATCACGTGTCGCCCGGTTTCCACCAGCAGACAGGTATACGGGCAAAGCACCGTCTCCTCCGGCGCCCTCCGGCTGGCGAGCGCGCGGCTGAGTTCATCGGGGTCGGCATCCGGGAAGAACCAGGGCGCCGG
>JBEKYE010000269.1:0-9441 GCA_049511275.1 Bryobacteraceae bacterium
GGCGGCGAGTCCCGCGCCGCCGAGCTCGCCCGCGAGCTTCTCCCCGACCGCTATCCGTTCGTCCCCGAGTTTCAGGCCGCCCTCCAGCTCGACCCGGCCAATATCGAACTGCGACGCGAACTGGCTTACCTGCTGCTCCGCATGGAACGCCAGACCGAAGCCGAAGAGCAATTCCGCGCCATCACCGAAGCTGCCCCGGACGATATGCTGGCCGCCACCCAACTCGGCTTCCTGCTATACGGCCGCGGCGCGCGCGATGCCGCCATGCCGCTATTCGAGCGGGTCCTCGCCGGCCCGGATGAAGATCTTGCCAACCGCGTTCGCGCCGTCCTCCGCATGCCGCAGGTGCTGCGCGCGCGCCCCTCGCCGCAGCCCGCTTCCATCGACGCCAAAGTCATGGCCGAGCGCAGCATGAAGGCCGGATACCTGAAGGACGCCCTCAAATACCTCCAGGTGGCTCACGAGGCCGACCCCGGCGATTTCGATGTCATGCTCAAACTCGGATGGGCCTACAACGTCATGCGCCAGGACCGCCTCGCGCTTCCCTGGTTCGATCTGGCCCGCCGCAGCCCGGACCCGCAGGTGGCCTCCGAGGCCACCCATGCCTGGCGCAATCTCGAAAGCGCCGCGCGCCTCTTCCACACTACCGTCTGGATCTACCCTCTCTTCTCCACCCGCTGGCACGACTTCTTCGCCTACGCCCAGGTCAAGACCGAATTCCGCGCCCACTCGTTTCTGCGACCCTATCTTTCCGTCCGCTTCATCGGCGATACCCGCCAAACCATCGGCATCGGCACCCCCGATCCGCAAAGCCTTTCCGAAAGCTCCTTCATTGCGGGCGCCGGCCTCCGCACGGTTCCCTGGCACGGCCTGACTGGCTGGTTTGAGGCTGGCTCGGCCATGAGCTACGTCACTGGCCACATGCTCCCCGATTACCGCGGCGGCGCATCCGGCCAGTGGCACAAGCTACCCGAATCCGCGGGCTGGTTCGCCGATACCAGCCTCGATGCCCTTTTCATCAGCCGTTTCGACGACGATTTCCTGGTCTACAGCCAATCCCGCCTGGGCTACGCTCTTAGCCGCCACGCACAGCTCTACTGGAACGCCAACATCACCGGCGACATGAAGCGCCAATACTGGGCCGATTTCGCCGAGACCGGACCCGGCGTCCGCCTTTCCGCCACTTTCCTGCCCCGCCCCATGTGGATCTCGTTCAACTTCCTGCGGGGCGCCTATCTCACGAATACCGCCAACCCTCGCCGGCCCAACTTCACCGACTTTCGCCTCGGACTCTGGTATGCCTACACCACTCGTTAGGCGCTGCGCCATCCTTGGCGGCCTGCTGTTCTGCGCGGCCTCCCTGAGCGGCGCCTCGCTCCCTTACTTCGCCGTTCTATCCGACGACGCCGGCGCCTGGCCCGATATCCTCTCTTCCATCGGGCTCATCCGGCAACCGGCTTCCATCTCGCACGTCTTCGTGGCCCGTACCGGAGCGCCCGCGTCGGCGGAGTGGAGTGGCCGCGTCGAGCAAGGCGCCATCCTCATCCTTGAAGGGGAATCGTCACTGGCCGAAATGTTCGGCTTCAAGCCGGGCCCCGGCAGCATCCGCGTCACCAGCCTCGCCGACGTTCACCGCCCCACCCTACCCATCGTGTGGGAAAAGGGCCTCGATCTCCCGGTCTTCGACCTTCCCGCCAGCGCGCAAATCTTCACGCGGGCGCGCTGGAGCGGCGCTCCCATGGCCGCGGGCCTGCGCCGCGGCGCGGGCGCCGTACTGTGGATCGCCGTCCCGCCCGGTGAGCACGGCTACGAGCGCTTCCCTTACCTGCTCGAGGCCCTCTGCGATCTCGGCATGGAACCTCCCTTCCGCTCCTCCCGCCTCTGGGCTTTCTTTGATTCCGCCTACCGCTCGCGCGTCGACCTCGATTACTTTGCCGCGCGCTGGCGCCGCGCGGGCATCTCCGCCCTGCACGTCGCCGCCTGGCACTTTTATGAGCCAAGCGCCGAACAGGACGCCTACCTCGCCAGGCTCATCGAAGCCTGCCACCGCGAAGGCATTCTGGTATACGCCTGGCTCGAGCTTCCCCACGTCAGCGAGAAACTCTGGAACGACCACCCGGAGTGGCGCGAGAAGACCGCCGTCCTGCAGGACGCCCAGCTCGACTGGCGCAAGCTGATGAACCTCACCAATCGCGACTGCTTCCGCGCCGTTTCCGCCGGCATCCAGGAGTTAACCGCCCGCTTCGATTGGGATGGCGTGAACCTGGCCGAGCTCTATTTCGAATCGCTCGAAGGCATGGGCAACGCGTCTCGCTTCACCCCCATGAACGACGATGTACGGGCCCTGTTCCGGGAGCAGAGCGGCTTCGACCCCATGGAGCTGTTCTCCACCCGCAAAGACGCGGCTTCCCGCGCCGCTTTCCTCGAATTCCGCGCCTCCCTCGCCCGCAAAATGCAGGAGGAGTGGATCGGCGAACTGGAGACGGCCCGCCGCCCGAAGCCCCACCTCGATCTCGTCCTCACGCACGTCGACGATCGCTTCGACGCCGGCATGCGCGATGCCATTGGCGCCGACGCCGCGCGCGTCCTGCCGCTGCTCGACAGCCACACTTTCACCTTCCTCATCGAAGACCCCGCCACGGTCTGGAACCTCGGCCCGCAACGCTACTCCGCCATCGCGGAACGCTACCGGCCGCTGACTCCCCACCGCGAAAAACTAGCAATCGACCTGAATATCGTCGATCGCTACCAGAATGTTTATCCCACCAAGCAACAAACCGGCACCGAGCTCTTCCAGCTTGTGCACCAGGCCGCCGCCAGCTTCCAGCGCGTGGCGCTCTATTTCGAGAACTCCCTGCTTCCGCCCGATCTGAGCCTGCTGCCGTCGGCCGCCGCTGCCGTCACCCGCGTCGAGAAAGTGGGCCCGAAAACCGTGGTTGATTCGGTCCAGGGAGCCGGTGTGCCCTGGAAAGGGCAGGCCATGGTGGATGGCGCACTTTGGCCCGTGGTCGACGGCGAAACTATCTGGCTCCCCGCCGGTGCGCACAGCATCGAGCCGGCCGCCGGCGCGCCTGGCCCGCATTTGCTGCGCCTCACCGCCGACCTCGAATCGGCTCGCGCCGTGGACGCCACCACCATCGAGTTCTCCTATCAATCGAGCGCCCGCGCCATCGCCATTCTCGATCGCGCGCCGCTGGAACTCCAGGTGGATGGCTCGAGCGAACCGCTCCAACCGGCCGGCCCCAAGACGATTTTCCTGCCCCGCGGCCAACACTTCGTCACCATCATTACCGGTATGCAGTGACTTTGGCGCCGGGTTGAGCTAGGATGTCGAATGGCTTATGACGGATGTCGCGTTACAGACCGGCGCCCCCGAGATACCCGATAAGCTCTATTTCAAGATCGGCGAGGTGAGCGAACTTCTGGGCGTGGAGCCCTATGTTCTGCGCTACTGGGAGACCGAGTTTCCCGTGCTCTCTCCCAAGAAATCCGGCACCGGCCATCGCCTTTACCGCCGCAAAGACGTGGAACTGCTTTTGCGCATCAAGCATCTGCTGCGCGACAAGCGCTTCACCATCGAAGGCGCGCGGCAGTCGCTGCAGGCCGAAGCGCGCGCCCCCAAGCCACCGCGCGTCGCAAAACAAGCTCAGCAGGAATTGTTTTCCGAGGATCCGTTACCCGAAATCCGCAGAGAACTGGCCGATATCCTGCGGCTCCTGAAATAGGAGCGCAGCCGGTTACTTCGTCTCACCCACAATCGTGTCGTAGATGCGGTCGAGGTCTTCGGCCGAGTAGTACTCAATCTCGATTTTCCCGCCTTTGCGCTTCTCGGTGATGCGCACGCGAGTCCCCAGCACGCGCTCCATCTCCTGGATCGCGGCTTTCACGTTAGGGTCGATCTGCACTTCATCCACGTGTTTCGGCTGGCGGTCGGCCATCATTTTCTGAGTGGTCCGTTCCATCTGGCGCACCGACCAACCCTGCGCCACGGCCTTCTCCGCAACTTCCCGCTGCAACGCCAGGGTCGGCAAAGTGAGCAGGCAGCGCGCGTGTCCGGCCGAAAGGCGCCGCTCCGCCACCAGTTGCTGCAGGTCTTCGGAGAGTTGCAGAAGACGCAAGAAATTAACTACGGTGGTGCGATCCTTTCCGGTCCGCTGGCCGATTTGTTCCGGGCTAAGAGCGAACTCGGTTGTCAGCGTCGAGAAGGCCAGGGCCGTATCAATAGGATTGAGATCCTCGCGCTGGATGTTCTCGATCAAGCTGATTTCGAGCAATCGATCATCGGGAATCTCCCGCACGGTGACCGGAACCTGCTCGACCCCCGCCAATTTCGCCGCGCGCCACCGCCGCTCGCCCGCGACCAATTGATAGCGGCCGCCAACCAGGCGTACCACCAGCGGCTGGATGATGCCGCTCGAGCGAATCGATTGCGCCAGTTCCGCCAGGCGCTCCGCTTGGAAGACCCGCCGCGGCTGCATCGGATTGGGATCGATGGAGTGGATGGAGACCGTCTGTGCCGACGGTTCGGTGGGAGCTGGAACCGGCTGCGGCCGCGTCGGCAGCAGCGTCCCCAGGCCTCTACCGAGCGCTTTGCGCGGATTGTCGGGTTTGTTCATGGTCCAAAATCTCTTTCGCCAGCTTGATGTAGCTTTCCGCGCCCCGCGAGCGGGGGTCATACGCCAGGATTGGCTTGCCGAAGCTCGGGGCTTCCGCGAGGCGTATACTCCGCGGAATCACGGTCTTGAACACCAGTTCGCCGAAGAACTCGGTCAAGTCGGCGGCCACCTGGCGGGTGAGGTTGTTTCGGTCGTCGAACAGTGTCAGCAGTATCCCTTCAACCGCCAATGGGTGTTGGAAGCCCTGCCGGATCCGTTCAATCGTGTCCATCAGCTCCGAAATGCCTTCCAATGCGAAGAATTCGCACTGAATCGGGACCAGCACCGAATCGGCCGCAATGAGCGCGTTAAGTGTAAGCAAATCCAGCGCGGGTGGGCAATCGATCAAGACAAAGCGGTATTCGTCCCGAATCGCTGCAATCCGTTCTCGCAGCCGAAATTCTCGATTCGGCAGATCCACTAACTCCAGATTGGCGCCAACCAGGTTCTTATCTGCGGAAATCAGGTGAAGCCCCTCGAACTCAGTCGCCACAATCGCGTCTTTGGCAGCCGCGTCCGCCAGAAGGACATCATAAAGGCTCGGCCGGTTGGTGTCCTTGTTTACGCCAAGTCCAGTCGTGGCATTGCCTTGCGGGTCCGAATCAATCACCAGCACCCGGAAGTCATTGGCTGCCAAAGCCGCCGCTAGGTTAATGGCGGTGGTGGTTTTCCCAACCCCACCTTTCTGGTTCGTAATCGCAAAGACTCGGCTCAATCGGCCATACTAGCATGGTTATCGTTTCACGTGAAACCAGAGGTATCCGGCGCTTCCCCGGAATAGACATCACTTTTCATCACTTCGCTGTTTCACGTGAAACTGCAACTCCGGTTCGGAGAAACCTCTGCTTACCCCATGGCAGGGGGACGGCAGCTTGCCAAACGAACCCGATTTCCGCTGGAGGCTCTTCTCCTCCAGTCAATAGATCGGCGGCAGGGGCAAGATTCTTTAGGAACGAAGCCAAATCTTCATAGCTGACGGCCCGGGAGATCACACGGTCAAACCGTTCCGTCACTTCTTCGGCCCGCTTCGCCAAAACCCGAATGTTCGTCTGTTTCCGGGAACTCTCCCGCAGAAAGACTGCCTTTCGCTGATGAGACTCAATCAAGGTCACCTGACAATCCGGGCGCAACACCGCCACGGGAAAACCGGGAAAACCAGCGCCCGAACCAACGTCCGCGATCTTCCAGGCCCCCGCCGGCAAGTGCATTCCCAGGAACAAAGATTCGCAATAGTGACGTTGAATCGCCTCGTCCCGATTGCGGATCGACGTCAGGTTCAGCTTCTGGTTCCATCGCAGCAGCATATCCAGATGCGCCTCGAGCGCGCCTTTTTGCTCCGCCGACAGTGGGAAATCAGCAAACACGATCCAGGCTCAGGTAAACATCCAGAATGGCGATGGCCGCCGGCGTGACACCAGGGATGCGCGCCGCCTGGCCCAACGTCTCCGGGCGCACTCGCTCCAGTTTATCCTGTACTTCGCGCGACAGCCCCGGAATCCCTCCGAACCCGAACGCCGCTGGAATCGGCCGGCGTTCGGCGTCCTTCATTCGTTCGATTTGCCGTTCCTGCTGCGCGATATAGCCGCTATACTTGGCTTCGGTCTCGACTGTCGCGACCAGGCCCCGCACCGGTTCTTCGCCCAGAATCTCACGCACCCAACCGGAAATCTCCGCAATCGACGCTTCCGGCCGCTTCAGCCACTGTCCGTTGCGGTGCTGCTCCAGTGCCCCGGTAAGTTGGGCCTTCTGCCGCAGTTTCCGGTTGAGCGTCTCCCACCGCTGGTCGGTTACCAGGCCGGCACGGCGGCCCACCGGAGTCAAACGGGAGTCCGCGTTATCGATGCGGAGGTGCAGCCGAAACTCGGCGCGCGAAGTGAACATGCGGTATGGCTCATCGGCGCCCTTGGTAATCAGATCGTCAATCAGGATTCCCGTGTAACCCTCCGTGCGGCCGATGATCACCGGCTCCTTGCGGCTCAAGCGGCACGCGGCATTGATGCCCGCCACCAATCCCTGGCAACCGGCTTCTTCGTACCCCGAGGTGCCGTTGATCTGCCCGGCCAGATACAGCCCCGCAATCGACTTCACCTCCAGGGTGTGATCCAGTTCCCGCGGGTCGATGGCGTCATACTCGATGGCATAGCCGGGCCGGATCATCTCGGCCTGTTCCAACCCGGGAATCGAAGCCACCATGGCGGCCTGCACGTCGATGGGCATGCTGGTCGACATCCCATTCACGTAGACCTCGTTCGTGTCGAAGCCTTCCGGCTCCAGGAAAATCTGGTGACGGGCCTTGTCCGGAAACTTGACGATCTTGTCCTCGATCGACGGGCAATACCGCGGTCCCACACCCTCAATCTGCCCGCTATAGAGCGGCGAACGCGGGATGGCTTCCTTTAAGATGCGGCGCGTGGCATCGGTCGTGTAGCCGATGTGACATTCGATCTGAGGGCGGTCGATGCGCGCGGTGAGGACGGTCCAGCCGCGGCGGAGTCCCGGTCTTGAAACGGGCCCATCGCAATCCCAGCGTGCGAAGTTGATCTCCCAGCAATTGCGACGGCGCTTCGCCATTGCGTCCGCAACTGTACTGCATTTCGCCGACGTGCGCCAGGCCATTCAAGAATGTCCCGGTGGTCACGATCACCGCGCCGGCTTCGAGGCTGCGTCCATCGCGCAGGTACACGCCATGGGCGCGCCGACCGTCGATGGCAAGCGCCGCCACCTCGGCCTGCTTGATGCGCAGGTTGGCCTCCTGTTCCAACACTTCGCGCATGCGGGCGCGGTACATCTTCTTGTCCATCTGGGCGCGCGGCGACCACACCGCCGGCCCGCGGCTGGTATTCAGCAGGCGGAACTGGATGCCCACGGCATCGGCCACTTCCGCCATCAAGCCGCCCAGCGCGTCGATCTCCCGCACCAGGTGGCCCTTGGCGATTCCGCCGATGGCCGGATTGCACGACATCTGCGCGATGAGGTCCAGGTTCATCGTGACCATGGCAGTGCGCAGTCCCATGCGCGCGCAGGCCCGCGCCGCCTCGCATCCCGCGTGACCCGCTCCCACCACGACTACGTCGTACTTCTCCTGCATTGTTATGATTGTAGCGAAATGAGAATCCTGGTCCTGGGAAGCGGCGGGCGGGAGCACGCCCTGGCTTGGAAGCTGGCTCAGTCGAAGGGCGTCGAAGTCTTTGCGTCGCCGGGCAATCCGGGGATTGCGCACGTCGCCACGTGCCTGCCGGCGGGCGCGTCATTCCTGGGCATGGCGGAGGAGATCGACGCCGCGCTGACGGTGGTCGGGCCCGAAGCGCCGCTGGTCGACGGCGTGGTGGACGAGTTCCGCGCGCGCGGCCGCAAGATCGTTGGTCCGGATCGAGAGGCCGCGCAACTGGAGGGCAGCAAGGTTTTCGCAAAGAACTTTTTTGTACAAAGTAATATTCCGACGGCCGCGTTTGTCACCGTGGATACCGCCGCCGAAGCGCGCCGCGCCCTGGACCGTTTCGGTTTCCCGGTAGTCCTGAAGGCCGACGGCCTGGCTGCCGGAAAGGGCGTCGTCATTGCGCACGATCGCGCCGAAGCCGAGACGGCTCTCCACACTCTCACGGGGCGCCTGGTGGTGGAAGAATTCCTGCGCGGCCGGGAAGTCAGCTTCATCGCCTTGTGCGACGGCCGCAACGTGGTTCCGCTGGCCCCCACTCAGGATCATAAAGCGGTCTTCGATGGCGACACGGGTCCCAACACCGGCGGCATGGGCGCGTATTGCGACGGCGCCATCCTCACCGAGGCTGAGACGCGTGAAATCCTCGACCGGGTGATGTACCCGACCGTCGCGCGCACCAGATTCACCGGCTTCCTCTATGCCGGCATGATGATGACCGACGCCGGCCCGAAAGTGCTCGAGTTCAACGTCCGCCTGGGCGACCCGGAAACGCAACCGCTGATGCACCGCATGGCTTCGGACTTCGTGCCGGCTCTGGTCGCCGCGGCCACTGGCTCGCTCGCCGGTGTGAAGCTCGAATGGCGGCGCGGTCCCAGCGTTTGCGTGGTTCTGGCGTCGGGCGGTTATCCGGGTTCCTACGAAACCGGCAAGCCCATCCATGGCGTGGAAGCGGCGGAACGGACCGGCGCCACGGTGTTTCACGCAGGCACTCGTATGGGACCGAGCGGCCTGGAAACATCCGGCGGACGCGTGCTGGGCGTGACCGCCGGCGGCGACGATCTTCCCGAAGCCATCGCGCGCGCCTATCAAGCCGTGGAGCCGATCGGCTTCGATGGGATGCACTACCGGCGCGACATCGGCCGCAAAGGGTTGGCCGGCGGGCGCGCCCGATGAAGGCCGGCCGCCACGGTACAATGAAGCTACCAGTGGGGACGTAGCTCAGATGGATAGAGCGGCCGCCTCCTAAGCGACAGGTCGGCAGTTCGAATCTGCCCGTCCCTACCACTTTTCGTTTCCAAGAGTCCGCGGCCCCGCCGGCGCCGGAGCCAGTGGGCGCGCCAAGGTCATCCCGCTTCCATTGCGGATACTGCTCATGTATCCGCTTCGAATCGAGTGATAATATAGCCCAGGGCAACGCAAACCATGCGATACATTCTCTCGATCCGTGGCGGCGGCATCCGTGGCATCATCCCCACCTGCTGCCTGATGAAACTCGAAGCGCAACTCGGCGGGCTGACCCGCGACCACATCGCCTACTGCGCCGGAACTTCCACCGGCGCCCTGCTTACGGCAGCCATCGCCGCCGGCATCCCGGCCGCGGATATTCTCAAAATTTACACCGACCGTTCC
>JBEKYE010000270.1:0-7083 GCA_049511275.1 Bryobacteraceae bacterium
ATCGCGCGCCAGGTCGCGGGCCGCTGGGCGGTGGTTGCTGTGCTGGATTGGGAGTTTGCGATCGCCGGCCCGCCGCTTGCCGACATCGCCAACTTCCTGCGCTACGAGCAGGACGCCCATCCATCGTCCGAGCCGCATTTTTCCACCGGCTTCACGAAGGCCGGCGGCGTACTGCCCCAGGATTGGCGCCGCCTCGTGCGCCTGGTCGGCCTCACCGCAACCTGCGAGAGCCTGACCCACGACGAATTGTCCGAAGATATCGTGGCAGAACTGTTGGAACTGGTGCGGGCCACGGTAGAAGACCGCGACCCGCGCCTTTGAGCGGGCACTCCTGGCAGCCCCACGGTTTGAATCAGACACCCAATCTGTAGTACACTCGGTATTTACTCCAGTGGCTCCGACACACTTCGTGTGTTCCGGCTCCCAAAACAGAGGTTTGCATGCACGCGATTCTAGAAACCGGCGGAAAACAGTATCGGGTGGCTCCCGGTGACGTCATCCGCGTGGAAAAGATCGAAGGCGAAGTCGGCTCCGAAGTCGAGTTGCCGGTCAAGGCCGCCTTTACCGACGAAGGCCAGCTCGTGACCGGCGGTACGGTCAAGGGAACCATCGTCACCGGCGGCCGCGGCGACAAGATCATCGTCTTCAAATTCAAGCGCAAGAAGCAATACAAGAAGACCATCGGGCACCGCCAGTCCTTCACCGACGTGAAGATCGGCGATTTCGTGGTGGAGGTTGGGTAATGGCACACAAAAAAGGATTAGGCAGTTCCAGGAACGGCCGCGACTCCAACGCGCAGCGCCTTGGTGTTAAGGTGTTCGGCGGCCAGGTGGTCCCCGGCGGTTCCATCATCGTGCGCCAGCGCGGCACCAGGCTCAAGCCGGGCCACAACGTCGGCTGGGGCAAGGACGACACGCTCTTCGCCAAGGTGACGGGCAAAGTGGAATTCAAGGACCGCGGGCGGCTGGGCAAGTTCGTCAGCATTCTCGAAGTGGCGTAACGCACTGGAGCACCCGCTCCTAAAGGAAAATCCGCCGCCGGTTGCGCAGCATGCCGGCGGCTTTTCTATGTTTATCGACGAAGTCAGAATTCTGGTGAAGGCCGGCGACGGCGGCAATGGCTGCATGGCCTTCCGGCGCGAGAAGTACGTGCCGCGCGGTGGCCCTAGCGGCGGCGATGGCGGCCGCGGCGGCGACGTCGTGCTGGTGGCCGACCCGCATGAAAATACCCTTCTGAAGTATCGCTTCAACCCGGAACACAAAGCCGAGCGCGGACGCCATGGCGAGGGCAGCAATCGCACCGGCGCGGAGGGCCATTCCATCCAACTCGATGTGCCCGTCGGCACGGTGGTCTACGACGAATCGACCGGAGAGCGGCTGTACGATTTCACCGAGCCGGGCCAGAGCTTCACCGTTGCGCGCGGCGGCCGCGGCGGCAAGGGCAACGCCCGCTTCGCCACGTCCACCCACCAGGCGCCCACCGAGCACACGCCGGGCGTGCCGGGCGAAGAGAAGCGGCTGCGCATGGAATTGAAGCTGCTGGCCGACGTCGGGCTGGTCGGCTTTCCGAACGCCGGGAAATCGACGCTGATTTCCCGCATTTCGGCCGCGCGGCCCAAAATTGCCGCCTACCCCTTTACGACCCTCGAGCCCATCCTCGGGGTGGCCCAGTTCGCGGATTTCCGCAGCTTCGTGGTGGCCGATATCCCCGGCCTGATCGAAGGCGCGCACCTCGGCCACGGCCTGGGAATTCAGTTTCTCCGCCACGTCGAGCGCACACGCCTGTTAGCTCTCCTGGTGGACGTTTCCGATGCCACCGGCCGCGACCCGGTGCACGATTTCGAAACCGTGATGGAAGAACTCTCGAGCTTCAGCGACCAACTGGCCGCCAAACCCATGATCGTGGTCGCGACCAAGATGGACGTCGCCCAGGACCCCGAGCGGGTCGCCCGTCTGCGCGACCTGGCCAAGAGCCGCGGTCTCGCATTCTTCGAGATTTCGAGCGTCACCGGCCAGGGCATCGACAACCTGAAGCACGCCATGGCCGAACGCGTCTGGGCCCCCGCGCCGGCCGGGTAATGCTCGCAACTTCGGAGAAAGCGCTTGCCGACGCGGCACCGACGAGTGCTTGCGCCACATCGTCGCCACCGAATGCCTGTGAGAAGAGCGGGCTAGAGCCGCTGCATCTCGACCGTCATGCCGCTCCGCTCTGCCGCCACAGCTGCCGCATATTCCTCCCCGGCTTCGACCGGCACAACCGTCCAATCGCCATCCAGCGCAACGCCCGCTCCATAAAGACCGATGCCGCGCGCTTTCCACATGGCCTCGGCGCGCGTCCACCGCGCAAAGAATTCCCGCTCCCGCTCCACCGCGGGAGTCTCCGCCAATGCGGCGGCGTCTCGCGGCGCGAGAAAGCGCCCGGCCACCGCCAGGCAATCGGGCACCGGGCGCAAGCGTTCGATATCCACCCCGACCTCGACATCGAGCGCTACCGCGACCAGCGAAACCCCGCCCGAGTGCGAGAGATTGAACTGGAGTTGCGGCGCGTCCCGCAGGTAAGGCTTGCCGTGCGGACCATGGGCGAATTCGAGAGCGCCGGAGGTATAGCGCCGGAGGACCGCCCGCGAAGCGGCGAGAGATTGCAGGCCTTGCACCCGCCACACGTGAATTTCGCCGGGATGCATCTCCATCTGAGCCATGACAGCAGAATCGTCGTAACATCTCAACATAGTGGTGGAACAAAAGCCGATAGATGACGTATGTTAATGGCTGGAGGCTTCGAGGAGGCCGGATATGTTCTGCGATCGCTGTGGCACGTCACTCAATGATACCCAAGCGTACTGCCCCTCGTGCGGCAAGGCCGCCAAAGCTGCGTCCCCGGCGCCGGCGCCGCCGCAGAGCCGCGTTGCCGGGCATGTGCGGCTGCTGGGCATTTTCTGGCTGGCCTACTCGGCGGTTCAACTGATGGGGAGCTGGTTCCTGGCGTCGATCTTTCCGCGGTTTTTTGATTCACGGTTTCTCGGTGGGTGGGGCTGGTCGCCGCACCTTCCATTCCTTGTGGGCGGGCTCTTGCGAGCCGTCGGTTGGTTATTGCTGGCAAGAGGCGTGCTGGGAGTGATCGCCGGCTGGGGGCTGCTGGATCGCCAGCCCTGGGCCCGCGTTCTCGCGATTGTCCTGGCAGTGTTCACGCTCCTGCATCTCGTGCTAGGCACGGCGCTGGGCATCTACACGCTTTGGGTCCTGCTGCCGGGCGAATCGGAGCGCGAGTACCGGCAGATGGCGCGGCCGGCATAAGCCCGGCCCGAAGGTGCCACGCCCCGGTTGAGCGATACTGACTCTATGCCCGATTCCGGAGGGAAAGCGCCGCTTCGCGTGCGCCAGCTTCGAAAAACCTACAAAGACGTTGTGGCCGTGGACGGGCTGGACCTGGAAGTGCGCGCCGCGGAGTGCTTCGGGCTGCTCGGTCCCAACGGCGCGGGCAAGACCACCACCATGGAAATCTGCGAAGGCCTCACCGCGGCCGATTCGGGCGAGGTGGAATTGCTGGGCATGCGCTGGGAGCGCGACGCGCCGCAACTGCGCCAGCGCCTCGGAATCCAGTTGCAGGAGACGCAGCTTTCCGAGAAGCTCACGGTCTCCGAAACGCTGCGGCTGTTCCGCAGCTTCTTCCAGCAAGGGCCGGACACGGCGGAAGTCATCGGCATGGTGCAGCTCCAGGAAAAAGCCGGTTCGCGCGTGGGAAGCCTTTCCGGCGGCCAGAAGCAGCGGCTGGCGCTGGCCTGCGCGCTGGTGGGCGCACCCGATTTCCTGTTCCTGGACGAGCCCACCACGGGCCTGGACCCACAGGCGCGGCGCCAACTGTGGGAACTGATCGAGCGCTTCAAACTGGCCGGCCGCACCATTCTGCTGACCACCCACTATATGGACGAAGCCGAACGGCTGTGCGACCGCGTGGCCATCATGGATCACGGAAAAGTGATCGCCCTCGGCACACCGCGCGAGCTGATCGCGTCCCTCGGCGCCGAACACCTGGTGGAGTTTTCGTCGGCCATTGTTCCCGATGCCGCCGGCCTGGCGGGAATCGAGGGCATACGCGGCGTCCACGCGGAAAACGGCACGGTGCGAATGCAGGTCACCGAACTGCACCGCGCGGTTCCCGCGCTGCTCGGCGAAATGGCGCGCCAGGGAATTCCGCTCACCGAGCTGCGCACGCATTCCGCCACCCTGGAGGACGTCTTCGTCACGCTGACGGGACGGCATCTGCGCGATGAGTAAACCGGGCAAGATGCCGTTTACCGAAGGCGCGCTGGCGCAGTTGACGCTGGTGCGCTTCCGCGAATTCATCCGCGAGCCGGAAGCTCTGTTCTGGGTCTTCGTTTTTCCCGTGCTGCTGGCGGCCGGCCTGGGGATCGCATTCCGCAACCGGCCGGCCGAGGTGCTCAACATCGCGGCTACCACGCCGCAACTGGCGCGCTCGCTCGCGGGCGAGAAGCTGCTCCACGTGGCACAGTTGCCCCAGGCCGAAGCCGAAGAGGCCCTGCGCGTGGGTAAAGTGGCGCTGGTGGCCGGGCCGGGCGCGCCCGGGGCGGTGGTCTACGCATACGACCCCACGAATCCGGAAGGCCGCGCCGCGCGCATGCTGGCCGACCGCGCCGTGGAACGCGCGGCGGGCCGCGTCGACCCCGTGGCCTCCACCGACCGTCTGATCCAGGAGCCCGGTTCGCGCTACATCGACTTCCTCATCCCCGGTCTGCTGGGCATGAACCTGATGGGCAGCGCCATGTGGGGCATGGGCTTTTCGATCGTGGACGCGCGCCGCAAGAAGCTCATCAAACGCATGGTGGCGACACCCATGCCGCGGCATGACTACCTGCTGTCGTTCATCCTCTCGCGCCTGCTTCTGCTGGTGGTGGAAGTGGGTGTCGTCCTCGGATTCGGCGCACTGGTGTTCCACGTGCCGGTGCGCGGCCCCTTCACCGGCCTGGCGGCGCTTTGCGTGCTGGGGTCGATGCTCTTCTGCTCGCTGGGACTGCTGACCGCCTCTCGCGCGCAGACTATCGAGGCGGCTTCCGGGCTGATGAACGCCGTGATGATGCCGATGTGGATCTGCTCCGGCGTGTTTTTTTCGGCGCAACGCTTTCCGGACGCCGTGCAGCCGCTCATCAAAGCGCTGCCTCTGACGGCGGTGATCGACGCCCTGCGCTCCAGCATGCTGCGGGGCGCGGGCCTGGCGCAGGTGGCCCCGCAAATCGCCGTGATGGGCGCGTGGATGGTGGTCTGTTTCGGGCTGGCGCTGAAGCTGTTCCGCTGGCGTTAAGCGGGCCGCGCGCCATCAGTTCTTTCGCGTGATGGCGCAGCCCAGGGCTTTGGTGCGCGCGCGCGGTACGGGCTTTCCGGCGAGGATGGCGTCGAGCGAATCCCGCAGATCGAACTCCGTGATCTTGACGCGCTGCTTGCCGTAATCTTCCAGGCGGTTGTCGATGCGTCCGAGGTAAAGCAGGTCGCCGCGCGGCGAAAGAACCGCGGTCTCGGGCGTGCTGACAGCGCCGGTGAAAGCAGCCAGCGTTTCTTCAGGATCCAAAAGATAGGGGAAGGAGTAGCCGAAATCGGCGACGTGGCGCCGCACATCCGCATCCGGCACCGTGGCATCGCCCTGTACGGCGTAGAAGGCCACCCCGCGCGGCGCATAGGCTTGCGCGATGCGATTCAATTCGGGGACGTAGTTATTGCTGAGAGGACAGTCGGTGCTGACGAAGAAAAGCACGATGGCACGCTTGCCGGCGAAATCGGCCGGCGTGTGAGTACGGCCGGCGGTATCGACGAGGGAGAATTGCGGAAAACTGGCAGCAATCGCGCAGGCGGCTGCCCAAAACAGTGCACTCCTCGCCAACCTCATGCAACGATTATAGCCTTCCGCCTTTAGTACTTTTGATCTCTCTCAAAAGTCACCTTCTCACCGATAAGAAAACCGAGAGAATCTGTGAATCTGGATCGCCAGCTGGCAAGTGCCGCTCAACGAGTGTTGGAAGCGCAAGCGCCCATGAAGGTGCTGGCGGCCGAAGACAACCCGGTCTCTCAATCGATGCTGCGGGCCATGCTCACCAGGTGGGGATATGAGGCTGTCATCGCTCGCGACGGCAATGAAGCCTGGCAGACACTCGAAGCCGGCGATGGTCCGCGCCTGGCCGTTCTCGACTGGATGATGCCCGGCCTCGACGGCGTGGAGGTCTGCCGCCGCGTGCGCGCGGTGGCACGGGAACCGTATGTCTACATGATCCTGCTGACCGCGCGCAGCGCTTCACAGGACCTGGTGGAAGGCATGGACGCGGGAGCGGACGATTACCTCACCAAGCCATTTGAGCCCCAGGAACTGCGCGTCCGGCTGCGCGCCGGGCGCCGGGTTCTCGATCTGCAGCAGCAACTTCTGGCGGCGCGCGAAGCCCTGCGCGAGCAAGCCACTCACGACTACTTGACGGGCTTGCTGAACCACGGAGCCATCCTCGAAACATTGCGCAACGAACTGGCGCGCGGCTCCCGCGAGCAGCAGCCCGTCGCTCTTCTGATGGCGGATCTGGACCGCTTCAAGAGCATCAATGACACGCATGGTCACCAGGGCGGCGACACCGTGCTTCGCGAAGCCGCGCACCGCATGAAATCCGCCATCCGCCGCTACGACGCGCTGGGCCGCTATGGCGGCGAGGAGTTTCTCTTCGTGCTGCCGGGATGCCAGGACGCCGGCGCTTTCGCGCAGGCGGAGAGAATCCGCGAAACCGTAGCCGCCGAGCCTTTCGCCGCCGGCAACCGGGCTTTTCCGGTGACCTGCAGTATCGGAGTGTCCTATCGCGCCCTGCCGGATCTGGAGGATGCCGCGGTCCTCGTCCGAGAAGCCGACATGGCTCTCTATCGCGCCAAGAATCTGGGGCGCAACCAAGTGGCCATGGCCGCGGTGACGGCGTAAAGCGGCGCACGCACCAGCGCGTGCGCCATCTCATCACGACTCAGCCCTTATCGCGCCGCGCCGGGCCCACGGGACCCCACAAACTCCGCCATCGGCGCCGTAACATAGCGCGGTGGCTTCACCAGG
>JBEKYE010000271.1:0-7025 GCA_049511275.1 Bryobacteraceae bacterium
AATCTGATATCCGCCACATCGTTCAACGCGGGGTTCGACACAACCCACACGGTGGTGGCCATGTTGCAGACTGCAAGGGGCTCGTATACGCCGCAGAGATTCGCGGCGCTGGTGGATGCCGCTCTGCAACGCTTGCGCGCGCTTCCGGGGGTTGAAGCGGCATCGCCGGCGAATGCGATGCCCCTGGACCCATTCCTGGCTTTCATGCGGGCCAGCGACCCGCTTCGGCCGGACGCGGGCAGCCAGACGGTGCGCGTCGAGTACAACTCCAATTCCGTGGGGCCGGATTACTTCCGAGTGATGGGGATTCCCATTCTGCAAGGCCGCGCCTTCCTTGATTCGGACCGTCCCGGGGCGCCCGAAGTCGTGATTCTGAACGAGAACATGGCGCGCCGATTGTTCGGAAACACCAACCCTGTGGGCCACATCCTTCGATTTCCAGACAATCGTGATACCAGAGTTGTGGGCATAGCGCGCAACAGTAAGTACGCCACCCTGGGAGAAGAGAACGCCATGGCGCTGTATGTACCCTTCTCCCAGCGGAACTCCGCTGTCTTTGCGCACTTCTTCGTGCGTACCAGGGGCGCGCCGGAAGCCTTGGTCCGCAAAGTAGATGAAACGCTGGGAGACCTGGATCCGGCGGCCGCGGTGGAAACCTGGGACATGCGCGATGTTTTCGCGGGAGCGTTGCTGCCGAGCCGCGTGGGGGCCGCGGTCCTGGGATCGATGGCGCTGTTCGGATTGATGCTGGCTTCCATCGGGCTGTACGGAGTTTTGCTCTATGCCATCCAACAGCGGATTCGCGAGATCGGCATTCGTGTCGCGCTGGGTGCGACGCGCGGCAACATTTTCTCGATGGTCGCCGGCCAGAGCCTCCGGTTGGTGACGGCCGGCGTGGGTATCGGTCTCGCGGTAGCCGTGGTGGCGGTTCGCCCGTTATCGATGTTCCTGGTGCCGGAGGTGCGCCCGGCCGATCCCATGAACTTTGTGGCGGTGGCCTGCGTGCTCTCGCTGGTGGCGGGTCTGGCGACCGTGGCGCCCACCGCCCGGGCGTTGCGGGTGGACCCGGCCGTTGCGCTGCGGCATGAATAAGGGCTGTGGGCGCCCGTTCAAGAAATACATCGGCCCTCGCCGCGGCGGCCCATCCTTTACAATAAGGTTTTCTCATCCGAAAGAAATCTACTTGTTATAAGGGAGCCATCATGTCTGCGAAGCGAATCGGGATTCTGACGGGCGGCGGCGACGTTCCAGGCCTCAATTCCGTCATCAAGTCGGTGGTATACCGGGGAAGCGAGATGGGCTGCGAGGTGATCGGTATTCGCCGCGGCTGGGAAGGATTGACGCACGTCGATCTGCGCGAGCCGGCCAGCCGCACCCGCTACCTGCTGCCCTTGAGCCGGGAAAACACGCGCACCATCGACCGCACCGGCGGCACGTACCTGCACAGCTCGAGGACCAATCCGTCGAAGATGAAGAAACTGCCACCGGTCCTCGAAGGCCAGTCGTTCCCGCAGAAGGAATCCACCAAGAAAGGCGTGACGTCGGTGACGTACGACGTCACCAAGGCGGTGCTGGCGAACATCACGACGCTCAATTTGGATTATCTGATCGCCATCGGCGGCGACGACACGCTGAGCTACGCGGCGGAACTGGACCGCCAGGGGTTCCGCGTGGTGGCCGTTCCCAAGACCATGGACAACGACGTGCGGAATACCGAGTACTGCATCGGCTTTTCCACCGCCATCACGCGGGCCATGGACGCCATCGAGCGGCAGCGGACCACCGTGGGATCGCACGAACGCATTGGAATCTTCCGCGTCTTCGGCCGCGACGCCGGGTACACAGCGCTGTACACGGCCTATGTGACGTCGGTGCGGTGCTGCATTCCGGAATACAAGGTGAGCCTGCCCAAGCTGATCGACCTGCTGGTCACCGACAAGAAGAACAACCCCAGCAACTATTCGCTGGCGGTGCTTTCCGAGGGCGCCGAGTGGGAAGGCTACAAGGTGAAGGAATACGGCGAGCCGGACGCCTTCGGGCATCGCAAAAAGATGAGCGTGGCCGAAGACCTCAGCAATGAGATCAAAGCCGCCACCGGCGATGAGACCATCGTCAGCGACCTGACCTACGATTTGCGTTCCGGGAGCGCCGACTTTGTGGACCGCATGGTGGCATCCACTTTCGCGGGCATGGCCATGGACGCCATCGAGGAAGGCAAGCACGGCCTGATGTGCGCCATTAACAACGGCTGCTACTCCATCGTGCCGATTCCGGATCCCAAGCTGGGGCCGCGCCGCGTGGAAGTAGCCACCATGTACAACACCGAACGGTACCGCCCCACTTACACGCAGAAGCTGGGGCTGCCGATCTTCCTCACGCGGACCTAGCGAGCCGCGACCGTTAGGGAGCGGAGGCCCGATGTTGAGAAAGGCGGACCGGTAGTTGGACTGGAGACGGCTGTTCGGCAATCCTGAGCGCGCGCAACTCACGGCGGAGTTGCGCGCGCGCATCCAATCTTCTTTCGACCAGGCGGCGGGCGACGAGGAACACTTTCCTTCCACCATCGATCCGCGCATTTACCACGTCAAACTGATCCGCGAACACCTGGGGGCGCTGGCCGGCAAGCGGGTGCTCGACGTGGGATGCGGCAAGGGCCGCTTTGCGCGCGTGTTCCACGAGCAGGAGCCCGAGGCGGAATTGTGGGGCCTGGATATTTCCGAGGCCATGCTGGAGCGAGTGCCGGAAGGCATCCGCACGCGGGCCGGGTCGATGACGGAGCTGCCTTTCGAAGACGCGTCCTTCGACGGCGCGTACGCCACCGAGTCGCTCGAGCACGCGGTGGAGACGGAGAAGGCGGTGGCCGAGATCTGCCGCGTGGTGAAGCCGGGCGGCCGCATCGCCATCATCGATAAGAACGCCGAACAATGGGGCAAGTTGAAAACGCCGGAGTGGGAGAGATGGTTCACGCGCCGGGAGCTGGAACGGCTGCTGCGGCGCCACTGCCGCAAGGTCTCGAGCCGGTTGATTTCCTATTGGGAAGACGTGGATCCGGACGGCCTGTTCGTGGCTTGGCTGGCGGAAAAGTAAGCGGCGGGATATACTGAAGGACAGCAACATTCCCATGAACGACGCGCGCAAGCCAGACCGCATCGAAAGCATCGAACGGATACTGCAGCAGGTTGCCGCCGCGCAGCAACGCAGCCAGGAACGCCACGAAGCGCTGGCCGAGACCGTCGAACTCCTCACACGCGACGTGCAACAAGACGCCGAGAACATCCGGGCCCTCGCCCGAAACTCCCAAATCCTGCACGACTCCATCAAAGGCCTCCAAACCATCGCCGAAGCCCACCAGCAGCGGATCGACCGCCTGGAAGGCCAGTAACCCGACCGCTACGTCCTATGATTCGACATCTGCTTTTCCTCACGCTGGCCGCGCTGCCGCTGGCAGCGCAGCCGCCTTCCGATCTCGATCGGAAACTGACCGACAAGATTGCGGCCACGCTCAAAGAGAGCACCGCGCCCAGCGCATCCGTCGCGGTGGTGCTGGACGGGAAACTGGCGTTCGCCAAGGCATTCGGAAAGGCCAGCATCAATCCGGACCGCCCGGCCACCACGGAGACCCGCTATGCGGTGGGTTCCATCAGCAAGCAGTTCACCGCGGCCGCTCTGCTGCTGCTTCAGGAACAGGGAAAGCTGTCGCTGGACGACAAGGTCTCGCGCTTTTTTCCGAATTTGACGCGAGCCGACGAGGTCACCATCCGGCAATTGCTCTCGCACACTTCCGGGTATGAAGACTACGCGCCGCAGGATTATTTGATTCCGGATTGGACCAAGCCGACCACGCCCATGGCGGTGGTGGAGGGTTGGGCCAGGAAGCCGCTGAACTTCGAGCCGGGCACGAAGTGGCAGTACAGCAACACCAATTACGTGCTGGCGGGCGAGATTTTCGAGAAGGCCTCGGGACAGCCGCTGCTGGAGTTTCTGAAGCACAAGATTTTTCAGCCGCTGGGGATGGGGTCGGCGGCCGATTGGGGAATCGCCATGCCCACGGACGCCGCGGCATACACGCGGTTTGCCGGCGGTCCGCCGCGCCCGGTGGGGCGGGAAGCGGTGGGATGGTATTTCGCCGCGGGCGAGCTTTCCATGACGCCCTCCGACCTGGCCAAGTGGGACATGGCGTTTTTGAACAAGCAGATCCTCTCGCCGCGCTCGTACGAAGAATTCACGCGGGAAGTGCGGCTCAAGAACGGCGACACCACGCATTATGCGCTGGGCCTCGATGTCGGAGAATTCAACCACATTCCGACCATCGCCCACAGCGGAGAAGTTTCCGGTTTTCTGGCTTCGAACACGCTGTACCCGACGCGCAACGCCGCCATCGTGGTGCTGACGAATGAGGACGGCGTGAGCCTGATAGGCCCCGTGACCACGCAGTTAGCCACGATTCTGTTTGTGGAGGAACAGCCGGCGGCCGCGGAAAAGGATACCCAGCAGGTTCGATCGATCCTGGAGGGATTGCGGCGCGGCAAGATCGACCGGGCGTTGTTTACGTCGAATGCCAGTGGCTATTTCACGGAGCAGGCCCTGAGCGACACCAGGAAATCCCTGGGCGAGATCGGCAAGCTGCAAGCGGTGACGCGCACCAGCGACAGTCTGCGCGGCGGCATGACCCACCGCAACTACCGGGCGGTCTTCCAGAAGAAGACCGTCACCCTGAACATCTACCTGATGCCGGACGGCAAGTTCGAGCAGTTCATGATCGTGGAATAGGGCGCGGACAGGAAACTGTTTATTCACCGCGGAGGCACTGAGACGCGGAGGAAAAACAACAGAGTCAAGATCCGAGAGCACCGAGGAAGCGGGGATTCGGCCGCCGGCCGGACGGTGAGGGGCCTTCTAAGTCGGGCTTTCCCCGTGGTCGATCCACTCTTCGTAGAGGAATCGCGGCCGTCGCGTGACTTCTGCTCCGGCGAGCTTCCGAGCGACACAATAGATCTGCTCGCCGCGAAACTCCGCAGGAAAACCAAGTTCAGCCAGCATCCTGGATATCCATTCACTTCCGCCGCCGGCATCAATAGGCTCGGTAAACAGATATTCGACGCTAAAGCCGCAACAGGTCAGCAGGTCTTCTAACTCGCTCGCAGTATACTCGCGTATGTGGGGCGTTTCGATGTGGGCCGCCGGATAATGCGAGTAAACCTGCGGGTTCGTCTCCCCTCCCAAGACCCTGTGAACCGATGTAAGACTGGCAATGTTTGGGGTGGTGAGAACCAGCGCCCCTCCGGAAGCCAGCACGCGGGAACACTCCAGGAGCATGTGGGCGGGGTCCCATATCACGTGCTCGATCAGTTCGCATGCCAGCACGACATCGAAATATTCATCGGGATATGGAAAACTGTCTGTTTCCACATTGAACATGTCCACGGTGAATGAGAAGATCTCTTGTGCCGCTCTCTCAACGGTCCGAACCACCTGCGTGCCCAACTCACCCTGATAGCCGCCCCGGACCTCCTCATACCCCAATACGCACTTGAGCCCTGCCGCCATGTACAAGTAAGTGCCTAGTTCGAGAGCGCGGCTTGTCCGGCCAGGCGGCGGCACCAGGTCCAGCGTCCGAGCAATCCGATGCAAGTGAATTTCGAGATAGACCCGCGCGGCGTCATTCGCCCGATCCAAAGAATTCAGGAAGCGGAGTATCTCGTCATACCGCGACGGGGCCTTGCTGCGCTCGGTTGGGTGCTGGTGTGCCGCGTGTTGGCGCACTAGTGTCCGGAGCCCGCTCTGTTCGCGGAGGGCGGAGACTTGGTCGCGGAGCGTGGCCAGGTCGGCGGCAGATGCCTCCCGATTCTTCCAGACCATGGTACGAGTCACATCGTGCGCATGAGCGTTGTTGGCCTCCACAATCGACACAGCGTGGAGAATTTGCTCTTTCCAGGCCCGGATGCGTCTGGCCAGCATCCAAAGAGCGGCTATGACGCCGGCTTCCAGCAGCAATGCCGCTCCCACTACGAATAGCGCGGTGTGAAAAGTCATTCTGTTCCGCCTTTTGGTATGATGCAGACCGGAGCCGGGCGGGTGCGCCGGTCCGCAACCTGTATTTCGAGCGGGACCGTTCCGGCGCCCAATCGGTCGCGTAACTGAAAATTCACCTGGCGCGCCGGAGCGCGACGAAACCGTGACAGAAAGCCGGGAGGGTCGGCTGCTTTGCAGGGTTCGATATAGACCGCCTCCATCTTATACCCGCCGAGCGTGGCCGTAACCATGACACGATCGGCGTTCTCCGGCAAGCCTTCAATCCAGGTCGCGAGCGCGGCGCCCTGAGCCAGGTCCAGTTCGTCCCGCCGCCACGTAGCTCCGTCGAAAACAGCCCGCAGTTTGGGGACTTGCGGCGCAATCGGAATGTCGAGTGCGATGCGGCGCGCATTACTGGGGTGACTGTCCTTCACCGCGACGGTAACGTCAAGCCAGCCGGTACGCTGCTGTGGAGGCAGCTTGAAATTCACCTGCCATAGTTCAGGCGCAACTTGCTTTACGCTGACCGGACGCACACCAAATCCAGCCACTGCCGGTTTCACGTCGGCTATACCGAGCCCTTCGACCGGCGAGTGAAACCAGGCGCTGAGATACTCATCCAGAGGGGAACGGAAATTGATACCGTAGTTAGCCATGTTCACCGCGTCATTCAACACCGGAGGCGGGGCTCCGCCTCCTGGCTCCTCCCAACGGCGGTAACACGCGACGCATGCGCTGAAATCCAGCACGCCCTGGAGGTGGACCCGCGCAAAACCAGCCGTCCGGCAGAGGGCGAGCAGGCACGGCAGGTTCGGCCCGGTCCAGTTATCGCTTTGTCCTCCCAGTTCATTTGTTTCGAAAAATGCCATCAAGGGACGAGGGTCGGCCGCCGCGGCATATTGCTCGGGCCGAAGTATGAAGGAATCGATCGCCGCTAAGTCGGTCGTCAATTCACATACTCGCTCCAAAGCAAGCAAAGGATGTTTTAAGTGGTATAGCACGCCCATAAACAG
>JBEKYE010000272.1:0-7006 GCA_049511275.1 Bryobacteraceae bacterium
GCCCGGCGGCGACGACTACCACACGGTCTGGATCAATCCGAAGAACCCCAACATCATTCTGCTGGCTCTCGACCAGGGCGCCACCATCAGCGTGAACTACGGCCGCACCTGGAGTTCCTGGTACAACCAGCCGACCGCGCAGTTTTATCACGTGATTACCGACAACCAGGTGCCCTACTGGGTCTATGGCGGGCAGCAGGAAAGCGGATCAGCGGGCATCGCCAGCCGCGGCAACGACGGCCAGATCACGTTTCGCGAATGGCACCCGGTGGGCGCGGCGGAGTATGCGTACATAGCGCCCGACCCGCTCAATTCCAACATCGTCTACGGCGGCGGCATGGGCGGCAGCGCCATCACCCGTTGGAACCGCATCACCGGCGAAGTGCAACAAATGGGGCCGCAGGGCACTTTCCGCCATTTGCGAACTTACCCGGTTTTGTTTTCGCCCAAGGACCCGCACGTGCTGTTCGTGGGATACCAATGCGTGGTAAAGACCAGCGATGGCGGCAAGACCTGGGAGACCATCAGCCCGGATCTTTCGCGCGAGTCCTACGACGTGCCAGAGAGCGTCGCTTCTTACGGCGACGCAGCCAAGGCCCAGGCGACTCGCCGCGGCGTGGTTTATGCCATCGGTCCTTCGCCCCTGGACGTCAATGTCCTATGGGCGGGCACCGACGACGGGCTGATCCACGCGACGCGCGACGGCGGGAAGAACTGGAAAAACGTCACCCCGCCGGCCATGAAGCCCTGGAGCAAGGTCTCGCAACTGGATGCTTCGCGCTTCGACGACCAGACCGTCTACGCGGCCGTCAACAGCCTCCGCCTGGACGATCTAAAGCCGCATATTTTCCGCACGCACGATGGCGGCGGCACCTGGAAGGAGATCGTGCGCGGGCTACCCGACAGCCCCATCAACGTGGTGCGCGAGGACCCGGTCCGCAAGGGGCTGCTCTATGCCGGCAGCGAGACCGCGGTCTCGGTTTCCTTCAACGACGGCGACGATTGGCAGCCGCTGCGTTTGAACATGCCGGCCACTTCGATTCGCGACCTGGTGGTTCACGAAGAAGACCTGGTGGCGGGCACGCACGGGCGGAGCTTCTGGATTCTCGACGACATTTCCCCGCTGCGCGAGCTGTCGGCCGCCATCGCCGGCGCCGACGCGCACCTGTTTGCGCCGCGGCCTACCTGGCGGTTTCCGCGCGACACGAATACCGACACGCCGCTGCCGCCCGAAGAGCCGGCCGGGAAAAACCCGCCGGACGGCGCCATCCTTTATTACTATCTGAAGTCCGCGGCGACGGGGGAGATGACGCTCGAGATCCTCGACTCTACCGGCAAATCGGTGCGGCGCTTCTCGAGCGCGGATAAGGCGCCGCCGGTGGCGGCGGACCTCAACGTCCCAACTTACTGGCTGCGGCCGTTCCAGCCGCTTGCGAGCGAGGCGGGCATGCACCGCTTCATCTGGGACCTGCACGGCCCGGCCGGCGGCGGGCGCGGCGGCCCAGCCATCTCGGCTATCTACATGGATACACCCAACGGTGAAGGCCCGTGGCTTCCAGCCGGCAGTTATACCGTCAAACTAACGGCAGGGGGCCAAACTTACACGCAGCCGCTGGTAGTCAAACCGGATCCGCGCAAATAATGTTTAAGTGGGGCAGTCCCCCTGGACTTCCGACGCCTCGCCGGCCTCTTGCAGTGGTCAAAGGACTTGATGGTTCGACAAGTGCGCGGGTCCAGGGGGACCCGCGCAGACAGGGGGTCTGCCCCACTCCATCTTGGCGGCAGTTATTGCCCGGTGATCCAGTTAGTCACCAGGTTATAAGCGTTCACCGTTCCTATACCCGTGGCGAAGTTCCAGCCGATGCCGGCGCCGTACGCGGGCGCATAAGAATCGCCGGCCGTAGACAGCCCGCCGGTGGCTGATACCACGGAGCGGCGGCCTCTGGTAGCAGAGGCTGTGGAACCGAAGCAGTTCTGGTCGCCGGCGCAATTCACCGCATTGTCACCTTGCGTGACGTTATAGAAAACGCAGCCGGCGTCCACGCCACTTCCGTTGATCGAATTGCAAATAGAAGAGCCGGCCGCGCCATATTCGTTGGCGGCAAGCTGGTAGTAGACGTAGTTGGGATTGCCTTGCGCGCTGCCGGTATTCTGGTTGACGAGGGCCTGAATGCCGGCCATGATCGGAGAGGCGAAGGACGTTCCACCGGCGCCCGCCCAAGTGCTGGGATCGCCCGTGCAGCGGGCTCCGCCGTTGCGCACGTCGGACCAGCACATCACGTAGTAGTGGCCCCAAATGCCATCGCCCGCGAACAGGGAAACGTCGGGGAGATCGCGAACGCCGTCGTTCGGAACGCCCGTCAGGGCGGTTTGCCAGTCGGGTTTGGCATAGCCCTGGCACGTGCCGCTGACTACAACGGAAGCGGAAGGCGAGCCGGTGGCGCAGCCGCTGGGACCTCCGCTGCCGCCTACCACCTCTTGCAAGCTGTACTGGCGCGCCGCATTGCTGGCGCAGAAGCCGGTTGCGCCATAACTGAGGGAATAGCCGAAATATCCGCTTAAAAGCGAGCCGGCGCAGGAGTCATTCCAGGGAATCTCGGGGATATATGATACCGCCGAACCATAAGTCGTGGTGTTAGTAGAATTCCAATAGGAGCTGTTAGTGTTAGCAACCGAGTCGCCGAAATCAGTGCCGCCCACGGCGACATTGTAGGGTGTGGAGGCAAAGGCACTAACTCCGATTCCGTGGGTTGCCCCGCTGGCGCCGGCATCGCAACTGGCCGCGCCTTCATCGCCTGCCGCCACGAAGACGGAGACGCCTTCGGCTACCGCCTGCTGGAAGGTGGAGTTATAGGCGGCGTTGGCCGACGCGCCGTTGCCGGCTTCGCATTCGCCATAGCTGATGCTCATGATGCTGGGCGGACCGGCGGCAGAGTTCAGCAGATTCTGCATGGCGATCAGTCCGCCAAAAGTGGTCCGGGTGCTGGCACAGGCGGCCACCATGATGGTGGCGGCGGGCGCGGCGGCACTGGACCACTCGGCGTCCAGGATGGATTCACCATCGTCGCCTGCCAGCACCCCGGGGGCCAGGCAGTTGTTGGCGCCGCTGGCCGGAGCCGGGTGAACGGTGGTGAGTGTGCCGGAAGCGTATTGCGAAAGGCCGAAAGTGGAGCGGAACGTGTCCCAATCGGCGGTGCTATAGAGGTCGCTGTCTTCGAGCACCGCGATGGTCTGACCTTGTCCGGCGGTGCCGGCGGCGAACAACGGGTTGAGGTTGTAAATGGTGGCGAGATCGGACGGTGAGAGAGCCTGGAAGGCGTTTCCGCCGGAAGAGAAGGTGAAGCCGACGCGCGCTCTCTTCATGGCGCGCGGCTGAAAGTCGTGCAGGGAGACCACGCCGGCCACGGCGGGCGCCAGGGCTTCGGGGATCTGCGGATCGCTCATATTGGCCACATGCCGGCTGCCGTTGACGTCGAGATAGTGAATGGCGGTATGGAAGGCGAAACGCACCTGGCCCGCGGTGCCGGAGAAATCGATCAACATTCCGCTGGGATAAACCACGTTGATCTGGAAACCGTGCGACTGGAGCCAATCGGTGACGGCGGTGACATCTTCCGGTGCGGGACCGAAGGCCTGTCCGAATTCCGCCGCCTTGAGCCAGTGATGGTAGTTGGGAGACTTGGGATTGTGCAGCGAGTCGATCAACTGGCGCAGGGCCGTTTCCCGCCCGGCAGGCCGTTGCATCTGGAGCAGCATGTGTTCCATGGAGAGGCTGTCGGGAACCGGGCCGGCGTCGTTCTCAGCGGTGGCTTGCGGCCGGGTATTGCCCGCCAGACGGTGCAAGACGTTCTCATTGATCGGTTGCGTGATGAGCACGCGCTCGCCGCGGCTTTGCGCCGCGAGGCTAAAGGGGAAGGCGAACAGAAAAGCCAATACGGGGACGCTGAGGGCGGCGACGCCCAATCTCTTGCGCATAAGTTTTCTCTTAGTGCTCCTGCAGGACGTCAGGCGCTCTCAGTTATTATAGACGCGGGAGGGCCGTTCGGGGTTTACAGCGATTTTTCAGCCAGGCGAGCGCCCGTAAAACTCGTGGATGCAGGCGGCTACCTGCTCCACCGCCGATTCCGGCATGTAGGGCCACAAGGGCAGCGACAGAATCTGGCGGCAGGCGCGTTCGGCGACGGGCAGATCGCCGCGCTTCGCTCCGCAATCGCGGAAAGCGGGCTGCAGGTGCAGCGGCACGGGATAGTGAACGCCGGTCGAGATGCCCTGCTGCGCGAGGTATTGGCGCAGGCGATGGCGGCGAGGCGCACGGACGACGTACAAATGGCAAACCGAACCTGCCGCGCGCGCCACCGGACGGAGCGGCCCGCACCCGTCCAGCGCCTGGTCGTAGAGCGCGGCCAGGCGGGCGCGCCGGGCATTCCATTCGGCGAGTTTGGGCAGGAACGCGCGCAGGTAACAGGCCTGCATTTCATCGAGCCGCGTGTTGAGCGCGCGGATGCGGCTGCTCTGATGGTTGCGGCGGCCGCCGTCGCGCAGGAGGCGAAGCCGCTGTGCGATGGAGCGGGAATCCGTGAGCACGGCGCCGCCATCTCCCAGGCACGGCAGGTTCTTGGTGGGATAGAAACTGTACGCCACCGCCCTGGAGAACCGCGTGAAAGGCCGGTCGTCCGACTGCGCTCCGTGAGCCTGGCACGCATCCTGCAACAGCGCGATGCCGCGCCCGCGCGCCAGTTCCGAAAGTTCGGCGAGCGAGGCAGGCTGTCCGTAAAGATGGACGGCGAGGAGCGCGGCGGTGCGCTTGCCGATGCGTAATTCCGCGTCCCGAGGGTCGAGCAGCAGGCAATCGGGCAAGACGTCGGCGAAGCGCGGGCGGCAACCGGCGGCGAGCACGGCTTGCGCGGTAAAAGGCGACGTGAGCGCGGGAACGACAATCTCCCGTCCGCTTTCACCGAGGCCGGCGGCGCGCAGGGAAAGCTCGATGGCGGCCGTGCCGGAGCCAACCGCCACGGCGTGACCGGCCCCAAAAGATTCAGCCAGCGCCTGCTCGAAGGCCGCCACCTGCCGGCCCAGCACAAACTGCATGGCGTCGAACAGAGCGCCGAGGTTGGCGCGCCAGGCCGGTTCCGTGGCCGCAAGCAGCGGCCGCAAATCCACCATCGGGATGTTCATTGCAGGATCACCAGCTTTACCCACAACCGGAGCAGTTGCGCGAACGTGACCGCCAGCGAGCGAACGCGGAAAAACTGCGACCTTCCATGCAGCCTGGGATAGTGGTGCACTCCTGTCTCCGCCACCAGACAGCCACTCAACTCCAGTTTGCGGATCAGCTCGACGCAAATGGTTCCGCTGGTGCAAGTGAGGTGAATCCGCTCCAGCAGCTCGCGTCGAATCAGGCGGTAGTCGCAGTCGATGTCGCGGATGCGAATGCGGAAGAGCAGGCGCGCGCAGAAATTGTAGATGTTGCCGATCCAGATGCGGTGAGCCGGGTCGTGGCGCTCCAGCTTGTAGCCGTTGACGAGCCCGGTTTGCGGGGTGACGAGCTCAAGCAGGCGGGGCAACTCGCCGACATCGTACTGCCCGTCGCCATCCGTATAGAAAACAAATTCCCGGGTGGCAGTGGTGAAGCCCGTGCGCAGGGCGCCGCCATACCCCCGGTTTTTCTTGTGTGTTTCGACGCGCAGGCGGGGCGCGAACTCGCGGCTCAATTGTTCCAGCACGGCGCCGGTGTCGTCGTAGCTTCCATCGTTGACCACCACCACTTCGTAATCGTCCACGTGCTGCTCCAGCACCTCGAAAGTCTTGTGGATCAGCGCCGGCAGCGACGGGGCGTCGTTATAGGCCGGGAAAAACACGCTCAACGATGGAAACTTAGGCGCTTCCACTTAAGTTATCTTCTCACCGATCAAGAGCAGAGATTGACCCGCGGCGAAGCCGTGGCCGGCGCCGATCCAGGCCGCTTCCAGGGCCAGTGGCGCGTGCAGCAGGCGGTCCAGCCACGGCGACACCGGGGCCAATCCGGTGGAGGGCGTCTGGCGCAGCAGGGGCTCCCAGATGCGGAACTTGGCGAACGCCACGGGCGCCAGCAGCGAGTTGGCGTAGGTGCAGCGGCGGATGCGCAGGCCCGCGCCCTCGAAAATTTCGACCAGGCGCCGCCGGGTGAAACGCTGGTGCTCCAAAATGAACTCGGAATGGCGGCTGCGCAGGATGTCGAGAGCGGCGGTTCGCAAGGCCAGCGTCCCGCCGGGGGCGAGGACGCGGGTCAGTTCGACGGCGGCGCGCGCTTCTTTTCCGCGCGGAAGGTGGGACAGGACGTCGATCGAAACCACCAGGTCGAAAACTCCATCGGGAAAGGGAAGATTGGCGGTATCGCCCTGCACCGCGCGCTCGACGCCCAACTCGCGGGCGTAGCGGAGGCCGTCCCAGCTGATGTCCATGGGCACGACGGGCCAGTGGCGCTGCTTCTGCAGGAGCGAGGAAAAGTATCCCGTGCCGCAGCCGGCTTCGAGCGCGCGGCGGATCTTGCGGCCGGCCAGTTGGCGGTCCAGGAAGCGCAAGAAGATCTTGCGCATGCCGCGATACCACCAGAAGTCGCGCTCGCAGTTTCGGATGTTGGCGAATTCCGCCGGGTTCATGTAGCCGCTCATGCGGCTGGCACGGCTGGCCCGAGGTCCCGGTCTTCCTGGAGGGCGCCTTCGGGCTTCCAATCTTCGGGCCGAAGGTAGTGAAGCAGCTCGCGCTGGAAGTACTCCAGCGTCCGGCGAACCCCGTGCTCGAAGGCCACCGCGGGCTGCCAGCCGAGTTCCGCGCGGATGAGAGTCGAGTCGCTGGAGTAGCTGCCGATATCGATGCCTTTTTGCTCCTCGGGAAACGGCCCGAAGACGGGACCGGCCATGCCCACCGCGGCGCTCATGATGGAGGCGATGTGCGCCAGAGACAGCGTGCCCGGCCCGCCGACGTTCCAGAGGCGCGAGTGCGGAGCCGGCGAGGCGCCGGCCAGCAG
>JBEKYE010000273.1:0-6996 GCA_049511275.1 Bryobacteraceae bacterium
GGGGCCAGCCACATGTTGACCGTAGTGGCGCGCCTTGAGGATGGCATTGGCCTCGAAGGTCTCGCCGTCTTCGGCGCAAGGCTCGAGCTGTTTGAAGCCGGGCACGAGCTCGATGTCGACGGGCGCATGGCCGGCGGCCAGGCGGAATTCGCGCAGCTTGCCGGGGTTTCCGCTGGCGCAAAACAGGTGGATCAAAAGCGTACGGCCTTTTTCTGGATTTCGATCAACTGGCCGATGCCGCCGCGCGCCAATGCGACCAGGCGCGCCATCTGATCGTCGTCGAAGGCCGAGTGCTCGGCGGTGGCCTGCACTTCGACGAACTTGCCGGCGCCGGTCATCACCACATTCATATCGACATCGGCCTGGGAATCCTCTTCGTAGCAAAGATCGAGCATAGGAACGCCGCGCACCAGACCGACACTGGTGGCGGCCACCGAATCTCTGAGCGGCATCGACTTGAGCGCGCGGAATTCCACCAGCCGGGCGAGCGCCAGGGACAGCGCCACGAACGCGCCGGTGATGGAGGCCGTGCGCGTGCCGCCATCGGCCTGCAGGACATCGCAATCGATCACCACGGTGCGCTCGCCCAGCGCCGCGCCGTCCACCACGGCGCGCATCGAGCGGCCGATCAGCCGCTGGATTTCGTGGGTGCGGCCGGTGACGCGGCCCTTATTGACCTCGCGCGGGGTGCGGCGCGCGGTGGCGCGGGGCAGCATGGCGTATTCCGCCGTCACCCAGCCCTTGCCGGAGTTGCGCATAAACTGCGGCACGCCTTCTTCTACCGTGGCGGCGCACAGCACCTGGGTGTTGCCCACCTTGATCAAGGCGGAGCCCTCGGCGGTTTTCAGGTAGCCGGTTTCGATCTCGACCCGGCGCATGCCGTCCGGCGGCCGGTTATCCGTTCGCATTTCTCATCACAAGATACAGCAGCAGCATCACCAACGCCATGGCGGCGATCACCAGGACCACGCAGGGCACCGCGCCCGCCGGCGCCGCGGCGCTCTTGCGCTTGCCCTTGAACGGCCTGAACTTCGGCATAAGTGCGATGGTAACACCCGTCCCGACCGCTACAATGGAGGAATCCATGTCTTCTTCCGCGGCCGCCCGTTATGAAGCCGTGATCGGGCTCGAAGTTCACGCGCAACTTGCCACCGCGACCAAGATTTTTTGCGGATGCCCCACCAGTTTCGCCGCGCCGCCCAATACCAACGTGTGCCCGGTGTGCCTGGGACTGCCGGGCGCCTTGCCGGTGCTGAATCGCGCGGCCGTGGAACTGGCGGTGAAAGCCGGGCTGGCGCTCCATTGCGACATCCGGGCGCAATCGCGTTTCGCGCGCAAGAATTATTTCTATCCCGATTTGCCCAAGGGCTACCAGATCTCGCAATACGATGAGCCGCTGGCCGAACGCGGGTACGTGGACATCGTGGTGGACGGCCGCACGAAACGCATCGGCGTCACGCGCGTCCACATGGAAGACGACGCGGGCAAGAGCATCCACGACGGCTTCAAGGATTCGGACCGGTACTCCTACGTGGACCTGAATCGCAGCGGCACGCCGCTCATCGAAATCGTCAGCGAGCCGGATATGCGCGGCTCCGGCGAGGCCTACGCTTACCTCACCGAAGTGAAACAGGTGCTGCAGTTCATCGAAGCCTCCACCTGCGACATGGAGAAGGGCCACTTGCGGTGCGACGCCAACGTTTCGGTGCGGCTGAAGGGCGCGGCGGAATTCGGCACCAAGGTGGAAGTCAAGAATCTGAACTCCTTCCGCTTTCTGAAGCAGGCGCTGGATTACGAGATTGCGCGGCAGGTGGAGCTGCTGGAAAGCGGCGGCCGGGTGATGCAGGAGACGCGGCTCTACAATCCCGACACCGGCGAAACCGCCGCCATGCGCAGCAAGGAGCATGCGCACGACTACCGCTATTTTCCGGAGCCCGATCTGGCGCCGTTGCGCATCTCCGCGGCGTGGCTCGCCCAGCTGCGGGCTTCGCTGCCGGAGTTGCCGGCGCGCAAACGGGAGCGCTTCGTCGCCGACTATGGCTTGCCGGAGTACGACGCGGAAGTCCTCACGGCCACGCGCGCCGCCAGCGAGTATTTTGAAACCGCGGCGCGCGTCTCCGGCAATCCCAAAATGGCCGCCAATTGGGTGATGGGCGACCTCATGGGCATGCTCAAGGCGGAAGGCAAAGACATCGCCGAATCGCCGGTGAGCGCGGCTCGCCTCGGCGAGCTGGTGAAGCTGATCTCGACCGGTGAGCTTTCGGGCAAGCTGGCCAAGGAAATTTTTCCCAAAATGTTTTCTACCGGCCAGTCGCCGGCGGAGATCGCGGAACGCGAAGGACTGAAGCAGATTTCCGACACCGGGGCGCTGGAGAAAGTGATCGAGGATGTCATCGCCGGCAACCCCAAGCAGGTGGAACAATACCGCGGCGGGAAAACCACCGTGATTAATTTTCTGGTGGGCCGGGCGATGAAGGCCACGCGCGGCCAGGCCAACGTGGCCGTGGTAATCGGTTTATTCAAACAGAGACTGGGGTGACGTTATGTTGAAAGTGGGCGACAAGGCTCCCGAGATTCGGGTGCATACGGATACCGGCGAAGATTTTCGTTTGTCGGAACTGAAAGGCAAGCGGGTGGTGCTGTACTTCTATCCGAAGGCCGATACGCCGGGCTGCACGGTGGAAGCCTGCGAGTTTCGCGATGGCATCCAGGCCATCGCCAAGAAAGGCGCGGCGGTGATCGGCGTCTCGCCGGACAAACCGGCGGCGCAGGCCCGGTTCAAGCAGAAATACGATCTGCCCTTCACCCTGCTGGCCGATGAAGACAAGGCCGCCGCCGGGGCCTATGGCGTGTGGAAAGAGAAGAACATGTATGGGCGCAAGGTGATGGGCATCGAGCGCACCACCTTTGTGATTGGCGCGGACGGCAGGATTGAGAAGATCTACGCCAGGGTAAAGGCCAGGGGACACGCGGCTGCCGTGCTGGCGGAGCTGTGAGTCGGAACGGAGCAGGCCATGAAAGGCGTCATCACTTACTTGAACTTTGATGGAAACTGTCGCCAGGCGATGGAGTTCTATCAGCGGTGTTTTGGGGCTGAACTGTTCCTCATGCGCTACTCCGAAGCACCGGGCGATTGGCCCAGGGAAGCGGGAGACCGGGTCCTGCATTCGACCCTTTCGAAGGGGCACGCATTTCTGATGGGCGTGGACGTGGTGCCCGGAGCGCCGTTCCAGACGGGCAACAACTTCTCGGTGTTGATCCATTGCGAGAGTTTTCAGGAAACGGCAGGACTCTTCACTGCGCTCGGCGAAAACGGCAAGGTCACGGTGCCCCTGCAGGAGACGTTTTGGGCCGCTCGTTATGGGATGCTCACGGATCAGTTTGGCATCACGTGGGTTTTCAACCTCGAAAAGCCAGGGCAATCCGGCCCGCGCCCGTAAGGGAGCGGGTTTGCCGTTTTGGGACACTCACGGACCAGTTTGGCATCAATTGGATGTTTAACCTCGATAAGCCAAAACAAGAATAGCTCCGATGCGAGCCGCGACCGTGAGGGAGCGGGTTTGCGGAATGCCAAAACAAGAATAGCTCCGATGCGAGCCGCGACCGTGAGGGAGCGGGTTTGCGGAATACGAGGGTGTACCGATGAAACGGTGTACTTAGTCTGGACTCCGCTCCCTTACGATCGCGGCTCGCCGAGGGGCCTTTCACGGGGCGCACGGAGTCATTCGGTAGGAGTCATTTCGCGGCCGGCGCGGCCACGAAGCGGTAGCCCACCCCGCGCACCGTCAGCAGGTGGCGGGGACGCGTCGGATCGTCTTCGATGTAGCGGCGCAGGCGCACGATGAAATTGTCGATGGCGCGCGTGTCGGTGTCTTCGTGCAGCCCCCACACTTCCTCCAGCATGGCTTTGCGCGATACCGGCCGGCCCTCGTGCCGGATCAGGTAGCGAAGCAGGTTGGCCTCCATCAGCGTGAGCGGAAAGACCTGCTCGCGCACGCGCAGCTCCAGCAGGTCGAACTGCACCGATTTTTCGCCGAACGTAAACGCGTCGTTGGAGGGCGGAGCGGCGGCGCTGTGGTTGAGCGAAGCCTGCAGCCACTCGCGCCGGCGCAGCAGGCCGCGGATGCGGGCGATCAGGATGGATAGCTCGAAGGGCTTCGTCAGGTAATCGTCGGCGCCGGCCGTAAAGCCGCGCAGGACATCGTCGGGATGCCCGCGCGCGGTCAGCATCAGGGTGGGAACGAACTGTCCGGATTGACGCAATTGGGACATCACCGCGAAGCCGTCGATGCCCGGCAGCATGATATCCAGGACCACCACCTCGAAGGCCGCGGGTTCCGCTTGGAGCAGCGCCAGCGCGGCTTCCCCCGTGTCCACCAACTGCACCTCCCAGCCTTCCGCCTCCAGGTTGAAGCGCAGGCCATCGGCCAGGTGTTGCTCGTCTTCGACTACCAGAATGCGCGTCACTTGGCTACCGGAAGTTGCAGCACGAAGGTGCTGCCGCGGCCCGGTCCCTCGCTCTCCGCCCACGCGCGGCCGCCGTGGCGCTTGGCCACCGAACGGACGATGAACAGGCCCAGCCCGGTCCCTTTGACGCGCGCCGCCAGTTGGCCGGGCACGCGGTGAAAGCGTTTGAAGATGCGCTTGAGCTCGGTCTTCGGGATGCCCGGGCCTTCGTCCCTGACGCGCACCAGCACGTGGCCGTCGAGCCTTTCGGTTTCCACCGTCACCTTGACGCCGCTGCCGGAGTATTTCACGGCGTTGTCAATGAGGTTTAATATGGCGCCGCGGACTTCGTCGGCATCCGCCAGAATGGTGGACGGCGCCTGCGAGCGGAAGATCAGCGAATCGGCCGGCAGCGCGTGCATGGTGCGCGCGCGCGCCAGGCATTCTTCGATCAGCTCCCCCAGATCGGTGCGGGTCAGATTGGGCTTGGGACTGGCCGCGCCCAGGCGGCCCGTGCGCAGCACCTGCTCGATGGTGGCCAGCAGCCGGTCGCTATCGGCCAGCATGATCTTGTAGAATTCGTGGCGCCTGGTCTCATCCACCGCGCGCGATTGCAACGTCTCCAGGTAGAGCCGGATGGAAGCCACGGGAGTCTTCAGCTCGTGCGTCACCGCGTTGATGAAGGCGTCGTGCTGTTCGTTGCGCCGGATCTCGCGGACGATGGAGATGGTGTTGACCACCACCCCGAAGATGATAATCGACACCAGCAGGATGCCCAGCGCCAGCAGGATGCCGGTCCGCCAGTTGAGCAGCACCCAACCGACATACAGAACCAGGATGACGGTGATGAGGCATACGCCGAACGCGATATAAAACGCGATGGACTTCCGGCGTCCGGGAATCACCATACCTTCAGCTTATGCCAATACGAGCCGCGACCGTCAGGGAGCGTTCCCCGTCAACCATCCATTGCGGACAGTCACCAGGCTAACGCTCCCTTACCCTCGCGCCTCGGTCTGAACTATCTCCATTGGCCGGTGTTTACGGGAGTTTCTCACTTCCATGTCGCGCACCCCCTTCATTCCCAGCCCTGCTAAAATAAGCCTTTTCATGCTCGATCAATCCATCCGGGAACTGGAGTCGCGTTCCCTCGCGCGCATCGCCTCCGCCGCCACGCTCGAAGAACTGGAAGCCGTCCGCGTCGATGCGCTCGGCCGCAAAGGCCCGCTCGCCCAGGCCGGCAAGGAGATGGGCAAACTCCCCCCCGAAGATCGCGCCCGCATCGGCAAGCTCCTCAATAGCGCCCGCCAGAATCTCGAACAGGCCCTCGAATCCAGGAAGCGGCTCCTCGATTCCGGCTCCCTCGACGCCCGCCTCGACGCCGAATGGCTCGATGTCACCCTCCCCGCGCCCGGCCCGCGCCGCGGCCATCTCCACCCCATCACCCGCATCCAGCGCGAACTCGAGGATCTCTTCGCCTCCCTCGGCTTCGCCACGCTCGATGGCCCCGAAGTCGAGACCGAATACCACAACTTCGACGCCCTCAACATCCCCGCCGATCACCCCGCCCGCGACATGCAGGATACCTTCTGGCTCGATGGCGGCAACCTCCTCCGCACCCACACCTCGCCCGTCCAGGTGCGCGGCATGGAGCGCCTCGGCCCGCCCCTGCGCATGATCGCCCCTGGCCGCGTCTTCCGCAACGAAAGCGTCGACGCCTCCCACGAGCACACCTTCTACCAGATCGAAGGCATGATGATCGACCGCGATGTCTCCGTCGCCCACCTGCTCTATTTCATGAAGACGCTGCTCGCCGCCATCTTCCACCGCGAAGTGACGGTCCGCCTGCGTCCCGGCTATTTTCCCTTCGTCGAGCCCGGCTTCGAGCTCGACATCCAGTGCCTCATCTGCGGCGGCTCCGGCTGTCCGGTCTGCAAGCAGAGCGGTTGGGTGGAACTCCTTCCCTGCGGCCTGGTCCACCCCAATGTCCTCCGCATGAGCGGCATCGACCCCGCCGAATGGGGCGGCTTCGCCTTCGGCCTGGGCCTCACGCGTCTCGTCATGATGCGCTACGGCATTGACGACATCCGTCATTTGCAAGGCGGAGATCTGAGGTTCTTGGAACAATTTTGACCCGAAACATGGCTTTTTGAGGCGCTCTTGAAATTCTCTTACAACTGGATTCGCCAATTCGTCCCCGATCTTCACCAGGCCCCCGGTCCGCTCGAACGGCTCATCACCATGAAGACCGCCGAGTGCGAGGGCGTCGAACCTGTGGGCGAGTTGCTGGCCCGCGCCTGCGTCGCGCGCGTGGAATCGGTCGAGCCCATCGCCCATAGCCACAACGCCAAGGCCGTCGTCGATGCCGGCCCGCACGGCCGGAAAACCGTGGTCTGCGGCGCGCCCAACTGCCGCCCCGGCATGCTCACCGCCTGGGCGCCCATCGGCCGCAAGCTAATCAATGGCATCGAAAGCGATGGCATGCTTGCCAGCCCCGCCGAGCTCGGCATCAACAAGGACCACTCCGGCATTATCGAACTGGAAGCCGGC
>JBEKYE010000274.1:0-6958 GCA_049511275.1 Bryobacteraceae bacterium
GCGTGCGACGCGGAGGCGACCATTCTGGATGGTGACGTGGACAATGCAGATCGCTTGAAGTTGTTTACCGCGGGAGAAGAGTTCTGGAAGGAATTGAGGGATGCCGGCGCGGCGCCCAACCAGATCCGATTGTTGGCCGATCAAGGCATCCGTCCAAACGCCACCGTGGATGTCACCACCGTGATTTGGTGGTCAACCGCTATGGAAAACTACGCGAAAGCTCTCGCCGCGGGCCAATCGCTCATTGGAGCCGGTAAAGCAGTCGTCAAGGCCGGCACGCTCGGTTTTGACGAACCATGGCGGGTTCTCGCCGCCTGGACCATGCTCCAGAATCCGGCCATAGACAGTCTCTTCACATCGTCGCTGCTCAAACAGGCAAGTGGCGCCGCCGCCGGCCTTGCGAACTAGCCCGTACCGAATCCCAGGGGATCGTATTCGCGCTGCACAAACTGCGCGGTGAACGCCAGGAATCGCAGGCGCGCCTGCAATTGCGTAACCGGGTCGCTCGTTCCGGTGATCTGGAAAGAGGCCAAAAAGCCGGCTAAGTTGGACACCGCAGCCAGATCCTGGAAGGTGCGGAACTGCAGATAGCCAGTGCCTGTCTCGGACGTGGTTCCATCGGGGAGCTGCTGGTAGATGTGGCAGTAGAGCGTGGTGTAGTCCTGCAGAATCTCTCCCATGTTTCGAATCCCGCCGCTGGTCTCCCGCTGCATATACTTGACGCCTTCCAGCGTGTACCGCTGCCCGTTACCGGCCGGGAATTCGATGTGATACCGCATCTCCGCCTCGCCCGTTTGCGGGTTGGTTTCCAGATAATTGAAGAGGCTATTGGAACCATCGATGGTGAATGTAGCCGGAGCGAGTCCCGCAAACTGTCCGAACGTGATGATTCCACCGATCGCCGCTTCATGGGCGAATCCGTCGATGAACTCGTTCACGTCGAGGACCGTCATGTGGACGTCGAAACTGCACGTAACCGCACCGGCCGGATCGCCCGAGGCCGGAACGCGGCTCGCAATCGTGAGATCGCCGGCGCGGCCGGGAGCCGGCGTACTCTGGCCCGCAAAATACCAGCCCACCATCTCCTCGTCAAAGGTCATGCCCACGCCATCGGGCAGTTGCGCATCCAGGAAAGGCTGCAGCAACGGGTTGGCGGGCAGTTGTTGGGCGGCCACTCGGGTCAGCGTGTAATAGAACCCGAATTGCCCGCCGGCCTCGGTGTGAAACAGGCCAAGCGTGGACGTAGCAACCAGCCCAGCCACTGCGGGCGGCAGGTCGGTGACATACTTTCCCACCAGAAAATCGGCGGTAACACCGCGGATTTCGTCGTGAAAGGGCGTGAAATCGTTTAATTGAAAATGGTCCTTCAGGAAACTCGGCGTGACCAGTCCTTCCATCAACCCCATCAACTGGTATTGCGCGGTGAACGTTCCATCGGGCTTGTTGCTGAATTGCAAGTAGGCGATGCCGCCGGCATGGTTGGCATTGGAAATGGCATCCATGCGCCAGACGCCATTCAAATCCGCCGGCGCGGGGACGGATCCCGCCGCGAACAACGCGGCGTGGTCGTCCACGGTCATGTCGGCGAAGCTGTAACGCCGGGTCATCGGGAACGTGAACAGCCGCGCACCGTTGGGATAGTTGCCCAGGTAAACGCGGCCGATCAGCAGGTCTTGATTGATCATCTTGAAGATGTCGTAGAATCCCTGCCACGGCGGGTCCAGGTAGCGAAGCAGGATGTAACGGCCGGCCTCCAATGCGCCGCCGTGGCCCACGTCCACCACCTCCAGGCTGTTCCGCGCCTGGATACGGCCGTCGGTATCGCTGGTCAGGCCCACGTACTGGCCGTTCTGCTGCTGAAACTGCTTCTTGAAGCCAGTGAAGATGGCGGACGACATGGCATTGAGCACGTTCCCTTGCGGGAAGAAGCCCTTCCAATAGCTGTTATTGCGGATGGTCTGGCTGGCGACGTCGATGGTGGGAGCGCCGCCCGGGTTGACGATCGCGCTGATGTCCATGGTGGGGCAGCGGCGAAACAGCGCTTCGAGCTGTCCTTCGTTGTAACCGGCAACCTCCAGGGCGTCGATCTCCGTCATGCTGACAACCACGTTGGGGGCTGGATAAGCCTGGCCGCCGAGTTGCTGGATCTTGCGCTCCACGAAACGCTCCGACAGGGCTGAAATGGTCATCAGCGGATTGACACCAAGAGCGCTCGGGATGACCGAGCCATCGGTAACATACAACCCCTGATGCACGCTGCCATCGCCCGAGAACACGCGGTTGAACGGATCCACCGTGCCCTGAAGGTAGTCGTCTCCCATGGGACAGCCGCCCAGTGGATGCGCCGTGATCAAGTGGCCCAGCTTGAGCATGCTCCAGGTCGGGTTGGAGATGAAGTTGCCCCGCAACGCGCGCGCATGGCGCCGCAACTCCTCGTTCATGCGCGTGAAAATCTGCTGCTGCCCGGCCTGGTCCCAGGAGACGCTAATGCGGCCATCGGGCTCCGTCCAAGGCGCCTCGAAGAGAATCACGCCGCGCGCGTTGTCATGGCCCATGACCAGGTACAGCATGGAATGGTTCAAGGCGCCGTTGGGATCGTGCAGCGCATCGGTGGGGTCCAGGTCGCGCGCCAGGCGTGCCGCCTGCGCCTGCTCGTTACCGGTGACCGTGTCCTGCCCGCGAAGCAATCCAAAAACCGTCTTCGACACCTGCGCAAATGGGCTTGGAAAAGAGAAATCCTCCACGGCGATGCGCTGGGCCTCCGCCACTCCCGCGGTGTACCGCACCAGGCCGACTATATTGGGGCCCGGCTCCGGCGAATCGCCGGACCCGGGCATTTGGCTGGGAGAGTAGCCGAGCACATCCGTTTCATAGTCGCTGTTGTAGGCGAGCCCGAAGAAATCTCCGTTGCCGCTGAATTTGGTGCCGAGCGCGGGCGAGACGGAGAGGCCATGCATTTCCGAGCGCAACAGGATCTCCGTGGAGTTCAACGAGCCAGCGGACAGGATTACCTCGCCGGCATCGAGGGTGGTTTCAGTGCCGCTGTTATTGTCAGCCACGTACTTCAAATGAATGCGCCAGCCGCCCGCGGCGAGCTTCTCCAGCCACTCCACTTTGGTCTGGGTGTGAATCGTGACGCCCGCGTTCGCGGCCATCGGAAGGTAGTTCATGTAGAGCGTGTTTTTCGCCCCGACGTTGCAGCCGCTCACGCAATTGCCGCAATCGATACACGGTTTCTGCTGAACGCCGTACGGGTTTGGGCCGTCGATCGAGAAATTGACATTGATGTTCAGGGCTTCCACGGAGATGCCGAGTTGCTGGGCGCGCCGGTCGAGGGCTTGGATCTTGGCCAGTTGCTGCGCGCGCGGATGGGGAGCGCAAGCCAGCACCTGGGCGGCCCGCTGGTAATAAGGCTGCAGAACATCGTAGTCGATGGCGCTCGACCAGTTGAACTGCGCGAAGACTTCGCGATCCGGCACGATGGCGACGTTGGCGTTAATCAGCGATGTTCCACCCAGGCCGGAACCCTTGATCACCGAGATATCGGGATAATTGAGAAGCTCGTAAAGACCCAGCGGGGTGGGATCGCCGCGGGTTGCCGCGACAACCCCGGCTAGCGATTCCGGATATTGTCCCGGCTGCCATTCCTTGCCGCGTTCCAGGATGCAGATGGCGGGCTTGGGATTCAGGTCGGCGGTGGCCAGCCGGGCGGCCGCTATCGCTCCCCCGTATCCCGAGCCGATGATGACGATGTCGTACGCGTTTTTTCGCTGCGCCCAGGGTGTGGATAACATAAACCCTCCCGTGCTTAGGTTGTCTCGCCCAGCAAGCCGGCGAAGAACGCATTGAGCAGCCGGCCTTGCGGATCGTAACTCTTACGCGTTGCGGCGAAAGTCTTCCACCGGTCGCCCAACGCCTTTTCAACTTGCGACTGGGTAATGCCCTTGGTCTGGTTCAGCAGGGGAATCCCTCCGCGATCGCTGCAAAACTGGTTGTAAGCCAGCAGGAATGCGTCCCAACCCGGATTGGCGGTGCAGACCGGGTCGATGGTCATGGCGTTGCCATCGTAGGAATAGGACAGCAGGGAATTCTGATCCTGAGCGACGCGATACCCAACGAACAGCATGTCGATGCGGTAACCGTTGTCCTTGTAATACTGTTTGCAGAAATCGAAACAGTCCGATAAGACGGTGGGATAGGTTTGCTCGGGAAATGCCCACAAGCTGAAGGTGTAGCGGCTGGCGCCCGCCATCAGGGGATAACGGATAATCTGATCGGTGGCGATGGTATTGTCGCATTGCAACAGCACCGTAAGCTTGAGGCGCCATAGCGCGTTAAACCCGTCGATGACCCCGTAGCGGATGGTGGGATCGGAGATGTCGCTTTCGGCCTGAGAGCAGACGGCCGGACCGGCCGTGGCCCACAAGTAGTTCCGCAACGGCCAGAGGGATCGGTTCGGACTTCCGGTAGCGCCCGGATTGTAATGGCGAAACTCCACCGTGATCAGGCCATCGAAGGGAAAGATGTAGTACATCAAGGAATCGCCGCCGGCCTCCAACTCGGGCAGTTTGGCGATGAAGTCCTGCAACGAGAAAGTCTGGTGGCGTACGGCCATGGGTACGATCGGGCGAACCCGAAAGGTCACCTCATATACGATTCCGAAAGTGCCATAGCTGGACCGCATCTTCTGCATCAAGTCGGGTTGAGCGTCCGTAACTTCCAGCAGGTCGCCGGAGGGAAGAACCATCTTCATGCCGCTGACATACGATCCCACCTGTCCGAACTCTCCCGGCATGGAGGCGTCTTTGGTGCCGGCGCACGCAGCGCTGCCAGCCGAGAGACTGCCGATTTCGGTGTTGATGTGAAACTGCAACTGCTTTTCCTGAAGGGCCTTGGCGATATCGATATAAAGGGCGCCGGCCTGCACGGTGACGGTGTCCGCCGCGATGTTCAGAATCTGGTTCATCTGCGACATCTTGATGATGGTGCCGCCGTCGGCGGAGCCGCACGGCGACGTGGAATGATAGGAGCCCACCGCCCGCACCGGAGAAGGATATCGAACCGGATCTTTCAACACGGCGACGATGTCATTCACCGAAGCGGCTTCTACAACCACCTGCGGGTGCGAAACCAAATCCCCGAACCAATTCGTGATGGTCGTATCTGGCATGAATCCCTCCTCTGCCGATCCCGATCAGGCGGACTGCCACGCAATCCCGCCATTCTCGTCGTAGAAAGTTTCCTGCAGGCGCGGGCCGTCCAGGCGCAGGACGGCGAATCCGTTGAGTACCCTCTGGGGAATGTCGGGATCGTTGGCCGGACGGTTTTCATACCACAGCACTAGCTGGCTGTTGGCAAGGTCCGACGCCTGGCCCCAGGGCAGCGCGCCATGACCACAGCAGCGGCTGAGCACGTTGGCCGGCCCATAGGGCTTAAACACGGTTGCCGCGTGCACGTGACCCCAGTACCAATAAGCGGGACCGGCGCCGTCCGCGAAAGCGCTCATCACCTGCGACCATAGGTTGGTCGTGCTCGAACCATCCTCCAACAGACCGTTGTGGTGGGTCAGCACGATCACCTTCTTACCTTTGGCCACCTGCGCTTTCAGAAAATCCAGTTGAACCTGCGGCCCGGTGCCGGGATAGAGGGAGCCATCCTCATAGAGACCCTCCTCGTTGGAGTAATACGCCGAGTCAAGGCCCACGATGACCCATGCGTTATTCTCAAAAGCGAAGAAGCTGCATTGTTGCTGGATCTGAAAGGCAGGGCTGCCTAAGGCGACCTGAAAGTATGGCGTGGCTCCCGAATACATCTCGTGATTGGAGTTCATGGTCACCGCTCCGAGCCAACCGCCGGGCCAGAGGTTCACCAGCAGGTGTTGTTCCTCGTCACTCGAGCCCGCATAATAGACGTCCCCGAGATGAACCGAAAGGTCCGGCCGAAGAGAAGCGATCTGGCTGCCGACACGCGTGCCCGGCGCCGTGTTGGAGGTGGTCCTCCATTCGCCAGTTCCCCAATCGCCGGCGATCGCGATCTGAACCTGATCCGGTATTAGGACGGGGTTCGGCGTGACGTTGTTGAACGCATGTTTTCCCAGCAGCAGATTCTCCAGCCAGACCGCCACGGACTCGGTCCAACCCGGATCAAGCTGCTGATACTTGCCGGTGCCCCAGATCTCTCCGCCGGCGCCGACGGCGATCACGACGTCCGCCGGAAGGCTATCCGCGACTCGATCCTGATCGTTGGTGAGCGCGGTTTGAGCCAGCAGCGCCTGGTGCGCGACACTAGGGTCGGGCGCCGGCGCCGTGTGAGTCTGAGCCACGGTTAGCGCCTGCTGGTGGGCCCTGGCAAGCATCGGCGCGATGCGATTCCGTTGATCGGGGCTCAGAGCTGCCCACGCCTTCTTGATCCGGCCGGAAATCACCGGGTTGATATTGATTTTCATGCGCCTCCCTCCTCTGGCGCGCATCCAGCGACGTAATGGGATGTATTGTATCACTTGACCGGTAATGCGAAGCTATAAAAAATCTCGATTTGTTGCTCGGAGTTATCTGTTGCACCGTAAACGAAATGATCGCCGCCAAACGGCCAAAGGTGGCGATACGCACGTGGCTGGCGCCCTCCAGGGAAATCGGTCCCGCTGGGGGACTTAGCGCTGTTCGATGGCGCTGGCCTGCTCCAGCACAAGTTTGCCGGTGACCTCGATAGGCTTATCGCCGGCGCCGTTCTTGCCGCGGCCGGGATCTCCCAAAGTCTTGACCAATTCGGAGAGCTGGTCCGCCCCGGCCGCCAGGATCATGCCGGTCAACAGGGTATCCATCAGGGCATTCGGCTTCGGAACACCCGGCGCCGCAATCTGCGTCATCTCGAAAAGATGGACCTTCAGGATGCCGGCGACCACCACGACGCCCAGGTAACCGGCCACCAGCGCGTAAATCAGCCGGCGGGCGCGGGCCGC
>JBEKYE010000275.1:0-6945 GCA_049511275.1 Bryobacteraceae bacterium
GGCGGCAGCGGGGGCGAAGGGAGCGGGCATGAGTATCGGCAAGGCATTCGACGCCGTGGGCAACGCGCTGAAGCAGGCCCAGGACCCGGCGCCGAAGGCCGAGCCGGCTGCGAAGGCGCGTCCGGCCACCGCGACCCCGGCCAAGCCGAAGACGGAAGTGATCCAAGACGCCGAAGCGCCGGTCGCGGCATCCGCGGCGCCTGCTCCGCAGCCGAGCTACGAAGACGCGATGGGCATCCAGAAGGGAATGAGCTGCGAGGAAGTGACGCGCCGGTTCGGGCCGCCCGCCATGGCGTTCGCCACCGAGGACGACGCCAAAACGATGAGCTACTCGAGCAAAGCCGGCGGGGTTCAGGTGGAGTGCCAGGGCGGAAAAGTGGCGTCGGTGGATAAACCGCGCTGAGGATTTCGGCTAAGCGAAGCGCCGCGCGGCCGGCACGGCAGTCATTTTGGATACCATTCGCGGACGCGCACTTCGATTCCGCTGCCGGCCAGAGCCTTGGCAAACACCGTCAAGTCCGACTGGCTGTAGTGGTAGGGATAAACCACCGCCGGATGAAACGCCCGCACCGCTTCCGCGGCCGCTTCTGGCGACATGGTGAACGGCAGATTCATGCACACGAAGGCCACGTCGATGTTGCGCAGCGCCCTCATTTCAGGCGTGCCCTCGGTGTCTCCGGAAAAATAGAAGCGCTTGCCTCCGTAGGTCACAACGTACCCGTTTCCCCGGCCCTTGGGATGGTAGAGCGTGCCATCGGCAGCGGGTTTCAGGTTGTACATCGGCAGCGCTTCCACCTGGAACGGCCCGATGGTCTTAGTCTCTCCGTTCGCGATCACCGTCGCGCCGGTCACGGTTTTCGCCACCGCGGCTGGCGCCAGAATCACCGTATCCGGCTTGCTCAGGCGCGCCACCAAAGCCGGCGCCATGTGATCGCCGTGGATGTCGGTGATGAGGATGTAATCGGCCTTCGGCAAACCGTCGTACTTTCCCTGTGCCGGATCGACGTACAGCACCTTGCCGCCGGCCCGAATCATCAGGCTGGCGTGTTGGATGGGGGTCAGTTCGAGCATGCCGGCGGACGTCTGGAATTGTTCTGGCGTGGCCGCAGCGGCGCAGGCTGCAACCAGAACCGAAGCGAGGAGCAGTCGGAACATACAAGGATTGTAACGCCGCCCGGCGATTCCGGTTGGGGCTGAGAGGTGATACGGTAGCGGCGGGAACAACAAAACCGATGAAACTCATAATTGCCCTGACACTCTTCGGCGTGCCCGCGCTCCGCGGAGCGGATTGGAAGCCGGCGGAAAGCCCGCTCACTACGCCCTGGACGGCGCAAGTGAATCCGGGCCATGCTCTGCCCGAATATCCGCGGCCGCAGATGGCGCGCAAGGACTGGATCAATCTGAACGGGCTCTGGGACTATGCCATCCGGCCCCAAGAGGAGCGCGCGGCGGCGAAATACGACGGGCAAATTCTGGTGCCGTTTCCGGTGGAATCCGCGCTTTCGGGCGTCAAGCAGCCGCTCGCGCCCGAGCAACGGCTGTGGTATCGCCGCACGTTTATTGCGCCTCGCCTGAAAGGCAAGCGCCTGCTTCTGCATTTCGGGGCGGTGGACTGGCGCGCCGAAGTGTGGGTCAACGGCAAGGCCGTTGGCAAGCACGAAGGAGGCTATGACTCGTTCACCTTCGACATCACCACCGCCCTGAAGGGGAAAGGGCCCGAAGAGATTGTTGTGGCCGTGTGGGATCCCAGCGACTCCGGTCCGCAGCCTCGCGGCAAGCAGGTGCTGAATCCGAACAGCATCTGGTATACCGCGGTATCCGGCATCTGGCAGACCGTGTGGCTGGAGCCGGTTCCCGAGAATTACATCTCCGGGCTTTCCATGATTCCGGACCTGGACGGGCGCAAGCTGCGCCTGACCGTACATTCCGGTTCCTCCGGCGAGTTCACCGCCATCGCCAGCCTGGGCGGCAAGACGGCCGGCAGGGTTTCCGGAAAGCTGAACCAGGAATGCGCGCTGCCGCTGCCGGATGTCAGGCCCTGGTCTCCGGACGCTCCCACGCTTTACGACCTCGACATATCGCTGGGCAGCGGCGACCGCGTTAAGAGCTACTTCGGCATGCGCAAGATCGAGGTTCGCCAGGACGCCGCGGGCATCCCCCGGTTGTTCCTGAACGGCCGGGCGCTGTTCGCGATCGGACCGCTGGACCAGGGCTGGTGGCCGGATGGCCTTTACACGGCGCCCACCGACGAGGCGCTCCGCTTCGATATCGAGACGCTCAAGAAGCTGGGGTTCAATATGTGCCGCAAGCACGTGAAGGTGGAACCGGCGCGGTATTACTACTGGTGCGACAAGCTGGGGTTCCTGGTATGGCAGGATATGCCGAGCGCCATGCCCAAGGGGCACACCGCCGTGAGGCGCGGCGCCGCTGGCGACCTGGAGTTCACGGCGCCGGAGGACGCCATCTTCCGGCGGGAGTTGGAAGCGCTGGTCCGAAACCTGGCGAACGTCACCAGCATCATCGCCTGGGTGCCGTTCAATGAAGGATGGGGCCAGCACGACACCAACAACATTCTGCAATGGGTGAAGTCTCTGGACGGGTCACGCCTGGTGAACGCACCGAGCGGATGGGAAGACCGCGGCTATGGCGACATGAAGGACATGCACGAGTATCCCGGACCGGGCATGTATCCGGTGATGCCCGGCCGCGCTTCGGTGCTGGGCGAATTCGGCGGATTGGGCTTGCCGGTGGAAGGTCATCTCTGGTGGAACAAGCGGAACTGGGGCTATCGAACCTTCGAGGACCTTGCCCAACTGCAAGCCGGCTACGAGGACTTGATGCAGAAGCTGGAACCGCTGGTCAAGCAGGGGCTCGCCGCCGCGATCTACACGCAGACCACCGACGTGGAAGGCGAAGTGAACGGCCTGATGACCTACGATCGCAAGGTGGTCAAATACGATGCGGCGAAACTGGCCGAGTGGCACCGGCGGATCATCGCGGCGGGACGATGACGGGCGAGCGACATCCGGTCATGCCAGATGGTCCAGATCGACCCCAAGCGCCCCGGCAAGCTTCTTGAGCGTTGCGATTCCGCCCTTCTTGTGTCCTGCCTCGATAGCCGCAATCATCGAGCGGGACACCTTGGAGGCCTTCGCCAGGCCTTCCGGGGTGAGTTCGCGATGCTGACGCCAGATTCGTACCGCGCTCTCGCCGGCCAGGCGCCGCTCGGTGATTTCCAGCGGTATCAACTCATCCTCGCCGCGCTTAATGCGCGCCTTCGCCGCGTCAAAGGCTTTTACGTCCGCAAGCATCTCGGCATCGTCCATGAGCTTCTTGAGCCCATCCACGACTGTACCGGTTTTTGCGCGGCAGATGGCGTCGCACCTATTTCACCTAATAGCCAAAAATAACCAATTAGGTTAATATGGTACCATGGAGAAACGAACGCCGTGCTGCAAGCTCGCGGTCGTCAAGGCCATGGTCGCGGCGGGCAAGGTCCGCGCCACCGTTTCGGCCCTCGTCGGCGGCGCGGCTCTGGGGTTCGGTTTCGAGGAGATCGTCGGCGTCGTCGCCGCGCTTACGACGAGGGACTTCTACAAGAGTATGACCACTCACGCCGATCACCGCGTCTGGCAGGACGTCTACAGGCCGAAGACGCGGGCCGGCGAGGTGTACCTGAAGCTCACGGTACTCGACGACGTGCTGATCGTGTCCTTCAAGGAGCTATAAAGAAAGGGGAATGTCATGAAATGCCCATCCTGCAACCAGCGGAAGCTCGTGCGCGGCACGCGCGATATCCCGTACACCTACAAAGGCGAAACGACCACGATTTCGGCCGTACGCGGCGATTTCTGCCCCGCCTGCGGGGAAAGCGTCCTCGCTGCGGCGGAAGCGTCACGCGTCAGCGCGGCGATGTTGGAGTTCAATAAGCAGGTGAACGCCTCGATTGTCGATCCCGGTTTCATCGCGCGCGTCCGCAAGAAGCTCGCGCTCGACCAGCGGCAGGCGGCCGCGATCTTTGGCGGTGGCCCCAATGCGTTTTCGCGCTACGAGAACGGCAAGACCAAGCCACCGCTCGCGCTGGTGAAGCTCCTCATGGTGCTCGACCGGCACCCCCATCTGCTGAACGAGGTCCAGGCCGGGCAATAGCCACGCCGGACCGGCCAGTCGCCCGCCCCAGCTGACCAGGTCTCTGCGAAACGCTGGCAAGCTGGAACGAGCGCAGACGACGGCGAACTCGCAACGCACCGCCAAGCGTTATGATCGGCGTGAAGACGAGATTTCGCGTCGATGAGGTCGAGAGGATTGCGATCTGAACCCGATGAAGGTCATGGAGGTTGGTAAGTCACGACGATGAGCGCAAACAACCCACAGGCGGTCTCCATAACCTCTGTCGAATTTCGGAACTACAAGGCGCTACGAGAATATTCGCTTCGTCTGCAACACATGAACGTGCTGGTAGGCCCTAACAACTGCGGAAAGTCGACGGTGATTGGAGCGTTCAGGGCGCTCTGGGCGGCTCTTCGCCGAGCGCGGGGGCGATTCGCCGGTAGCGGTTGAAGGTCCAAAGGGGAGAGCAGCGGGTTACTGGATTGAAGGCGAGGCTTTACCCATTTCAGTAGAGAACATCCACAGCGACTACGCCGAAAGCGATACTACCATTACCTTTCGACTGTCAAACAAGAACAAACTCCATCTCTTCTTTCCGGCACAGGGCGCCTGTTCTCTGGTTCTCGATCCCGAAGTGATTCGTCGGGGAGCGCCGCCCTCTCTACGCCGAGGTTTTCCGATAGACGTTGCTATCGTTCCGGTACTGGGCCCGGTTGAACACGACGAAGAACTGGTCAAAGCGGAGACGGTCCAGCGCTACCAAATGACACATCGTGCCTCGCGACATTTCCGAAACTACTGGTACAGCTTCCCGGAAGGATTCGATGAGTTTGCCTTACTACTCGCTGCGGTGTACGACAGAGATTACAACTGCGCTGAGGAGGTGGCTGAGGTCGTGAACTCTCTGAAATAGACTGTGCAGCTCGCGCACATTCACGGCCGAAAAGAGATCGAAAACTACCTTCTCCTGCCGGGGGCGCTCGCTCGGGCCGCTGCGGCTGCGATCGCTGACAGAGCACGCCGCCACAACGAGACGGCCGACGGAGCGCCAGACATTCCAGCACTGCTTACGACCATCACTGATCGGCATAAGAAGACCGTTCAGGCCCAATACGTGGGCAGAAGACTGGAGCACCTTCGCAAAACCGGAAAGGATGCTTCCACTCTAGCTGCCGAGGCTATCGCGGAGTTCGAGGGAAAGTGGCACGGCCTAGATGAACGACTTACCATTCTTGCCGAACTCAGGCAAGAAATCCAGAGCCGGCACCAAATCTCACTCACGGACTACAAAATCATAAACGCCTGCAAGCCGGCAGACATCCCTCAAGACCTCCGGGACCTTTTGGCCTGCCTTGAGGCTTTTCGGTGCTCCGCTCTGCAGCGTGAGCCTGGAGTAGCCGACGAATCCAGCGGCTAGAGGTTGGAAACCGGGAGCGTACAGGGAGCGTACAGGGACGGGAGCGTACAGGCGTACAGGGCGTACAGGGCGTACAGGGGCGTACAGGGACGGGCGTACAGGGACAGCCTGAACTGAGTGATTTTTTCGTGAGACTTCCCGCTCCCCCTTCAGCTTTTCCGGCGAACTGCCTCGTGCCGCGGGGGGAATCACTACGGTGTGGTAGATCTGGCGGAGCAGATCGAAGTCCGACAGCAGTGCCAGATAGTTCAGCGGGCTGCTGTCGGAGACGACTGCACTCACCGATTGCTCTGCCCGGCATGATCTTCGCGCCAGCGCCGGATCTGTGCGAAGTCTTCGTCGTCGAGCTCGACCCGAAACCCGGCCCCCGACCGGCGCAGAAGATCGAGAAACTGGATGCGAGTCAAACCGAGCATTTCGGCCGCTTCGCCGGTGGTGATGCGGTCGTCGGAATAGAGCTTGAGGGCGGTCTGCTCCTTGACCGAACGAATGAGTTCCGCTTCAGCGCTCTTGTCGACGGCGCCGTCAGGAACTTCAAGTTCGATCTCCAGCTTCATGGCATTTTCATTGTACCGATGTAGACAAAACATAGCTGCCGAGATCCTCCGGGCTGCACGCGGTCCCACGAAGCCGCGGCCTGTCGATGATGTCCCGCAGACGTTGAGCTGGGTTCTTACAAGGCATGGATCGCGTCGCGCAGAATGTTCTCGCGGAGCAGGGGCTTCAGGGTTCTGCGGTCCACCACGTCGCCCGAAGTCGTTCCGTCGGCCAGCAACGCTCTCTTACGTTCGCGGCTCTGATCCGGGCCATCGAGGAGCTGGTTGATGTAGAGCTTCAGCCTGGCGTACTCGAAGATCCCCATGGACCGATACTCATCGAGTTCCACCAGCACGTCGATATCGCTGTTCGCACTGGCTTCTCCCCGGGCGACCGAGCCGAACACCGCGGCGTGAGACACGACGAGCAGCCGCAACTCGTTCTGGTGAGTGCGGAGAGTCTGTAGAACGTCGCTAAGGGCCGCGGTCATCTTTCACCAGGAGTCTACCAAACAGGCATGCCGCCCGCGACGGAATCGCGGAATCGCGGATTGCGAGGAAACATTCGCGGGACGGACACCGCTCCCTCACGGTCGTGCGACAAGTCGCGGCTCGCATCGCCGTACATTCGTTCCTCGCCTGGTGTATGCTCCGATAATGAGATCTCGTTTCCTATTTGTGTGCGTCGCCGGCGCAGCCATTGTATTGTTCGCCCAGCAATACAGTCCCAGCCTCTACAACGGCATGCGCTGGCGCCAGGTAGGCCCCTTCCGCGCCGGGCGCATCTCCGCCGTGGCCGGTGTGCCGGGTGATCCCGCCACGTACTATCTCGGCACGCCCGGCGGGGGAATCTGGAAGTCCACCTCCGGCGGCGTCACCTGG
>JBEKYE010000276.1:0-6922 GCA_049511275.1 Bryobacteraceae bacterium
TGCGAACAGTGCGTTGCCGTTATCGGCGGCTTCCACCATCAGGATGTTGGCGTAGGGCGCCATGGCATGGGCATATTCGAGGTCGAGCATTTCTTCCACTTCCCAGCCATGATCCGGATCGCCCGCGGAGGGCCGCGTTGAGCTGCATACGGACCCATAGGAGGGCGGGGTGGAATTGGTCGCGGTGGTGCAGCCGCCGAATGTCAGCGTAGGGTCTCCGCCAATGCCGTCCAGTTGCGGCAGCCCCATGGCGGTGCTGAACGTCGCCAGGTCGGAGGCCGCATTGGCGTAATAGTAGGCATCCACAATCGCAATGGTCTTGCCCTTACCGCCGGCGCCGCTCGGGATGGAATTGGCGCCGTAGACCGACTGGAGGCCGTTCGGACAAAACAGAAAGCTGCCGGGGCCGTAGTGAGCCGTGTTGCAGAAGCCAGGCAAATTATTCGGTGCCGTTGAGCTTGCCAATGCACCACCGATCCAGACATAAGGCCGGAAGTGCCCCGGGGCGGCGGCCGGCACCACGGCGTGTGAACTCACTTGCGCGAAACCCGCCTGGCAGGCCACCAGAGCGGCCAGCGCCAGCATCAAAATCTTCACAAAACTCGATGTCTTCATGTTAGTTATTCCCCTTCCGAAAGTTCATGATCCGTTTGCGGCCAAAGGCGGCCAGGCCCAAAAGCGCGGGAGCCATCAACAGCATGGTGGCCGGTTCGGGAGTGCCGACGGCCGGGAGGCTGTCCATCAGACCAGCCACGCCAATGCCAACATTGTCGACTTGGTTAACATCCAATAGGTGGAAACCCACGGCCCAAACATCCGCGGTCGGGTCGTAGGCGCCAATGAAAATCGCGGTGCCAGGGGTGGAGTTGCTGGTACCGGCCTCCACATAGGAGCCGATCGCAATATCGGAGCTGTTATACAGTGTGATGGTGGCCGTGAACGCCCCGAAAGCGTCCGGTTCGACATATGCCCCCGCCCCGTATTCGGCCTGGTTAAAAGCCAGCACGACGTCCGTCGGCGTGTTGCCGGCGCCGTCCTCCGCGCCATTGTAGACTATGCCCATCCCGGTGGAGAAATTGCCGCTCCAGTTAACGCCCTGCTGGTAGATTTCGAAATTCTGACCGGTTCCAAATAACCCTACCAAGCCCGTGTCGGCGCCCGATGAAGTAAACGCCGTGGGAGTGCCTAACGATAGGACTGAGCCGGCACAGACAAATTGGCACCAGTTTATGGTGGTTGGGAAATCCGCGGGGTTATTATCCGCCGTTCCGGCCCAAGTCATGCCGGCCGAAACCGCCAGACCGACCAATAGCACACAAATATTCCGTTTCATGGAGCCTCCGCTCAAATTGTCACCGTGGCTTCCGGCACACTGTCCACCTGGAAGCCGTACCGGTACATTCTCTGTTGGAATTAAGTGCTTGTCAATACCAATCAACAACAAAAAGTACTATCGCAGCACGTCTCCGGGAACCGCCCTGGCAAGCCGGCGCGGCGGCTTGGACCGCGCGCTCATTCCTTACGATTCATAATGTTAACCGCCGGTGGTGGGCTGCGGGCAGGATTGCCGGCCCCACAATTGCTGCCGGTCTTACAAGGGAGGCCGGCAGACCGACCGCACTGCCTCGAGCGTCTTTTCCGCCGTGGCCTTCCACGAAAACTGCGCCGCCCGCCGGGGGCCGGCTTCGCGCAAACTGGAGCGCAAGGTCTCGTCGCCGGTGATCCTGCGCAGCGCTTCCAGCATGGCCGCCGGGTCCCGCGGGTCAAACTGCCAGGCCGCGTCGCCCGCAATACTGCGCATCGGCTCGATATTCGAACAGGCCGACGGCACCCCGGCGGCCAGCGCCTCCACGACCGGGATGCCGAAGCCCTCGAACAACGACGGGTAGACGAACGCCCAGGCGCGCACAAACAGCTCGTGCAACTCCGGGCGCGGGATCCAGCCGGGGAAATCCACCGCGTCGCGCAAGCCCAGGGAATCGCGCAGACGATGCAGCGGGCCGGTGAAGAAGCCGTGCAACCCGCACACCACCAGCCGGAAGTCCGGCCGCTCCCGCCGGAATTCCGCGAAGGCGCGCAACAAGCCATCCAGGTTCTTGTGCGGGTGCAGCGTCGATACCGCCAACAGGAACGGTTGCGGCCGGCGCCGCTTGGCCAGCTCGAAAAACACCGGGTCCACTCCCAGTTGCGCCAGGCGCACTTTGCCTGCGGGCAGCCGGTAGAATTTGACCAGGTCCGACGCGGTCGACTCCGAACCGGCCAGCACGGCTCGCGAAACCATGGCCGACCAGTACAGAAGGAATTTCCAAAAGGGAAGATCGAACCAGCGGAAGTATTCGGGATGCCGCAGGTGCTGCAGATCGTGGAATACGGTCACCTGCGGGCAACCCGCCAGCAGCGGCGCGGTGAAGCCCGGGTTGAGCATGACGTCCAGGCGCAGGCGCGCCGCCCACAGCGGCAGCGCGGCCTGCTCCCATAGAATCCGCGCCGGCCTCCACGAGGCGCGCACCGGCTGCCGCACCTCCGTGAAGTTTTCCGCCACGGGCGTGAGATCGCGGCCGGTCTCGCGGTTGGTGAAGACGAAGTAGCGGTTCCGGCTGTCGGTCTGGGCCAGCGCGCCCAGCAATCCCCTGAGGTAGATCTCGGTTCCCCCCACTCCACCCGGAATGAGGTACAGCGCATTCACGCCGATGCGCAGCCGCTCCATCCTACTTCCGCAACTTCAGCGCGACAATCGCCAGGTACTTGGAGGCGTATGTATTTCCCGGGTCAAGCTGGAGCGCATGCTGAAATTCCTGGGCGGCGTTCAGGAACTGGCCGGTCTTAAAGTAGACAATCCCGCGATACACGTAGGTGTCCGCGAAGCGCGCATCCAGGCGCTCGGCCGCCGCCAGCGCCACCAGCGCTTCGCTCCAGCGCCCGGCCTCTCCATTGATCATCCCGATCTGCGAGAGCACGTGCGCGGAGGGCTTGATCACGGCGGCCTTTTGCAGTTTTTCCAGCGCATCGTCGGTGCGGTTCAGGCAGCGGTAGGCCAGCCCCCAATCCAACAGCAGTTCCGCATCCACGGGGTGCAGCGCCGCGGCCCTCTGATATTCGGCGACGGCCAGGTCGCAGCGCTGCTCCTCGTAGTAGGCGAAGGCCAGTTGAAAATGCGGCCGCCACTTGTCCGGCGATTTCTCGACGGTATCCTTCCAGAGCAGCTCCGCATTCGACCAGACCTCGGCCCGCGCGTGGGTGGCCACCGTGGCCGCCACCACCAGCGCGGCCGCTCCCGCGGCCAGGGCCTTGCGCTCCACGCGCAGGCGCGCCAGCGCGTCCACCAGGATGAGCAGCAGACCGAGAATCGCAAAATACAAGCGGCGCTCCGCGACGGGATCCTTAATCGGCAGGATCGACGAGGTCGGCGCCATCAGCACCAGGAACGCAAAGTACCCGTAGCAGGCCAGCGGAAATCGCCGGCGCCAGCGCCAGGCGGCCGCCGCCACCCCCAGCAGCGCCACCAGGCCGGCGATGGCGCCCTTGTCCAGCACGGTCCGCGAAATGGCGAAGTCCCAGTCGACCGAAAGATGGGCCGGAAACAGGAACAGCCCGATGTAAACCCAAAGCGCCCGGCACTGGGTGAAGAAGTATTGATACCAGGTGAAATCCTTTAGGCCGAATCCGGCCGTGGCGGCGCTGGTGATGAGCCCGCGGAAAAACCAGAGCCCGGCCAGCCCCGCCGCCGCCATGGGAAGGTAGATTCTCCAATTCGCCCGGATGCCGCGGAACGAAAAATCGTTCCACCAATAATCCGTCAGCAAGAACAGAGCCGGCAGCGCGATGGTCTGTTCTTTCGCCGCCAGCGCCGCGCCGAACAGCACCAGCACGGCCGCCGCCGTGCCCCAGCTGGCGGCCGCCCGGCGCCGGTACAGAAACACCGTGAACGCCGCAAACGCCAGCATCACGCTGAGAGATTCCGAGCGCCCCGCCAGGTAGGCCACCGCCTCGGTCTGCACGGGGTGCAGCAGAAACAGGGCCGCCGCCACGCCCGCCAGCAGATTGCGTTTGGATTTCTCCACCGCGGCCCACTGGAGCAGCCGCCGCACAATCCAAAACGCCAGCCCCGAGGCTATCGCGTGGATGACCACATTCATGAAATGGAACCACCACGTGTCGTCGGGCGAAAGCTGCGCGCTCATCCAATACGTCGCCATGAGCAGCGGACGCTGGCTGTGCAGCCAGCCCAGCAGCGGCTGCTGGGCCAGGCCCGACACGGCGAACGGCAGAAACGTATCGTCGAAGAGGAACGGCCCGCGCATGGCCGGCGCGTAGGCCCACGCCACCGCCGCCAGGGCCGCCGCCGCGGCCGCCCACATCCACCACCGCGGGGGCCCGGTTGGCGCCACAGGCGGCGGCGCGACCGGTACCCGCTTCCTGGCCTTCCTCATGCCTGCTTCACTCTTCATGCCGGCTTCATTCCTGTTCAAAACTCCGCACCCGGTATTCCAGCATCGCCACCCGCTGCGCCAACGCCACATTATCGTCCCGCAGGTGCGAGAGGATCACGGAGAAGCGGAAGAACATCACCAGGAATACCGTGCCCGCCATCAGAAACAGCGTCAGCGGCGTATCCGGCACTCCCGTCCATCGCGTGACCGCGTCCAGCACCGGGCGGCTCAGCGACAGCAGCAGCATGGCCACCGCCGCCAGCAGCCAGCTCACCGAGTATTCCACCCGGATGTGCGCCCGGCGCACGGAAATCAAGACCATCGCCAGCAGCACCACGCTCAGCACCGTCGTAACATGCAAGAGGCTGTCCATCTACCCTCCACTGCCCGGCCGCGGCCGTCCGTCGTACTTCAATATGTTCACAAAAACACCCAGCAGCACGTGGACGATATAGTACAGCGACTTGCCCGCCGTGATGCTCGACCGTCCGGCCATGCGAGGGCGCATCTTCACCGGCACTTCCTCGAACCGGAAGCGCCGCCGCTGCAGCACTACCAGCGCTTCGATCTCCGGATACTCCAGCGGAAAGCTCCGGCTGAAAACTTCCAGCGCTCTGCGGTTCACGCCGACAAACCCCGAGGTCGGGTCGTGCACCGGTTTCCCCAAAATGGGGCGCAACACCATGCGAAAGAAGCGGATTCCCAGACCTCGCACCATCCCCGCGGACGAGCCGTTCTTTTCCACGAACCGCGACCCGATGACCATCTCGCAGCCGGTGCTCTTCAACCGCTCCAGGATGGCCGGGATGTCGGCCGCGTCATGCTGTCCGTCGCCATCCACGCGGATTACGTATTGGAAGCCCAGCTCGAACGCCAGCTTATAGCCGGCCTGCACGCAACCGCCCAGTCCCAGGTGGTGGGCCAAGGGCAGCACGTCGGCGCCCGCCGCGCGCGCCACCGCGATGGTTCCGTCCGCGGAGCAATCGTCGATCACCAGCACCGGCACGCCCGGCACGTGCCGGCGGATCTGGCTCACCACTTCGGCGATGGCGCCTTCTTCGTTGAGCGCCGGCACAATCACCAGCAGGGCGTCGGTTGCGCTGGCGGGTTTCACTGCGCGGCCACCTTTCGCGCGCTGATGGAGTGGCATCGCAGCAGGTGCTGGAAGACCGCCGGGGTGATCCGCGCGCGCTGCCTGATGGCCCGCCGCTGGCGCCACAACCGGGCGGCCTGGCAGGCCGCCGCGGCGTGGGCGCGCGCCACGTACCAGATCATCCTGGCGCCGGCATTGCCTTCGGCGCGGAAGCGCGCCGCGCTGCCGCGGCCTTGCAGCAGATACCAGGCATGCCAGCCGTAGCGCGCCAGCGTCACCCAGGGCGCCCGAGCCAGCATGCGCACCGGAAAATTCTTGGCCAGCACGAACAGCCGGTTGCGCTCCACGAAGTAGGCTTTCAGCGGCGACGCTCCGCCGGCCGTGTGCGAGTAGTGGTGCTCCACCACCGCGAGAGGCACGTACAGGCATTTCCATCCCGCCCACCGCGCGCGCAGTCCCAAATCCGTGTCTTCGCAATACAGAAAGAAACTCTCGTCGAACCCACCCACTTCATCCAGCATGGTCCGCCGGTACAGCGCCGCCGATCCGCTGGGAAACAGCGTCTCCTCGGCCACCGGAAAGTCCTCCGGCAGCCGCCCGTGTCCCCGCTGCTTGCTCGAGCCGTCGCGCGCCACCAGCATCCCCGCCGAATCCAGGCGCTCTTCGCCGTAGAGGCGCACCTGCGACGCGCCCATCCCCGCATCGGGGCGCCGCTCCAACGCCGCCACCAGCGTTTCCAGCCACCGCGGATGCGCTACCGCATCGTCGTTCAAGGTAGCCACGTAGCGCGTCCGGGAGGCGCGAATTGCCTGGTTGACGGCGCCGCCGAATCCCGCGTTGGCTCCATTCTCGATCACCCGCGCGCCCGGCGCCGCCCCGTTCCGCCGCACCAGGCCCAGGCCGCTGTTGTCCACCACGATGGTTTCAAAATCGCGGAAGAGCTGGCCGCCCAGCGCCTCCACGCACTGCCGCAACCGCGCGTCGGCTCGCAAGGTGGGGATCACCACCGATACCAGGAATTCAGGCAAGCCTCGATTTTACCGCGAGCCGCGACCCTTCGCGTCACGATATACTGCTTGCACCACCTTATGATGAAGTCCTTATCGCTGGCACTAGCCGCCGCCACGCTGGCCGCCGCCCAGTCCGGCTTTTTCTCCGATATCCGCCAGCTCACGCACGGCGGGGAGAACGCCGAAGCCTACTGGGCCCCCGACGGCAAGCGCCTTATTTTCCAGACCACCCGCCCGCCCTATGAGTGCGACCAGATTTTTATCATGAATGCCGATGGCACGGACCAGCACCTGGTCTCCACCGGCAAGGGGCGCACCACCTGCGCCTACTTCCTCGCCGACAACCAGCGCATCGTCTACGCCTCGACGCACCTGGCCGCCGACGCCTG
>JBEKYE010000277.1:0-6897 GCA_049511275.1 Bryobacteraceae bacterium
GCGAGTGGCAGGCTCAGTGCGACCGCGCCATGGGCCGCGCGCTCACCGATGAAGCCCGTGCCGCGGGCTACCTGGGAAGACGCGAAGAGGCGCTGGCCCTTGCGAAGCGCGCCTTCACGACGTGGCCCAACGCCGAATCCGCCCGCGAGACGGCCCGCTCCCTGGACCGTCTCGGCAAGCCCGCCGAGGCCGCCGTCGCCATGGCCGACGCGTTCACCGTCCCGGATCTCTTCAATACCGACGCCGAGCGCGCGCGCGACCGCGGCCGTTTGGGCGAACTCTATCGCCGGGCCCATGGATCCGAAACAGGCCTCGGCGACCTGGTGCTGGCCGCCTACGATCGCAACCTGGCGCTGGTGAAGGCGCGCGAGCTCAGCGTGCGTCAGGGCGATCCCAACGCCGGGCTAACCGACCCCATGGCCTTCACGCTCTCCGGAGTGGATGGCGCCAAGCTCAGCATGGCGGACCTCAAGGGCAAGGTGCTGGTGCTCGACCTCTGGGCCACCTGGTGCGCCCCGTGCCGCGAACAACATCCGCTCTACGAAGAGGTGAAGCAGCGGTTTCGCGACAACCCCGACGTGGTCTTTCTTTCGATTGACGCCGACGCCGATCGCCAGCCGGTTAAGCTCTTCCTCCAGGAAACCGGCTGGCAAGGCCCGGTGTATTTCGAGGATGGTCTTACGCAAGTGCTGGGGGTCGACTCGCTGCCGACCACCGTTCTGATCGACCGGCGCGGCCAGGTTTTCAGCCGCATGAACGGCTTCGTGAAGCAGCTTTTCGTGGGTGCGCTGACCGACCGCATCCGTGGCGCGCTGGCCGCCGCGCCGCGCCGTTGAGAGCTTTTGCTATACAATATTTTGGCGGGCGCAGGAAATTCAAAGGGAGCTGAGACACTCACCGGGTATGTCTGATCGCGGATTGCTGTTCCTCTTCAGTATTTTCATGATTGTGGTTTCGCTGGGCGCGGCGGCCTATTTGTTGGCCACCGGTCAGGCCCTGACCATCGACGGTCTTTTCACGGTCCTGGTGGCGCTGTTGACGGCCGTGGTCTTCGCGCTCTACATCATGTTCGTGATTCACCGGGCCATGGAACCCGCCAAGCCGCCGGCGAAGCCCGCCGCGCAGGCCTAGGGCTGTCCCTGAGTGAACTGCCGTAACGCGGCCACGAACGGGTGCTTCTCAAAGAAAGAGCCATAGGCCTGTTCGGCGGTGCGCAAGCCCCGCTGCGCAACGCTGGCGGCTTCCTGGCTCCTCGCCTGGGAGGACAGCCATTGGGCCAGCCGCAGGTAAATCTCCACGCGGTCGGCCGGTTGCCGGGGCACTTCCTGTTCGCTGATGGCGAGGGCGGAGCGCAGGTACCGTTCCGCCGATTCGGCTGAGCCGACGCGGGCTTCCACGATCCCGGCGATCAACTCGAATCGCAGGCGCTCCACCGCGCAGAGCGTGCCGGCTTGCAGGCGCTCCCACGCGCCTCGCGCCAGCGGCAGGGCCTGCGGGTTGCCTTGCAGCGCCTGGTCCGCGGCCAGTTCCATTTGAAATTGTTCGCTGCCGTAATAGGAAGTGGGCCGCTGGGCCAGCAAATCGACAGCCTCTTGCGCGTACTTCTGCGCTTCGGCGTAGTCGCCGCGCACGCGTGCCGCGTAGGCGATCCCCAACAGTGTCGGGACAATCTCAATCGGCGGCCCCGGTTCGCTTCGCAACACCCGCTCGGCGCCACGCAACAGGTTGAGGCCCTCCGCCAGATCGCCCAGCCGAACGCGAAGATCGCCGATTCGCGTATTGGTCAGGGCCGGAAAGAACTTCGAGGTGAGGGCATCGGGCAGGGGTTGCAGCAAGGCTTCGCGATAGAGCTTTTCGGCCTCTTCGAAGGGAGCTCCGCTCTTCACCGTCATGAAGGCGGTGTCGTGCATGATGCCGCCGATCACGAATTTCGAGCCGCTTGCCTTGGCCAGCGCCAGCGCTTCTCGGCAGGCCGCCAGGGCTTCCACGTAATGGCCTTGATAGGAGCGCGCGTTGCACAAAAGAAGCTGCAGATCGGAGGCCAGCCGCGAGACTCTCTCCGGGGTCTGCTGCAGCTTTTGGATGGCCAGGCTCAGTTGCGCTTCTCCTTTGACCGGGTCGCCCAGAACCGCGTAAGTGCTACCCAGCGTCCCGCGCAAATCGGCCTCGGCCACGGGGTCGTCCTTCAGCTCCTGCCCGACCCGCTCCGTGGCATTTTCCAGGATGTCGTTGAAGTTAATGGGTGTACTTTTTCCGCGCAAAGGACTCGACCATACCGAGCTGGCGGAAAGAAAGGTGTGTTTGGCAAATTCGCTGATGTGCCTGGCCCGCGCCGCCTGTTCCCTGGCAACTCGCGCCTGATGCACGGCCACGATGGTGGAGACCCCCAGCGCCAGCGCGCATCCGGCCGCGGCGGTCACCGGCAGCCATCGCCGCCGCAGGAATTTGCGCGCGTGATACAGCGCGGTCTGCGGGCGCGCCTGCACCGGCCGCCCATCCAGGTAGGCGCTGATATCGTCGGCGAACTGCCGCACCGTGCCGTAGCGCCGCGCAGGGTCGTTTTCCAGAGCCTTCACGACGATTGCCGACAAGTCTCCCTTGAGCAGGCGCCCCAGTTGCTCGCTCGATACCGACCGCGTCTCGGCGGTCTGCGGCGTGATGGCCGTAAAGAGCGCCTTCACCGGGATATCGGCCACGGCGCGGTGCAGTTCGCTGACGATCGAAGTCTCTTTGCCGAACGGCCACGCTCCCGTCAACAGCTCGTACAAAATCACGCCCAAGGAAAAAACGTCGCTCGAGGTGTTGGCGCGCTCGCCGCGCAGTTGTTCCGGGCTGGCGTAACGGGGCGTCAGCATGCGCATCCCGGTTACGGTGGCGTCGCGGTTCTCGGCCAGCAGCGAGGCCGTGCCGAAATCCAGAAGCTTCAATTGCCCCGGCTGTCCGCTATCGGACGCCGCCACCAGAATGTTGCTGGGCTTCAGATCGCGATGCACAATCAAGAGCCGGTGAGCGTAAGCGACCGCGTCGCAGACTTGCAGGAACAAACGCAGCCGCGCCTCCACGGATAGCTTGTGGCCGTCGCAATAGCGGTCCAGGTGCTCGCCGTCCACGAGTTCCATCACCAGGTATGGATCGCCGGCCGAGGAAACCCCGCCATCCAGCAGGCCGGTGATATTGGGGTGATGCAATGTCGCCAGGAACTGGCGTTCGGTTTGGAAACGCCGCAGGAACTCCGGCCCGGCCAGGTGCGCGCCCATCACTTTCAAGGCCGCCGTCTGGCGAAACTGGCCGTCCGTGCGCTCCGCCAGGTAAACCGCGCTCATGCCGCCGCGGCCGATCAGTTTCACGGGCCGGTATGCGCCGAACTGTCCGGATGGCATGACCGGCTCCGGTTGCGTATCCTCAGCCTCCGGCGCGGACATCTCGGCGTGGGCCTTGAGCAGTGAAGAGACTTCCGTGAAGAGTTCGCGGTCGCTTTGGCAACGCCGGTCCAGCCATTGAATCCGGTCCTCGCCATCGGGAAGCGCCAGCGCTTCGTGGAACAGCGATTCGATCTGCCGCATGCGCGCCATTCCGTTATCCTCGTTCGCGGCCGGCAATTGTGACTGCCGGCGCCGCTGGCTTGGCGCCTTGTTTCCAGCGCGACAACAGCGTGATTTCTCCCGGACCGGGGTTCTCCCAGAGCATTGATTCCCTATTTGGTCTATCTTACCCTGAACGGCGGTCCGCCCACCCGCTGGAACGATTCTGAAAGCGCCCGCGGCCGTTCATTGTGCGTTCACCGACGATCCTTCACAATAGAAAAGTGCGCATCCTGCTGGTGGAAGACGAGTCTCGTGTAGCCGGCTTCATCGCCCGCGGCTTGCGCGAACAGTCCTACGCGGTCGATATCGCGCGCGACGGCGAGCAGGGCCTGTATCTAGCCAGCATCAACGACTACGACCTGGTGATTCTCGACGTGATGCTTCCCATCAAAGACGGCCATGCCGTCTGCCGGGAGCTGCGCAGCGCGGGTTTTTCCGTCCCCATTCTCATGCTGACCGCGCGGGGCGCGGTTGACGACCGGGTGGCCGGCCTGGATTCCGGCGCCGACGACTATCTGGCCAAGCCCTTCGACTTCAAGGAACTTCTGGCACGCCTGCGCGCCCTGCTGCGCCGCGCCAAAGTGGTGCGGGCACAGGTCTGCCGCGTCGGCGATCTCGCGCTGAACACCGCCAGCCATGCCGTCACCCGCGCCGGCAAGCCCGTCAGTCTCACCGCTAAGGAGTACGCCCTTCTGGAATTTCTGATGCTCAACGAAGATCGCGTGGTGGGCCGCGAGCAGATTGCGCAGCACGTCTGGGACGAAAATTTCGATCCCTTTTCCAATGTTATCGACGTGTACATCAAACGCCTGCGCGCCCGGCTCGAAAGCGGCGGCGCCAGCCGGTTGATCCGCACCCGCCGCGGCGAAGGCTACGTCCTGAGCGCCGACCCGGGAGCCGCCGATGATTAACAGCTTCCGCTTTCGCCTCACGCTCTGGTACCTGCTGTTCTTCTCGCTGCTGTTCGTGCTCTTCAGCCTGTTTCTCCACAGCGTGCTCTCGCATGCGCTGGAGCGGCGTCTCGACGAAGCTCTCGCGGTTGAGGCCAACACCACCGCCGCCATGCTCCAGGATGAGTTCGAAGAGATGCAGGGCAACGTTCCGGCGGCCTCCGCCGAAGCGGTCTCCGGCATGCGCCTGCACGACAGCCTGGTGGCGGTTCTCTCGGGCCGCCGCCTGGTGGCCGCCAGCACCCCGCTTCCCCAGCCTCAAATCGATTTCATCGTGGCGCGCGCCACCCTCGATCCCGCGGCCGACCTCGCCGTCGCCGTCCCCCAGGTGCAGCCCAATGGCGCGCGCGCCGCGGTGCACCGTGTGACCGTCGGCGGCCGGGACTACCGGGTGGTCGCGCTGCAGTCTCGCGACGAACTTGTGGAGGACCTCGCGGTGCTCCGCCGCGTCATCTTCCTGGCGCTGCCGCTGGTCATCGCGCTTGCCGGCTTCGGCGGCTACTGGCTGGCCAGCCGCAGCCTCGCGCCGCTGGGCTGGATGGCTGAACAGGCGCACCGCATCACGGACAGCAATCTCAATACGCGCCTCGATATCGGCAACGCCGCCGAAGAGTTGGCCACGCTGGCCGCCTCCTTCAATGCGCTGCTCGCGCGCCTCGACCTCTCCTTCGAAAGCATGCGCCGCTTTGTCGCCGACGCTTCTCACGAGCTCCGCACTCCCCTTTCCATCATCCGCGGCGAGGCCGATGTCGCTCTCTCCCACGACCGCTCCGCCGCCGAGTACCGCGAATCCCTCGCCATCATCCTGGACGAATCCCGCCGCCTCTCGCGCCTGGTCGACGATCTTCTCAACCTCGCGCGCGCCGACGCCGGACGCCTCAAACTGCAATCCGAGGAGTTCTATCTCAACGATCTCCTGGCCGAATGTTGCCGCTCCGCGCAATCGCTCGCCGCCGCCCGCGGCGTCGCGCTTGAATGCCGCCCCGCCGAGGACGCGCCCTTCCGCGGCGACGAGGAACTGCTGCGCCGGCTGGTGATGAACCTGCTCGATAACGCCATCCGCTACACGCCCCCGGGCGGCAAGGTCTCGGCCGCGCTCGAAGCGGAAGATGCGCGGTTCCGCATCCGCGTCGCCGACACCGGCGTGGGTATCTCCCCCGACGCCGCCCCGCACGTTTTCGAGCGCTTTTACCGCGCCGACACCGCCCGTTCGCGCCAGGATGGCGGCTTCGGTCTGGGGCTCGCCATTGTCAAGTGGATCGCCGAATCGCACCATGGCGACGTGGACCTTGCCACAACCCCCGGCGCGGGCAGCACTTTTACGGTGAATCTCCCCCGTTGATTCATCGTGCGTTCATGTCCCGAATTCTATACTGAGGTTCTTCCCATGAAGTATATTCTGCCGACCCTGGGCATAGGCCTCGCTCTCTGCCTGCCGGCCGTCGCCCAAACTCCTTCCGCCGGTTCGGCGCCGCTCCGGATCACGTTGCAGGATGCCATGGAGCGCGCCCGGAGGTACAGCCAGCAGACCCTCACCGCCAACCTGGCTGCCCTGATGGCGCACGAGGACACCGTGCAGGCCAAAGCCGCGCTGCTGCCTTCGGTCAACGGCATCAGCCAGTTCATCTATACTCAGCCCAACGGCACGCCCAGCGGCGCTTTCGTCTCCAATGACGGTCCGCACGTGTACAACAACCAGGCCAACGTGCATGCCGACATCTTCGCTCCCGCCAAACGCGCCGATTACCACCGCGCCATGGCCGCCGAAGCCGCGGCCCGCGCCAAGGCCGATGTGGCCACGCGCGGCCTGATTGCGACCGTGATGCAGGATTACTACGGCATGGCCGTGGCTGCGCGAAAGCTGTCCAACGCGCGCCAGAGCGTTCGCGACGCCCGGCAGTTCCTCGACATCTCCCAGAAGCAGGAAAAAGGCGGGGAAGTGGCCCACTCCGATACCGTCAAGGCCGAGCTGCAGTTGAACGACCGGCAGCGCGACGAGCAGGAAGCGCAGCTCACCCTCGATAAGGCGCGCATCGGTTTCGCCGTCCTGCTATTCCCCGATTACCGCCAGGATTTCGATGTGGTCGACGATCTCGATACGCTCTCGCCGCTCCCCGCCTACACCGAAATCCAAACGCTCGCCGGCAAGAACAGCCCCGACATTCGTGCCGCCCAGGCTGCCGTCCAGCAGGAGGATTACGAAATCCGCTCGGCCCGCGCCGAAATGTTGCCGACCTTCACCCTGGACTACTCATTCGGAACCAACGCCAACCAGTTCGCTCTCCACAATCCCGAGGGTCAGCTCCTGCTCGGCAACGTGGTGCAGGCCCAGTTGGTTGTTCCGTTGTGGACCTGGGGCGCCG
>JBEKYE010000278.1:0-6894 GCA_049511275.1 Bryobacteraceae bacterium
ACCAGGGCCGACGCGGTCATCCAGGCGCCGCCCACCAGCACCAGGCTGCAAACCAGCGCCGCGGCGCCGAAGGTGGCCAGCAGTCCCTGCCAGTTGGCGAACCGCAATGGCTGGGTGGAGCAGAGGTACCACGGCGAAAGACACGCGAAGGCGTAGACCGCGCAGGCCGGCGTCAGGATGGCGGCGCCATCGGTCCACGTCATCTTGCCCGACGCCCACATCACATAGGTGAGCAACCCGAGGATGGGCAGCCACGCCGTCATGTAGAGCAGAATGCGCCGTGGCGATTCCAGAAGCGGATGCATGGCGCCTCAGTTTTTGATAGCCACGCCGCCGAACAACGCCGCGCCCTGGACGATCAAACGCTTCGTTCCGGGTAAGGCGGGCGGATGGATGGTCTGGTCGCCGAATCCTCCGAAAATACCGATGCCGTGCACCTCTGCGTTCCACGTAGTCGGAATCCTGATGCTTGATCCGCCGTAAAGGGCCACTACATGCAGCACCGCTGAATCTTCCACCATCGCGGCGCCTGTAAGGTCGAGCGCGCATCCGCCGAAGATCGTGCTGACCTTGCCGCCGCGGAAATCCTGCGACGTCACCACCCGCCTGGAGCCTCCAAAGATGGCGAATTCGCTCACGTAGCCGGTGTTGGTGGTGCAGCCGGCGCTCATATCCGGCAAATTCCAGCGCCTGTGGATCCTGTCGGCGGCTTGCTTGCCGGTCACAAATCCGGCGCGGTTCCACAGCATCATGACGCCCACGGCAATCAGGATCAGCGGCCAGAGATTCCAGATGGGAAAGTGGAGAAAGTCCAGGTTGTCGGCCAGGAACAGACCTCCGACCACCAGCATCACGCCGCCGCCGATGCGCCCGGTTGAGGAAGTGGAATCCACCAGTTGCACCAGTCCGATGACAATCAGGATGACCGGCCAGTAGGCGATCCAGTCGATGGCGCGCACGATATTCAGGTTTCCCAGCAGGAACAGCACGCCGATCGCGACCAGGATGAGCCCGCCGGTGACGTGCGACGAACCCATGTGGATGCCCACAATCATGCGCCGGCTGTCGGGGTCGTCGTTTTGACGAGGATTATTGTTTTCCATGCTCTGAGGGTACGCCGGCCTTTTGCCCGAAGCCCGCGCTTTTCGGCGAACGCCCGGAGCTTACCGGCGAATGGCGGGGCGCGGCGGAAATCGGAAAGCAAAATCAGAAAGCAAAATCAGAAAACGAGTTGCACCTCCCGCATCGGCTGTGATAAGGTTGCTCAACCTCAGAGATAGAAGAGGGTTGGGTTCGTGGAGGGATTCCGAGATGCTGCTTGCACCCGTTCTTTGGGTTCTGACGCTTGCGATCATTTACTTTTTCACGGCCAGGACATGGTGGTTTCCGCCTCCCATTAATCAGCACGGCATGGAATACGATGCGCAATTCATGCGCACCCTGATCGTGGTGGGCGTGGTGTTCACACTGGCGCAGGTGGCTTTGGGCTGGGTGATCATGAAGTACCGCAATCGTGGCGGAAAGGCCCTACACACCCACGGGAACAACACTCTGGAGACGCTTTGGACCAGCGCCACGGCCATTCTGTTTCTGGGCCTGGTGGTGATGGGAACCAAGATCTGGGCGGGCGTGCATTTCGATGAGGCTCCGCCCGACGCCATCCCCATCGAGGTGATGGCCAAACAGTTTTCCTGGAGCTTCCGCTACACCGGCCCGGATGGCAAGTTCGGCCACACCGACCTGCACCTGGTCAACGACGCCGGCGGCGACCCGTTCGGGCTTGACCCGAAGGACCCGGCAGGCAAGGACGACATTATGAGCGCTTCGCTGAAAGTGCCGGTGGACAAGCACATCAAGTTGATTCTGCACTCCCGCGACGTCATCCACAACTTCTTTGTTCCGGAGCTGCGCATGAAACAGGACATCGTGCCGGGCATGGAGATTCCCATTCACTTCCAGGCCGACAAGATCGGCATCTATGAGGTGCCTTGCTCGGAACTGTGCGGGCTGGGCCATTTTCAGATGCGCACCACCATGCAGGTGATGAGCGAAGCGGATTTCGAACAGTGGCAAGCGCAACAGGCGGCCAACAAGTAATGGCGGTCAGGACAAATTCTCCGAGGTAACCTATGTCTTCTCCAGCCCATGCGGCGCATCACGCGCCCCAAAGCTTCATCCGGAAGTACCTTTTCAGCCTGGACCACAAAGTGATCGGCATCCAGTATTACCTGCTGGGGCTGTTCTCGGTGCTGATAGGAATTAGCTTGTCGCTGCTCATGCGGTTCCACATGGTGAATCCGAATGTCTCGGTGGCGTGGCTCGGCAAACTCTGGCCCACGGCGGCCGCGGGCGGCGTGATGACGCCGGAATTGTATCTCTCGCTCATGACCATGCACGGCACCATCATGGTGTTCTTCGTGCTGACCACGGTGCCGCAGAGCGGGTTCGGCAATTTCATCCTGCCCATCCAGATCGGCGCCGAGGACATGGCCTTCCCGGTTCTCAACATGATGTCGTTCTGGACCACGTTTCTGGCGCTGGTGGTGATGGTGGCGGCCTTCTTCGTGCAAGGCGGCGCTCCGCTGTCGGGCTGGACCGCGTATCCTCCTTTAAGCGGCGCGGGCCCGTTGACCGGTCCGGGGGAAGGACTGGGCCAGACGCTGTGGATCGTGAGCATCGCAATTTTCTGCGGAGCCTCGCTGATGGGCGCCATCAACTTTATCGCCACCATCGTCGACCTGCGATGCAAGGGCATGAGCCTGATGCGCATGCCGCTCACCTGCTGGACCTGGCTGGTGACTGCCATCCTCGGGCTGCTAGGCTTCGCGGTGTTGCTGGCCGCGGGCGTCCTGCTGATTCTCGACCGCCAGGCGGGCACCAGTTTCTTTCTCCCCGCCGGCATGTTGATCAACGACCACATCATCGCGAATCACAAGGGCGGGTCCCCGCTTCTCTGGCAGCACCTGTTCTGGTTCTTCGGCCACCCCGAGGTCTACATCGCGATTCTGCCCGGCATGGGAGTGGCGTCGCAGTTGCTTTCCACCTTCTCGCGCAAGCCCATCTTCGGCTACAAGGCCATGGTCTACGCCACCCTGAGCATCGGCTTCCTGGGCTTTCTGGTGTGGGGCCACCACATGTTCATGAGCGGGATGAACCCGTACTCGGCGATGGCTTTCGCGACGCTGACCATGTGCATCGGCGTGCCCTCGGCCATCAAGACCTTCAATTGGATCGGAACCCTGTGGGGCGGCCAGATCCACTTCACCACCGCCATGCTGTTCGCCCTGGGCTTCGTTTCGCTTTTCGTGACCGGCGGCGTGAGCGGCATCTTCCTGGCGCAGCCGGCGCTCGACCTGTACTTCCACGACACCTATTTCGTGGTGGGCCACTTCCACATGATCATGGGCGTGGCGGCCATCTTCGGAATGTTCGCCGGCACGTTTTTCTGGTTCCCCAAGATGTTCGGCCGGATGATGAACGAGACGCTGGGCAAGATCCACTTCTACGCGACGTTCATTGGCGTGTACTGCATTTTCACGCCCATGCACATGGTGGGAATCGCCGGCAACCCGCGGCGCTACGCCGATTTCACCAACGTGGAATACCTGGCAAAACTGATTCCGGTGCACCAGTTCATGACCTACGCGGCGTATTTCACGGCGGCCGTGCAACTGATTTTCCTGGTCAACCTGGTATGGAGCTGGGTGAAGGGTCCGAAGGCCCCGGCCAATCCGTGGAACTGCACCACGCTGGAATGGACCGTTCCTTCGCCGCCGCCGCACGATAACTTCAACGGGGTTCATCCGGTGGTGCTCCACGGCGCCTACGAGTACAGCGTTCCGGGCGCTCCCAGAGATTTCGTCATGCAGACGGAACATTTGCCGGGCCGTTCGGGTGAATAGCACATCTATATGAGCATGCCCGCTACTTTCACGCACGACATCTTACACGGCCCGCCGCCTCCCATCGATACCGGATGGGGCGGCGGGAACGGCGGCGGCGCCAGCCGTGGCGCCAGCCGGGCCGCTTCCTTCACCGGCCTGTTCGTCCTGCTGGCGGCCAGCACCATGGCCTTCGCGGCCTTCACCAGCGCCTTCGTGGTGCGGCGCGGCCTCTCCGACATGGACGATTGGACGGGCGTGCATTACCCGCCGATCCTTTTCCTGAATACCGCCATCCTGCTGGCGTCCAGCTTCGTGCTGGATCTTTCGCGGCGCGCGCTGAAAGCCGGCGACCGGAGCAAGTTCAATTTCTGCTGGAGCGCCGCCACGGCGCTGGGCGTTCTGTTTCTGGCTGGACAGGCCGCCGCGTGGTATCAACTCAAGCAGGCCGGCGTTTTTATCGCCACCAACCCGGCCAGCTCGTTTTTTTATGTTTTCACGGCGGCGCACGCCTTCCACCTGATCGGTGGAGTGGCGGCGCTGGTGTACGTGGATGTGCAGGCGTTGCGGCTGCGGCTCGGTCCGGCCAAGCGCACCGCCATCGACGTGACCGCCATCTTCTGGCATTTTCTGGATGGCCTGTGGTTGTACCTGATGGTCCTATTCTACGTTTGGGGGTAAGGGATGTCGTCGCAATCGAGCGTCGCAACATCGCTGTGGGAAGGCGGCAGGTCGCCCTACGCGACCAACTCGAAGAAGTTCGGGATGTGGCTGTTCATCGTTTCGGATTCGCTGACGTTTTCGGCGATGCTGTTCGCCTACACATACAGCCGCGTCACCAATCCGGACTGGCCCAAGCCATTCGATTTTACGCCGGCCATCGTTTTTGCCAGCATGATGTCGTTCTGCCTCCTCTCGAGCAGCCTGACCATGGTGATGGCGGTGCATGCCATGACCCACGGCAATCGCAAAGCCACGGTGCGCTGGATTCTGGCGACCATGGTTTGCGGCGCGACGTTTGTGGTGCTGCATTTGAGCGAGTGGATGAAGCTGATCAACGTGGAGGGCGTGACGCCTTTCAAGAATCCCTGGGGCGTCCCGCTGTTTGGCGGAACCTTTTTTGCGCTGACCGGCCTGCACATGACGCACGTGATCTGCGGCTTGATTTACCTGGCGATCATCGCGACGGGTGTGGGGCGGGGCAAGTTTAAAGCGGAGGACGTGGAAGTGAGCGGCCTTTATTGGCACTTCGTCGACCTGGTGTGGATGTTTATCTTCCCCCTGGTCTATCTCATGTCGGCCAGAGTCGGATAGGAGCGAACCCATGAGCGAACACATCGAAGAAATTCACGTTGGCGGGACCACCGGCACATTTTTGAAGGTCTGGATCGCCCTGCTGGCGATGACCGGCGTGGAAGTCCTGCTGGCCTACGAGCAGGTGCCGACCATGATCATGCTGACCGCGCTGCTGGGCCTGTCGATCATCAAAGCGGCGCTGATCATCGCCTACTTCATGCACCTTAAATTCGAGAAGTTGAGCCTGTTCCTGACGCTTTTCCCGATGCTGATTTTCTGCATCATCCTGATGCTGGTTTTCCTCGGCGACGCCACGCGCATTCCGCACATGAGGCCATTTTGAAACGGCTGCTGCTGGTTCCGGCGCTGTTCCTGGCGCTAACGCTGCCGGTGGGAGCGCAGTGCGTGATGTGTTACCGCACGGCGCACGCGCAGAGTGAAGCGCGATCGCACGTGCTGAACTGGGGAATCCTGATTCTGGGCGCGCCGCCGTTCTTGATCCTGGCGGGGTTTGTGGCGTTCGTGTTTTCGAAGAACAATCATTACCGGCAGGAATAGCGCTCGGTTTGCTGCGCCGGCTTGTTCGCCAGGATGAGCAGCGACCGGGGGGAACGGCACGCTTATAGCAGGTTTCGGGGTTGCGTAGCCTCTCTTGTAAATAGCTGTAAATGCTTGATTCTGCGATGCCGCAGTTCCGGCTATTTTCATTCTCGCGGCTGTCGCGCGGCGCGACATGGCTCGAACTGTCCCCGAGACTCTAGGGGTTCAGTTGGTAGTCCCGCCCCAGCGGGCCGGCGCCGGGCAGGTAGCGGCGGGCGCGCACCAGCTCGGCCACCTGCCGGATATGGCCCAGGTCGTGTAATGCCCATTCGTGGAGCATCTGCGAGAGCGTGATCTCACCGGCTTCGCGATGGAGGGCGCGCCGGTCGCCGGCGGAGCGCGGCAGGGTTTGCAGGAATTCCACGTTGGTCTCGCGCTGCTCCTCGAAATGGTCGAAGGAATCCTGCGGATCGGCCTGGCGATAGAGGTGGTAGTGCTGGCTGGCGTCGTCGGGTTCGAACTTGGGCAATTCCTCGGTGAGAAAGCGGTCCAGGCGGGCGCGATAGCAGTGGCCTTCGGAATGCGAAAGGTGCGCCAGCACCTCGGCGACGGAAAAGCGGTCGCGCGCCGGTTTCCACCGGGCGTCGTCTTCGGAGATCCCGCTCATCAGGTCGCGCAATATCGCGGGCGTCGATTCGAGCAGATCGAGGCAATCCAGGGAGTCTGTATGCTTCACGAAATCATCATACCGGTTCGGCGTTTTGTGGGGCCGACCCCCCGGTCTGCGGCCGACGCCCTCGCCGGCCTGCTTGCCTTTGCAGGGTGCGGATATCGTTGTTCGGGCAGCGGGACGCGGGCGTCCCGCGCAGACCAGGGGGTCTGCCCCACAATTCATCCTACGACGCTTTCGCCGCCGTCCACGCGTAGCGTGTTGCCGGTGAGCCAGTAGGTGGCGGGGTGGCACAGCACGGCAATGGTGCGGGCCACGTCTTCCGGCTGCGTGAGGCGGTGGTGCGGATTGCGCAGGCGGGCGATTTCCACGATCTTCTCGTAGCCCGGAATCTGGCGCAGCGCATTGGAATCGGTGACGCCCGCGAGGATGGCGTTGGCGGTGATGCCGGCGGGGGCGAGCTCCACCGCCAGTTGGCGGATGTGCGATTCCAGGATGGCCTTGGCC
>JBEKYE010000279.1:0-6872 GCA_049511275.1 Bryobacteraceae bacterium
AAACGGCGGTGATGGAACCGACCCAGGCTAATCGGGAAGTGGGCTTTTTGGCCGCCATGAGATACCCATTATTTCACTAAAGAGTCGGGCCCGATTGAATCTTGGCTGAGGGCGAGCCACGATTCCACCACCGCTCGCCTACAATGGTTGCTTCTATGTCCAAACGTGCGGGCCTGGCCTGCTTCCTGATGCTCGCCGCGCTGTTCGTGTTGGTCAACCGCGGCGCTTACAAAGGCTTCTTCACGGACGATGATTTCGACCACCTGAGCTGGACGCGCAACGCCAGCGTGGCCAGCTTCGTTCAGGGGCTTCTCTCGCCGCGTTTCCAGCCCAACAACTTCCGGCCCGCCGGCCATCTCTTCTATCACGAAGAGGAGAGCCTCTTCGGTTTCGATTTCCCCAAGTACGTCGCGGCGCTTCACCTTCTGCACCTCTTCAACGTGTGGCTGGTCTGGCTGTTGGTCCGCCGCCTGGGCGCGCGCCCCTTGCCCGCGGCCGCCGCCTGCGTGTTCTTCGCGCTCCACATGGGTTTCTTCGATGCGGTCTGGAAGCCGGCCTACATCTTCGATGTGCTGTGCGCCACTTTCAGCCTGCTCAGCATCCTCAGCTATGCGCGGGGCCGCTGGATTCTGAGCTTTATCTGCTTCTGGCTGGCATATAAATCCAAGGAGTTGGCCGTCATGCTGCCGTTCGTGCTGGCCTGTTATGAAATCGGATTCGGAAGCCGGAAATGGAAACCCCTCATCCCGTTTTTCCTGGCGTCGTTTTCCTTCGGGCTGCAGGGGCTGCTGTTCAATCCCAATCACGACAACGAGTACACCTTCCGCTTCACCGCTGCCGCCCTGGCCGAGACCAGCGTCTTCTATGCCGGCCGCGTTTTCCTGGTTCCCTACCTCGGTTTCGCGCTCCTCGTGGTTTTCTGGTTCGCGCGCAATCACCGCGTGCGCTTCGGCCTGGCCGCCATGCTGCTTTTCTTCATCCCCATGCTCTTCCTGCCCGGCCGCATCGATACCGCCTATTGCTACCTGCCGTTCGCCGCGCTCGCCATCGCTTTCGCCGGCGTGGCCGAAGCCGGCCCCATGGCCGCGATCGCCGTCTTCTTTCTTTTATGGCTGCCGCTCGATCTTCATGAGCTGCGCGTCCAGCGCCGCGAAAAACTGGCCCGCGATGACGACGCGCGCGCCTGGGTCACCACCTGGGACCGCTACGCCCGCGGCAATCCCCGTCCCGATCAAGTCATCTATTCCGGTGCGCCCGACGGCTTCGGCAGTTGGGGCATTGTCGGCGCCATCAAATGCTCCTACCGCGAGGCGCCGCCCGACATCCGGTACGCCGACCCGCCCGTGCTTCCCGCCTCGGGCGATGCCCGCGTAGCCTTCGCCTCCTGGAACGGCTCGCTCCATAAACTGGATGTTGCGGAGCACTCGCCGCAAACGCCCGACGCCTCCTTCATCTCGACCACCAGCGCCACACCCGTCTGGCAGTTGGAGAAAGGCTGGTATGGCCCGGAGAACGGCTTCCGCTGGATCGCACCCGCCGCCGCCGCGCGCCTGGAGCGGCCCGAGGGCGCAACCCGGTTCCAATTGCGCGTATTCCCCAACACCACGCTTCTGGACAAGGTGGGCCCCGTCACCGTTCACGTCTCCATCGGCGATCGTGAGCTGGAGCCACAGCGTGTCACTCAGGCCGGCTGGCAAACGCTGGAATGGCTTCTGCCGCCGGCGCCCGCCGGCGCGGTCCAGGTGTCCATCCGCACCGAGCCGCCCTTCCAACCTTCCGGCGATCCCCGCACTCTCGGCATCCCCGTGGGCGACTTTGGCTTTAAGGCAGCGCCTGCACCGCCCCCATCAGATCGCCGGTGAGCCGCAGCACCGCCCAGCGCGCCCGCTCGCTCGCGTACTGTGCGTCGTAAAACGCGATCCACTTGTCGTTCTCCACCACCCGCGCTTCTTCCACCTGCCGAAGCGTGACGCGGCCTTCCCGCGTTTGCGCCAGGTAGACGGAGATTTGTTCGCGCGCCGCGTCCAGATCCAGGCGCGCCACTTCGGCCGCCGTCTCAGAGCGGCGAACCGTCCGGTACGCTTGCTCCAGATCGCTGCGGATTTTGTTGCGCGTGTTGTTGAGGTCGATCTTCAGATGCGAGATATCGGCCTCCGTCTGCGCCACTTCCGCGCCCAGTGCCGTGCCCGCCAGCAGCGGCCACTGGAAGGACATCCCGATCTCTCCGTTGTTGCGCTGGAATTTGCTGAAGTATTGGGCGTAGTTGTTGAACTTGGCGAGCAGCGAGTACTGCGCCACCAGGTCCACGCGTGGCAGGCGCTGCGCCTTTTCGCCCTTCATCTCGAATCCCTTGGAGATGATTTGCGATTCCAGCCGCCGCAGGTCCTTGCTGGATTCGAGCGCCGCGTTGATGGCTTCCTCCTGGGATTTGGGAAGCGCCGGAGACGGCCGCTGCTCGGCCACCGCGCGCACGCGGTCCTCGGCGGAGAATCCCAGCGCCATCGCCAATGCCGCCTCGGACTGTGCCTGGTCGTCCTCCAGCAGATCGGCCGCCTGCCGCGCCCGCGCCACATTGGCGGCGGCCGTCTTCTCCGCCAGTGGCAGCGCACGCCCTTCCTTCACCTGTGCCTGGACGCTCTCCAGCACCCTCTGCAAGCTGTCTCCCTCTTTGTGCGCCAGCTCCAGGATGCGCGCCGCGCGTTCCGCGTCCAGGTACAACGACGTGGTCCGGTAGGCCACTTCGTCGCGCTTGCCCGTCACCGCTATCGCGGCGCCCCGCGAATCTTCTTTGGCCTGCGCCACCACGTAGCTCTGCTGCCGGTTGAAGATGTCCTGCAGCGCGTTGGCCTGCACCAGGCTGGGCGCGGAGCCCTCGATGCTCATGGGGAAGCCGTTGCTGTACGCCAGGCCGCTGCCGACTACCAGTCTTGGCGCAAACGGGCTGCGAGAGATGCGCACGGCCTGCCGCGCCTTGTCTTCATCCAGACGCGCCAGTGCGATGTCGGGGTTCTGTTTCAGCGCCGTCTCCACCGCTTGCCGCAGCGTCATGGGATGCACTTCGGCGCGAGCCACACAGACAAATACCAGGAAGGAAACTGCGATTCGAGACATACCCCATTGTACCGGCGTCCCCTTGGGGTATTCCGACTCCGGTCTTCTGGCTTCCGTCTCCCATATCCCAAAGGGATATCGGGGCGAAGCTCCTGCCCGCTCAGTTGTAGTGCGCCGTGTTCAACTCGGCGAACCGCGCCGACTCTACCGGCAGTTCTTCCAGCGTGTAGATCGAATTCGTCGGGCACACCGGAATGCAGGCGCCGCAATCGATGCAATCGGCCGGATTCACGTAGAGCTGCGGAGCCTCCGCAAAACCGCTCTCATCCTGCTTCGGGTGAATGCAGTCAACCGGGCAGGCCTGTACGCACAACTCGTCCTTGGTGCAGGTATCGGTAATGACGTATGCCATATTGCCTGCTTGTTGCAATTGCCGGGCCAGCCATCCACACCGCTAACTAGCAGAAAAGAAGCGGTGAATATCTACAGCCTGTTAGTTTGGGTGCGCCATGGCACGCAGCGGCGCGGGAACAGACGCTACACTGGGCAGTGATGAAGATCGAAACCCGCGCCGTCCATGCCGGCCGCCACATCGACCCCTCGACCGGCGCCGTAACCATGCCGATTCATCTCTCCACCACGTTTGAACGGAGTCCCGCCGGCGAATATCCGCTGGGCTACAGCTATTCCCGTGAGAACAACCCCAACCGCCAGGCGCTCGAAGTCTGCCTGGCGGACCTTGAAGGCGGCAAGCAGGCGCTGGCATTCTCTTCCGGCCTGGCCGTCGCCACGGCGCTGGTTCAGGGACTCGAACCGGGCGACCACATCCTGGCCCCCGACGACGTTTATTGGGGCCTCCGCAGGGTCATCGGCGAGGTCTTCGGCAAATTCCCGGTGGAAACCACCTACGTCGATATGACCGATCTCGAGGCCGTGAGCGCCGGCATCCGCCCAAACACCCGGCTGATCTGGGTCGAGACGCCCTCCAACCCGCTCATGAAGATCACCGACCTCGCGGCCGTCGCCGGCCTGGCGCGGGCCGCCTCGCCGCGGGCGCTCACGGTGTGCGATGGAACTTTCGCCACCCCGGTGCTGCAGCGGCCGCTCGATTGCGGCATCGATATGGTGGCGCACTCCACCACCAAGTATATTGGCGGCCACAGCGACGTAATCGGCGGCGCGCTCATCACCCGGCACGAGAATTACCTGTTTGAACGGGCCCGCAAGTCGCAGCGCTATGGCGGCTCGGTGCCCTCGCCGTTCGATTGCTGGCTGACCCTCCGCGGCCTGGACACCTTACCGTACCGCGTGCGCGCTCAATCGCAGCATGCCATGCAGGTGGCGCGCTGGCTGGAGAAGCACCCGGCGGTCGAGCAGGTTCATTACCCGGGCCTCGAGGAACATCCCGGCCACCCCATCGCCGCGCGCCAGATGGCGGCGTTCGGCGGCATGCTGTCGTTCCAGGTGCGCGGCACGCGCGAGAAAGCCATGGCGGTAGCGGCCGCCTGCCGCCTGTTCATCCGCGCCACCAGCCTGGGCGGCGCGCACAGCCTCATCGAACACCGCGCCTCGGTGGAAGGGCCCGCGACGCGCACGCCGCAGAACCTCCTGCGGCTCTCGATCGGCCTGGAACACCCGGACGACCTGATCGAAGACCTGGATCAAGCCTTAGCCGTCTGAAGCGGTACGCTCGGCCAAAGGAGGGCGGACGCCCTCGTCCGCGCGCGACCCCATGGTCGCGCTCTCTGCGCTCGTTGCCAACTCTTTACGCAGGTCGTTAGTTGGCCAGCAGGCACAGGCGCCGGGCGGCGCGCCGGGCCTTGAGGCGCTCGTTGGCCTTCTTCTGCTTCTCCGCCGAGACCACCGTCTGGCACGCATCACAGCGCTTCCGGATTCGGGATCTGGTGACAAAGGCGGCGCCGCAGCGGCGGCACTGCTTCGTCATGGTCTCCTCCAACGGGAGAATCCCCGGCTTTTTGGGCAGGAGATGAGAATAATGGAAGTCGCAGTGATTCACGTTAAGCACCTCTCGTGTATGGTTGGCCGGCCTGTCCAGATCCCAATAGCGCAAGTTGGGTGTAATGACGCATTTCTGTCAGCCGATGCTTGAAAATCCCACACCCCAGCAGGCCCCACCACTTTGTGGTGAAGTCTTTCATTATTAAGGACTTTCTGGGCGAGATCGGGGTTTAATGGGCCTATCTCTTGCCGGCTCGCCGCCAGAACTGTCATGGTTCTCTCTTATACGTGCACGCCACCAGCCGAACTCAGGCAACGCTTGGGGAAGCCGGGTGGAACGGTTCGGTCGCGCCCAGCAATTCCCATCTCAAATGGTTTACATAAAATAAGAGAATCGGGTCGGGGAAAACGCCCCGGAACTTCTCGCACACCCGAGCTTCCCAGCCTTCGGTAAAAAATGGTTTCGCATCGATGTCTTTGGCGAAGAATCCGTTCTCGTGCGGCACCCCCAGAAAGTCCAGCACGGCGGTGATCATTTCCAGGTTGGAGACCAGCACCACCTGCGCCAGGTCCTTGCCGAAATCCTCGTCGCGCTCATTCAGGCGCGCCCAAAATCTGGGGATCGACTTGCGGAGCAGCTCGGTGTTGACCTTGTGCAGATGGGCTCTCACCTTGAAGCCTTCGTACATCTGATAGGTCTTCAATTTGCCTATGGAAATACCGCGAATCAATTCTGCAAACGCATCCTGGCCCAAATCTACGTAGACATCTGAAATCTGCATGTAACAGTGTAAGCGTATCATAGCCGGGCGGCTTACGGGAGCAGGGGGTCCTTATATCGGGGATGCACGAACACGGTAGAATGAATCGGTTTGGTCAAAATGGGAAACGTCATCGTAATCGGCTCCCAGTGGGGAGATGAGGGCAAGGGAAAGATCGTCGATCTCTTCTCCGAGCGCTTCGATCTGGTCGCGCGCTATCAGGGCGGACACAATGCGGGCCACACCGTGTTCCTCGGCGAGCGCAAGTTCGTTTTGAAATTGATCCCCAGCGGGATTCTGCGGCCCGGCAAGCAAGCCGTAATCGGCAACGGGCTGGTGGTGGATCCGGCGGCGCTGCTGTCGGAAATCGACGCGCTCGAAGCCGCCGGGGTTGCCGTCACCGGAAACCTGTTCATCAGCAACCGCGCGCACGTGCTGTTTCCCATGCACCGCGTGATGGAAAAGATGTCCGAAGCGCGGCCGGGGCGGGTGTCCATCGGCACCACCTCGCGCGGCATCGGGCCTTGCTATGAAGACAAGACCGCGCGGCGCGGCATCCGCATGGCGGACCTGCTCGACCGCGCGGCATTCCGCGCGCAATACGATTCGCTGATGGAAGAAAAAACCGTCATCGCCAAGGCCCTGGGAATCTACGAAGATCTCCACCTGGAACAGATCCGCGCCCAGTACGAAGGCTTCGCCGAACGCATCCGGCCGATGGTGTGCGACACCGCCTGGCTGCTCAACCAGGCCATCGCGGACGGCAAGAGCGTGCTCTTCGAAGGCGCGCAGGGCACCATGCTCGACATCGATCACGGCACCTACCCGTTCGTCACGTCTTCCAACGCCAGCGCCGGCGGAGCCTGCACCGGGACGGGCGTGGCGCCGACCCGCATCGATGGCGTGATCGGGGTTTGCAAAGCGTACATCACGCGCGTGGGCGGCGGCCCGTTTCCCACCGAGGCGCTGGATGCGGCCGGCGATGAGATCCGCCGCCGCGGCCAGGAATTCGGCGCGGTCACCGGGCGGCCGCGGCGCTGCGGCTGGTTCGACGTCCCGCTGTTGCGCTACACGGCGGCCATCAACGGCTTCGACAGCATC
>JBEKYE010000280.1:0-6858 GCA_049511275.1 Bryobacteraceae bacterium
GGTCCCCAATCTCCGCATCGCCTGGATGGCGCCGTCCGGAGAGAACGTCCAGCAGGGCGACCCCATCATCCGCTTCGATTCCAGCTCCTCCCAGCAGGATCTGGCCAAAAAGGAAGCCCAGCTCAAGTCGGCCATCGCAGCCTTGGACCAATGGGTGGCCCAGGCGCGCATTACCGTCGAACAGGATAAGAGCGACCTATCGGACGCCCGGTTCGCTGTCGAAAATGCCAAGGTCCAAGCGTCGCTCCAGGACATCAAAAGCAAAATCGACGGAGAAGAAGCTCGCATCGACCTCGGTATCGCCGAGCAAAAACTGAAAATGGCACAAGCTACCGCCGACCTCCACGCCGTCGCCGACCGCTCCAAGCTGGCTTCCCTCACTCGCCTCCGCGACCAGGCCCAGGCCGATGTCGACATCACCAAGGCGCGTATCGCCCAAATGGAAGTGAAGGCCCCCAGCAGTGGCTTCCTCACCTTCAACCTCAATTACCAGGGCTCCATAGGCGGAACCGATGCCAAGCCCTACAAGGTCGGCGACACCGTTTATTCCGGAATGAACCTTGGTGAAATCCCCGATCTCTCCACCCTCCAGCTCTTCGGCAGCATCGAGGAGACCGACCGCGGCCGCATCGCCCAGAACCAGGATGTCGTCGTCCGCATCGACGCCTTGCCGGAGTTGTCGCTGCCCGCCAAGCTCGATGTGATTTCTCCCCTGGCTGAAGTTACCATGACCGAGTGGCCGCCCACCCGCAGCTTCCGCGCCTCCGCCAGCATCACCAAGAAGGACCCGCGCTTGCGCCCCGGCATGAACGGCGGCATGGATATCGTGGTGAACCGTGTGCCCAACGCCATCAGCATTCCCGCCAAAGCCCTGTTCACACGCAACGGCAAGCCCGTTGTGTACATCGCTGATGGCGGCGCTTACCGCCCGGTCGAAGTGCATGTAGAGGCCCGCAATCCCGACGAGGTGGCGGTCTCCGGCATCGCCCCCGGCGCCACCGTGGCGCTGGTGGACGTCAGCAGGAAGGAAGCCAGGAAATGAGATTCCGCATCCTGGTGGCCGCCGTTGTCCTGGCCGTCATCGCAGCCGCGGCCTTCGGAACCAGGAAGCTGGTCAAAGCCGTCACCACCCAAGCCGTCGCGGATTTGCCCTCCACTAAGGTCCGCCGCGGCCGCGTCACGATTTCGGTGACGGCGCGCGGCGAGCTCCAGGGGGGCAACACCGAAATGATCGTCGTGCCTCCCACCGGCGCCGATTCCACCGCCATCACCTTCCTCCGCGAGCCCGGTGAGATGGTCGAGGCCGGCGATGTCGTCGTCGAGTTCGATACCACCCTGCAGGAATACAATCTGCGCGAAGCCGAAGCCGATCTGGCCGAAGCCGAGCAGATGGTGATTCAGGCGCAAGCCACCAGCCAGTCCGGCGACGAAGAGAACCACTACGCGCTGCTCTCGGCGCAATCCGACGTCAAGCTGGCGGAATTGGATGTGCGCTCCAACAAGGTACAGGCGGCCCTGAAGGCGCGCCAGAACGACATCGCCCTGGAAGCCGCCCAAGGCCGTCTGCGCCAGGCTGAGCAGAACCTCGCCAACAAAACCGCCAATACCACCGCGGCCGTGGCCATTCAACAAGCCAACCTGGGTAAGGCCAAAGTCACCGCCGAAATGAATCGCAAGATTATCGAGGGCATGAGTGTCAAGGCCAAGACCTCCGGTTACGTCAACATTCAACCCAACACCAGTGGCAACTCGTGGTACTACAGCGGCATGACTTTCCAATCGCTGCAACTCGGCGACACCGTCTACTCCGGTATGGCCGTGGCCCAGATCCCCGACATGCAAAACTGGGAAGTCAGCGCGCGCATCGGTGAGCTCGATCGCGGCCATTTGGCGGTGGGCCAGAAGGTATCCCTGACCGTGGTGGCGCTTCCCGGCAAGTCCTTCAGCGGACGCGTCAAAATCGTGGGCGGCACCACCGGCTCCCCCTGGGACCGCCATTTCGATTGCCGCATCACCCTCGACCAACCCGCGCCCGAAATGCGCCCGGGCATGACTTCCAACATGCTGATTACCGCCGAATCGCTCGATGACGCCCTCTGGATTCCCTCGCAAGCCCTCTACGAAAGCGATGGCAAGGCCTTCGTCTACATGCGGACTGCAAAAGGCTTCATGCCGCATGACGTGACCTTGCTCAACCGCAGCGAGTCCCAGGCCGTCGTCAAAGGACTCAACGAAGGCGACGTGGTGGCCATGTCCAATCCCGATCAGCAGACCAAGCCCGCCGGTCAGCAAAACGGCGCCATGCAGGCGCTGCCGAAATGATCTTTTCCGACATCGGCCAGGCTATGGCCAACCTGCGCGCGCAGAAGACCCGCACTCTGCTGACCGCCCTGGGCATCGTCTTCGGCGTTGGCTCCGTCATCGGGATGCTGGCTATTGGCTCCGGCGCCAGGGAGGAGTCTCTCCGCTTCATCGAGCAGCTTGGCGTGCGCAACGTCCTCATCGATTCGCGGCCCACCACCAGCTATGAAGCCATGCAACAGCGCCGCAAATCCTCGCCCGGTCTTTCCGATCGCGACGTCCGCATTCTCAAGGCCAACATCGAATCCCTCGAATTGCTGTCGGCGCGCCGCACCATGCATCCCTCGCAGGTGCTTCCCAAGTCGTCGCACGACGTGCCGGAACTATATGGCGTCGATCCGGCATACGGACCCATCCACAGCCTCCACTTGGCCGAAGGTCAGTTTTTCAGTGAAGGCGACAACCTGGCCAGCGCCACCGTCTGCGTGCTGGGTGAATCCGCCAAGGTCAATCTGTTGGGTTACGCTCCCGCCGTCGGCAAATACATTAAAGTGAACGACACCTGGCTGCGCGTGGTGGGCGTTCTCAATGAGCAGCTCATGGCCGGTTCCACCTCGAACGGTGGCAGCATGCAGGATATCAACAATATCGTGTATATCCCGCGCAATACTTTTCAGTACCGTTTCTGGGACACCAGTGAGGACATGAAGGACGATCTGGATGGCATCGAGATCCGCTTGCGCGCCGAAGCCGACAGCATTGAAGTGGCCAAGGTGGTCACCGCCGTCTTGAACTCCACCCATCACAACGTTCAGGATTTCACCGTCACCATTCCCGCCGCCCTGCTGGCCCAGCAGAAACGCACGCAAACCATTTTCACTTACGTCATGGTGGCCATCGCGGCCATCTCGCTGCTGGTAGGTGGCATCGGCATTATGAACATCGTGCTCGCCACCGTGCTGGAGCGCACTCGCGAGATCGGCATCCGCCGCTCGGTAGGCGCGCGCCGTTTCGACATCGTGCGCCAGTTCCTCACTGAGTCCGTGCTCATATCGATGGGCGGCGGCCTGCTGGGGATCGCCTTCGGCTTCTTCCTGGCGTGGCTCATCGCGCGCACCGCCGAGTGGAAGACCATCGTCACTACCTCTTCCGTGGTAATCGCGTTCGGCGTCTCGGTCTTCGTCGGAATCGTCTTCGGAATCTACCCCGCCATGAAAGCCTCGCGCATCAATCCCATCGACGCCCTCCGCTACGAATAACGCCCCAACCCGCAAAACGGCGCCCGCAAAACGGGGACTGCTACCATTTCCCGCCTTTGGAATTGGATAGCTGTCCCCTTTTTGCCCCGCCTCGTGCATCCTGCGGCGCCCTATGTCTAACCCTCCAGCGTCGCCGTCAGCGTGATATTCGTCTTGTACAGCTTCGATACAGGGCATCCGCTCTTGGCCGCCTGCACCGCCGTATCGAACGCCGCCTGGCTCGCGCCCGGAATCTTGGCCTTCAGGTCCAGATGGCTTTCCGTGATGCCGAACCCGTCCGCAACCTTCTCCAGGCTGATCGTGCAGGTCGTCTCCAGTTTCTCGGCGGTCAGCCCCGCGCCGGCCAGTTGCGCCGAAAGAGCCATCGTGAAACAGCCCGCATGCGCCGCCGCCAGCAGTTCCTCGGGATTGGTCCCTTTGCCATCTTCAAACCGCGTGTGGAACGAATAATTGGTGTTCGAAAGCACTCCGCTTGCAGTGGAGATGGTGCCGGACCCGGATTTCAGGTCGCCGTGCCATTGCGCGTTAGCTGTACGTTTCATCGTTGGCCCTCCTGAGGCCCGAAGATTGGATGCAACCGGCCTGGGAAAGGTGGCAGTTTCGCCGCTATCCTGGAGTCATGGCGCACCGCAATGTGGAAGAGGAAATCGAGGCCCTGAACCGCCTGCGCGAAGCCCCGCCCGCCGAAGCCGTGCCGGCCTTGCGCAAAGCCCTGGCCGATCGCGTCAACCTGATCGTCGCCAAAGCCGCTAGAATCGCCGCCGAACGCCAACTCCGCGATTTCCTCCCCGACCTCCTGCTCGCCTTCGACCGCCTCTTCGAAAAGCCCGCCGCCCGCGACCCCCAATGTTGGGGCAAGAACGCCATTTCCAAGGCCCTGGTCGCCCTGGACCACCGTCAGGCCGATCCCTTCCTGCGCGGTCTTCGCCACGTCCAACTGGAGCCGGTCTGGGGCGGGCAAGAGGACACCGCCGCCACCCTGCGAGGCACCTGCGCTCTGGCGCTCCCCGCCTGCGCCGATATCGAGCGCGGGCTCGTGCTGCGCCATCTTGTCGACTCTCTCGCTGATCCCGCCGTCACCGTCCGCTCCGACGTACTCCGTGCCCTGGGGAATATGGAAGGCGATGAGGCCATTCTGGTATTGCGCCTCAAGGCCCGCATGGGTGATGAAGATTCTCAAATCGTCGGCCAGGTCTTCGACCACCTGCTTCAATTGGAAGGCCGGCAGGCGCTTGATTTTGTCACCGGCTTCCTCCTAAACAAGGCTGAGACCGTGCGCGAGGAAGCCGCCTTGTCCCTCGGGTCCTCCCGCCTGCCGGAGGCGGTCGAACGCCTCACCGCCGCCTGGGACCGCGAGCGCGATCTGCAATTCCGCCTGGTCCTGCTGCGTGCCCTGAGCGCTACCCGCCAGCCACACGCGCTCGAATTCCTTTTGAATCTGCTGCGCATCGGCCGCATTGCCGACGCCGCCGCTGCCGTGGAAGCGCTTGCTCTGCATCGCGATTCGCCGGATATCCGCCGCCAAGTGGAAGAGGCCGCCCGCCTCCGCGAGCCCGAAGTGCGCCAGCAACTGCGCCAATGCTTCGCTCGCGCGGAGAATGCCTGACGCCGTTCGCCTACCGTATTGCCCGGATCTGGGGCAGGATGGTATCCAACCGGGGCCCAGCGCGGTCCTCCCTGGACTAACCCAGCGTATTTACCGACCCCACCCGCTTCGCTTCGTAGGCCGCGATGTCGGCTTCCTGGCCCAGAATGTAGCCCAGTTCATCCACGCCCTCCAGCAGGCAGTGCTTGGAGAAGGCATCCACCGGAAACTCCACCCGGCGTCCGCCCGGCGTGGTCAGCGTCTGTGCCGCCAGGTCGATCTTCACTGTGGCATCCGGATCGCTTGCCACCGCCCGAAACAACTCGGCATGGACATCCGCCGGCACCACAATCGGCAGCAGCGAGTTCTTCAACGAATTCTGCGTGAAGATGTCCGCGAACGAAGTGCTGATCACCGCACGGAAGCCGAACTGTGTCAGCGCCCAAGGCGCATGCTCTCGCGAACTGCCGCAACCGAAGTTGTCGCCCGCCAACAGCACCAGCGCACCTTTCACCCCGGGTTGATTCAAGAGAAAATCCGGCTTCGGATTCCCCTGCGCATCGTAACGCCAGTCGTTGAAAAGATGCTGGTCCAGGCCCTGCTTGGAAGTCGTCTTCAAAAACCGCGCCGGAATGATCTGGTCGGTATCCACATTGTTGATCGCGAGCGGCGCCATCCGGCTTTCGAAATTCGTGAACGGCTTCATAACAAGGTCCTCACATCCGTCACCACTCCGGTCAGGGCGCTGGCCGCCGCTGTCATGGGGCTCGCCAGGAACGTCCGTCCGCCCGGCCCCTGCCGTCCTTCAAAGTTGCGGTTGCTGGTCGAGACGCTATATTGCCCCGGCCCAAGCTGATCGCCGTTCATCGCGATGCACATCGAGCAGCCCGGCTCGCGCCATTCGCAGCCCGCCGCCCGGAAAATCTCCGGCAGCCCTTCCGCTACCGCCTGCCGCTTCACTTCCTGCGATCCCGGCACTACCATCACCCGCACCTTGGGATTCACTTTCCGGCCCTTCAACAGCGCCGCCGCGCTCCGTAAATCCGAAATCCGCGAATTCGTGCAGCTTCCGATGAACACCACGTCGATCGGGTGGCCCAGCAGCGGTTTTCCGCCTTCCAGGCCCATGTACTTCAGCGCCTTCGCGATGGAATCGCGCGCCATCGGGTCCGCCACGTTCGCCGGGTCCGGCAGCGCCTCCCCGATCGCCATCCCCATCCCCGGATTGGTGCCGTACGTGATCATCGGCTCGAGCGCTGCCGCCTCAATAGTGATGCTGCGATCGTAATGCGCGCCCTCGTCCGTCGGCAGTTCCTTCCACCGCGCCACCGCCGCGTCCCATTGCTTGCCCTTCGGAGCGTGCGGCCGCGAGCTCAAGTATTGGAAGGTAGTGTCGTCCGGCGCCACCATCCCGGCGCGCGCCCCGCCTTCAATCGACATGTTGCAAACCGTCATGCGCTCTTCCATCGTCAGGCAGCGAATGCCGCTGCCCGTGTATTCGAACACGCTGCCCGTGCCGCCGCCCACCCCGATCCGCGCAATCAGCGCCAGAATTATGTCCTTGGCCGAGACTCCCGCCCCCAGGCCGCCGTCCACCCGCACCTGAAAGCTCTTCGATTTCCGTTGCAGCAGGCACTGCGTCCCGAGCACGTGCTCCACTTCGCTCGTCCCGATGCCGAACGCCAGCGCGCCGAAAGCTCCGTGCGTGGCCGT
>JBEKYE010000281.1:0-6831 GCA_049511275.1 Bryobacteraceae bacterium
CGATATTGCCGGGTCCACCAAGGGACAGCAGGGCTCGCCTCATTCGCGGGATCGTTAGCAGGCGGCTCTAGAGAATCGGCCATCCGCGATGAAGTACCAGAAATTAATGGGAAACCACTGTCCGAGAAGGCCTTGGTCAGTAATCCCGCCGATCCCTTCTTCCCGCCAACTCCCGAGATGAAGGAGGCTCGAAGCTGTCTGATAAGGGGAAGAACGCTCAGGTACTGCGTCTTCCAAGGCTCACTGCATAGGCGTGCTGAATAGTTCGCGGCGGGGGCTGGTCACCAGCAACCCGGTCGCCCATAGCGAGCCGCCAGTCCCCAAGAAGCACAGGGGTATAGCACTTACCCCGGCGCAGCAGGCTTTGGTCTTCGAGTCGGCCAGCGGGCCGTGGTGCCTGGCAACGTTCCTGGAAGTCGGCGCCGCCACCGGCGCGCGCCGAGGCGAGGTGCTGGCCCTGCGCTGGTCGGACATTCAAGATGGTCGCGCCATCATCACGCGGTCGCTCACCCAGACGAGGCAGGTATTGGAATTCAAGGACACGAAGACGGAGAGGCCGCGGGATGTGAAAGTGCCGGCGTCGACGCTCGCCGCGCTGGAGGAGCACCGGAAGCGCCAGAACGAATTCCGCCGGCAATTCGGGTCTGAGTACCGGGCGGACCTGGACTTGATCTTCGCCAACCCGGACGGAACACCGCTGCGGCCGAATTCGGTCTCGTCGGTGGTCTCGCTGCTGTTCCGCCGGCTGGGTTTTCCCAAGGGGGCGAGCCTACACTCCCTACGCCACAGCCACGGGTCGCACCTGTTGGCCGATGGAGTACCACTGCCGGTGGTATCGGAGCGGTTGGGGCACTCCTCGGTGCGGACGACGGCGGAGGTATACGCGCACGCCCTGCGCGGCCAAGACGATGAGGCGGCGCGGCGATGGGATGAGTTTCAGCGCAGGGGAGCCGGGGTTCGCGTCGAGAGGAAACTCCAGTGACAAAGCGTCACCGGCGTCCCCAGGATCACGGCAGGGCTGGTTCCTGGCGCCCAAACAGCGGACCCAAGCGCGTTTATGGGGACGGATCGTGACTTCGCCGTGACGCTAACTTTTGCGCACCAATCGCAGCCGCCGGTGCAAAACGGTGGCGCTCGGTCGCTCGAAGGCTCATGGCTCGAGAAAATGTCTTATAGGCACTTCAAGCATTGCGCGCCGGTCTTGTGACGTTATCCGGGTGGCGTACTCGCTCCGCTCGTGACTTCCTTTGCGCGGAGCAATTGGGTTCGTTGAAGCACTCCGACTGCAATATTTCCGAGTTTTGCGGAATCAGAGTCCTTGTGTGTCAGGTTAAAATCGCATAGTGTTGTAGAAATGACATTGACTTATCGAATTCACCCGTCAATTGGAGTTGCCCGGGTTGGGGACAGCGAAGACGACTTTTACCTCGCCCCCGACGAAATGGGCGGATGGCCTACAGAATGTGACCGGCATGGGAACGAACATTTAACCAAGGGTGTTCCAAAGCCCGTTCGATCTTTCAAAACCAAGAGTGGGCAGATCAAACGGCAGGCCGCCCGGTTTCGGATATTTAGCTCTGATCCCGCCAGGCCCAACCAGCCGGCGAAGGAAATTACTCTGGCGGATCCAACGGTCGAAAGTATTGAATGGACCGTGCACTTGGCGAATAAAAAGGCCGCATGGTACAAGTTTTCAGAGCTGGACGGAGACCTGACTCTCGGCCGGTCGAACAGCTATGCGAAGCGCCACGTTCACCATTGGAACACCAACGTAAAAGGTAAGGCTCGGCAAAGTCTGATCATCGATCCTGGTCCCCGCACCCTGCAGGGACCCCAAAAGAAGATATCTTTCAGTCAGGCTACGGCTCCCAAAGGATATACCAGCAAATTTCCGGACCGACCAACATTGGGACACCAGGTTGTCACGTTGGGCGACATGCTCACCGACGCGGAAGGCCGGTTGCTGGTGCTGGGAGGCCATGGAATCACGGGCGGAGATAAGCCGATCGAGGATTTTGGGGGCCAGGACACGTGGCATGACGATGTCTCCGATGGCCCCGTCACCTGTTGTGTGACGTTCAAGAGTGGCGATAAGGTTCACCTCGACGCGTGGGTCCTCACGGGATCGCCGAACTACGTGCCAGAGATTGTGAACCTGATCACGCTCGACGACACTATCTTCGACGTAGGCGTACGCCATTTAGGACTTGCGCCTAAGATCTACCACGGGAACAGATGGAATCGCAGCTACAGAGCGCACTTTGAGACGGAAATCCTACCGATTATAGAACGCCCAGGGCGGTATATCTGGCTTGCTACCGTGCCGTTCATGGCCGGATTCTCTGCGCCGCGCTTTGATCCGCGGGATGCGTCCGTTGCCAACAAGAAAAACCGGATGGGGTACTTGGCGCATTTTCGGAAGCCTGGCGACAGGAACACATTGTTCCAGCGCGGTGTCCCGCTCATGCCGCTCAACGCCGGTGACAACAATCTGAACGACAACAATATTTCGAAATTTCTTTCGCTCACCGAAACTCAATATTTCCTATTGAGCCAGTGGGCGGAAGGCAACTTCACTGTAGACAAGCCGGCGCCTTACTGGGGTTTGCATGCACTCGATCGCGGCTCGGTAGCCAATTGCGTGGGGGGACCATTCTCTCCCGGAATTGAAGTTACTTGGAGCGTGCGAAATCCTAAGCTGTACTCCGCGCCCTATAGAATCAAACACCGCCGGAATGGCCCTGCGCTCTATGCCAAGTACGGCCTGGACCCAGCGCGAGACGAATGCGAGGGAGGCGGCTTAGAGCCTGGCGATCTGACCAAACGCATGGCCGTTCCCTGGCAGGCTGATTTTTTTGATTGCTCCGACGAGCCGATCACATTCCTGGACCCCAATTCAAACGATACGAACCCGCTCCCGCCACCGCCGGTCTATGACGCCTACTGGTGGCCGCCTCAGAGCCCGCAGCAGGTAATCAATGGCGCACTGACGCCAGAAGAGCAGGCGCAAGACATGAAACTTGGACAGCAGTCCAATGCTTCCTACCTGGCGGGGAGCCAGGTACCGTATACCCGCGGAGTGACGAACTTCATGCAAATGATCACTGCCTGGCGGTACCTGGGGTTCGTCGTCAACCAGAATCGCACGCCCGATGGAGACCGCTATCCGTATTTCGTCGAAACCGAGCGGGACTACAAATTCTTCTTGTGGCAACCGTAGACGTACTGATTGCCGGAGGAGGTCCCGCTGGATGCGCCGCCGCGCTTGCATTGCTCACGCACACAAAACTTCGCGTGACTGTGCTCGAGCGATCCTACTATAAGGAAGGGCGTACAGGCGAGACGGTGTCGCACAGCCTCGGACCGCTTCTCAGGTACCTGGGAGTCTGGGAGCCGTTTCTCCGGCAGGATCACCTTCCCGCATACGCGATGAGCGCTGCGTGGGGGCAAGCGACCATCCGATCGCGCGACTATTTGTTCTCTGGGATGGGGCACGGCTGGCACCTCGATCGTGTGCGCTTCGACAGGTTATTGGCTGACGAAGTGCGCTCGCGTGGCGGCACGCTCGTCTGCGGCGCCCGGCCGGCCAGGGTCGTACGTGAGAATGCAAATGCTTGCCGCGTGGCGACAGACGACGGGCAAGAGTTTAAGGCGGCGTATCTGATCGACGCCAGCGGCCGGCAGATGCAACTCGCGCGCCTACTGGGGGCGCGGCCGGTTGTCGTGGATCGCTTGATCGCGGCGATGGCATATTTCAATGGATTCGATTTGGACTCGGAGGCTCATGAGACGTTAGTCGAGTCGGTCGCGGACGGCTGGTGGTACTCTGCCCTTTTGCCGGGGGGACGACTAAGCGTGGCATTTTTTTCCGATCCTGAAATCATTCGAATGCACGGGCTGATAGATCCAGACGCCTGGGCACGACTGTTGGCTTCAGCGCCACACACGCGAAAACGTATTGGAGCCGCCCGATGCGCGGGCCCCGTTGCGTTTCGCCCGTGCGGCTCTCAACATCTCGAATCTGCTGCTGGTGACGGATGGGTTGCGGCTGGCGACGCGGCGGCTTCCTTCGATCCGCTCGCATCGATGGGGATCGGCCATGCCATATCCTCTGGTATACACGCCGCGCGAGCCGTATGTGACCAATTGTGCGGCAATGAGCGGGTGCGCTCCCAGTATGTGGCGCACGTGCACCAGAATTTCATGAGGTATCTGCAACTGCGGACCTACTACTACGGGCTCGAACAAAGGTGGGCTGATGCTCCGTTCTGGGTACGTCGTCACAGGCACCTGGGCCAGCGCGGGAGTGATCGTGCGCTTGATCGCGCCGTTTGAAACAAGAGCACCGGCCGTTCATTCTGCTTGATCGGTCACGCGCATTCGGAAGTTTCGTCAGACGGAGCGGGCCAGCGGTTTTGGACGATTACTCCCGACAAGTCCTTAGGGAGGAATTTTGGGCGCTGCTTGAAGCGATAGATCGCCTCCAGGGCGGAGTGAGCGAGCAGGTAAGCAGCCAGCTTCTCTTGCTGGGCGGGGGTGAGGTTGTGCCGGTGGCGGCGCATCAGGGAGAGCAGGCCGCGGTTTGGGATTGGGGCTTGCCCCCGTTGTTGGCGTAGAGCCCGCGTGCTGCCCTGCGGCCGGTAAGTCTTTTGTTTCTGGTAGCGCTAACGGGAATCGAACCCGCTACTTTACAGTTCAGTTCGGTTCAGTTGGGTCTAAGTGGTTGTGTTTTCGGTCCAGTTCAGTTTGCGACCAGGGCATTTGTGGCCGTACGGATGGCTGACGTGCTGCCCTGGTGCTGCCCTGCGGCCGGGATTCGGTTGATCGCGGGGCAATCCAATACTCGCCGGCCGACTCGCCAGCGTGTTTTTTTCGCGCGCGTAATCCAGCCTCATCGGAGTGCCCGAGCTAAAGGACCGAAGCGCTCGCGATAATCTCAATGCCGCCCCCGAGGATTCGAGCGACGCGCGCCGGCGACCGCGTTCATTCCACGGGTTGGCGGCGTTCCGGCCAGTTGAACACGGCACCGGACTATGGGCGGGCCGCACGGGGGCACACTGGCGGCTGGGCTCACGAACAAGATGTTGGTTGATGCCGCGGCATCACTAGTCAAGATGGAGCGACCAACCTTTTCGCAGTAGCGCGGGTTACGCTGCGAAGAGGTGAATCCAGCGGCGCAGAGCCGCATACGAAAGGAAGGTCGCTCATGTCTAAAATACGCTTTGTCGGATTGGATGTCCACGCCGAGACCATCGCGGTCGCCGTGGCGGAGGCGGGTGGAGAGGTTCGCAGCTTGGGAACGATCCCGAACAAACCGGAGTCGGTGCGCAAGCTGGTCGGCAAGCTGGCGCCGGCTGCGACGTTGAAATGTTGTTACGAAGCCGGTCCTACCGGCTACGTGCTTTATTGGCAACTCACGCAACTGGGCGTGGCGTGCGAAGTCATCGCTCCGAGCCTGGTCCCGAGCAAAGCGGGGGACCGGGTGAAAACCGACCGTCGCGATGCGGAGAAGTTGGCTCGGTGTTACCGCGCGGGTGAACTCACCGCGGTATGGGTCCCCGATGCCGCACACGAAGCGTTGCGCGATCTGGTGCGGGCGCGTGAAGCGGCGAAGAAAGATCAACTGCGCCATCGGCATCGGCTGGGGAAATTCCTGCTGCGTCACGGCAAGCGGCCGGCCGATGCGGGACAGGCGTGGACGCAGAAGTATGTGAACTGGATCCGGATTCACGCGAGCTTCGAGGAGGCGGCCCTGAACGCAACGGTGGCGCACTACCTGGAAGAGATCGATCACATTGCCGAGCGGATTGCCAAGTTGGAAGTGGCGATCGACGAAGCGGTGAAGCAAGCGGCGCCGGAGATCCGCGCGGTGATCGAAGCGTTGCAAGCGTTGCGCGGGATAGCGCAGACGACGGCGGCAACCGTGGTGAGTGAGTTGGGCAGTCTATCCCGATTCCAAAATCCACGGCAACTGATGGGCTATAGCGGCCTGGTCCCGCGCGAACACTCCAGCGGCAACAAGACTCAACGCGGGGCCATCACCAAGAGCGGCAACGCGCATCTGCGCCGGGTATTAGTGGAGGCGGCCTGGACATACCAACATCGGCCGAATGTGCAAGGCCGCGTCTTGCGTCGGCAAAAGGCGCTGGCACTCAGCGACGAAGCTAAGAAGATCGCCTGGAAGGCGCAGCAGCGGCTGCACAAGCGGTTCACGGTGTTGGCGGCTCGCGGTAAGAACCACTATCAGATCGTGACCGCCCTAGCCCGTGAGTTGCTCGGCTTCCTGTGGGCGATCGCCGTGGATGCCGAAGCGCACTGCAAACCAGCTAAGCCAGCTAAGGCAGCTTAACCCGTGACGTATTACTGGACAGCAGCGCTGATGATAGCCGAGGGCCCACGAAAAGGAGAACCCTCGACGAGAATTATGCGGAACGGTCTCCGGGCCCAACCCGCGCCACTAGTCCGAGGCAGCTCCCGACGGATCATGTCCATGCGGTTCCGACCCGCGAATATCAGTGTGATCAATCGTCGCGCTAGCGCCGAGGCTGTCATCAGCCCTGCTGTCCAAAACCAAAACCGGCTCAAAGCCCACCAGCAGGAACACGTTCCCGCTCCGCCGCCCGTCGACGCTGTATCGATGCCAGAACGGTGCTCGCCGTCAAGGGTTCGCTTCGCCGCGCCAAACTACGGCGCGCCCTTGACGGCTGCGCGCCGTTCCGGCCAGATGGTTATCGCGACGGGCGGCTCCGGCGGGAACATGAGATGCCGGCGCGCCAAACACGAAAAACCAAAACCTGGCCCCTGAAAGCTTGACAAGGTCGCTCCATATCA
>JBEKYE010000282.1:0-6829 GCA_049511275.1 Bryobacteraceae bacterium
CTGGTGGTCGGCGGACTGAGCATCTGGGCGACGGCGCACTTCCGGCAGACACCCAACCATGAACGTTCCTTCAGTCTCCAGATCGCTTCGCCCGATGGCTCGGACTTTGCGTTTGGAGCCAACTCCTCCGGCATCTCTTTGTCGCTGGACGGAAAAATGGCAGCCTATATCGCGGCCGCGCCGCTGTTATTCGCTCACCGCCCCACCATCACAAAGGCACCCCAGTAGAACGGCAGGTCTTTCCCGTACCGCTGGCGCACCACGGCGCGCTCTTCCAGTTGCGCCTGCCGCAGCGCTTCGTGTTTATCCGCGCCCGCCAGCCACTTCTTGTAGAACAGCGCCATCAGCTCCTGCGTCTCGCGGTCGGGGACGCTCCAACTGCTCATCACCACTGCTTGGGCGCCCGCTTCCTCCAGCGCGCGCCGCAACCCGAAGACGCCTTCGCCATCCGCCTGGTCACCGCGCCCCGTCTCGCACGCGCTCAGCACCACCAATTCCGAGCCCTGCAGATTGAGCTGCGCCGCCTCATAAGAAGTAAGGACGCCGTTTTCCAAACCCGCTGAGGGCGGCGAGCCGGCCAGCGTGCGCCCCGCGCCCGCCAGGAACAGCCCGGAACGAAGTAAAGGATCGAGCCCGATGTTCGGACGGGAAAGGATGAAGAAACCATGCGTCGCCAGATGAAGCACGCGCGGCGCCTGCTGCCGCAGGAGCGCCTCCTTGAGAGCCAGGTCTCCGGTCAGCTCCCGCACTTGCCAGCCCGCCGATTGGAAGGTCTTCGAGAGTTGATCGACCTCGTCTTGCGTCGCCGGCAGCGCGGCCAGCTTGCCATTGGGATTCACAGTCGCGCCCGGGGAGCGCGCGGCGCCGGGCGCGCCCAGTTGCGATACCGCCGCGCGTTGCTGCGCCTCCGTCAAATCGAACGACGGATTGCCCATCAACAACGCTGTCCTGGCCGTGGCGCGCACGGGATGGCGCAGCAGATCGCGCGTGCTGTTGAGCTGCCACAGGTCGTAGCTTTCCATCAACATCCTGCCGGAAGAGTCGGTGAAGAGGCCCATGGGGAACTGGTTGAGGATGCCGTCGCTCGCCACATACACGCGCTTCGCGCCGCCCAGCGCGGGCTCCAGCGGCTTCCAGAACGCGTTGTAACATTCCGGACCCACCGTGGCCGCGGGCGCGGCGGCAATCGATACCCCGCGCGTCGGGCTCATCTGCGTGGCGAACAGATCGCGCACCGTTTTCTCGGCCGCGACTGCATCTCCCAAGGGAACCAGCTTCGGTTCGGCGCCGGGCGTCAACACCAGAGCGGCGTAGTCCCAGGTGTTGGTGAAAGTGCGCCCGTCGTGAAAGTGGAAACGCACGTATTCCACCGCCGCTTCGCCGGGGTGCAGGGCGCGTTGCACATCGCGCCACGCCGGCGCCGGCATCGCGCGTCCCTGCGCCAGCGCCGCGGCGCGCCGCGCCAGGTTCTCTTCCACGTCGTTGATTTCCTGATCGAGCTGCGCGAGGCGCCGGTGCTTGGCATCGTCGGCGGGCGAAGCCGCGATGGTCGCCAGCTCGGTCTTCTCCTGCCGCAACTGGTCGAAGAGCGCGAGCGCCTGCCGGTCGCCGGTGGCGAAGAGCCTGGCGCGCAGATCGGCCGAAAGTCCCGCGGTGATGCCGCGCTCGCTGATCAGCAGGTCGAACATCTTGCCCGCGAGTCCCGGCCGCGAAGGGTTGGTGTAGACGAAGCTGAAGTAGAGGGGATAGACTCCGGGCGCGCTGCGCAGGAACGCCAGCCGGTCGCGCTCGCTCATGTAGCCTGAACCGGAAGCGAACTCGCGAGCGAAGACCTTCATGCGCAGGTCGTAGAGCGGCTCGGCGAGTTCCGGCTTGCCCCATGCGTAATAGTTGACAGCCAAGCCGAGCGCCGCTTCGCTGGTGTTCGGGTTGTCCGGCCCGAGAGTCCGCTCTTCGAGCGCCAGCGCGCGCCGGTAGAACGGATCCGCTTCGGCGAACTTCCCCTGGTCATGATAGAGCGCTGCAAGGAAAGTCAGCGGCGAGGCGACGGCGCGATCGTTGGGGCCGAAAAGCTTCTCATCGATGGCGAGCGCGCGCCGATAGGCCGCTTCCGCTTCGTCGTTCTTGCGGTCGTAGTGCAGACAATCGCCCACCAGTACCAGCGCGCCCGCCACTTCACGATCGTCAAGCCCCAGCTTCTTCTCGAGGATCTGTTCGCCGGTCTTCACCGTGGGGCAGCCATCGCGCAGGTTGCCGCCGTCGATCATCAACGCGCCGGCTCGAATCCCCACGCGCGCGGTGTTCAGATCTTCCGGCCCGGCGATCTTGTAGTAGATCTGGAACGCGCGGGTGTAGGCTTGAATCGCCTCGATGCCGCGGCCCTGCGCTTCCTCGATGGCGGCGAGATCCACCAGCGAGGTTGCCATCTGGCCGCTCTGGGGGCCGAATGCCGCGGCCAGACGAAGCGCCTGTTGCGCCAAGGGAAGCGCATCCGCCCATTTCGCCTGCTGCGAGAGCTGCTTCACAGAAGCGGCAAGTCGCTCCCAGTCGGCCGGCTGCGCGGCGAGGGGAGCCGCCCACAGGCAACCGAACGCGACGACTTGCACCCTCCACCGCATGAGCCTGGATTTATGGTACAGCAAGAGCATGGTGCGGTTTTGCGCGTGCGTCCGGCTGGTGCACGCGGCGGTCGCGGCCGATTCGGTTTACGAATCGCGTGAGCGGGCAACCAAGCCGCCCGACCGCGGGCCACTCACACATTCGGAAAGCTCAGTCGTGGCAAGGAGTAGATCCTAATGAATGCCGCCCACGGAAGCCGGCCCATATTGGTAGCCCCGCTGCCAGCTATACCAGATCCACGGTTTGGGCGTGATACGGCGGTCGCCACAACAAGTCGTGCGGCTGCGCCCATCGCGAACTCGGTGGGCTCCGGCGCGAAGCAAGGCGATGAGACGCGTGCTAAGATTCGGGCGTTGCCGGGATGGATCTCGGGCCGCCACTACCTGGAGTCGGTGCGGCAGGGCGAGCGGGACATCACGCTGGATGAGCTTGAAGTCGTACCTGGAATGATGCCGTTTCGGGTGGTGTTGAGGACGGGCGGTGGACGCCTGCGCGGCACGGTGGAGAACGGGAACGGCGGGCTCGTGGTGCTGGTGCCGCAGGAGGAACAGTTGCGGTTCCGGCCATTCATCGTGGTTGCGTTCTTCGAGGGTGGGACCTTCGCGCTCGATAATACACGTCCGGGCACCTACTTCGCATTCGCGTTGCGAGGCAGCTTCAATGCAGACGAGATGCGGAATCCAGCGTACGCGCGGGCCTATCTCGATGGCGCGGCAACCGTGCGGTTGGAGAGAGATAGTACTGCCACAATGATCCTTCATTATGTGAAGGTGCCTTCCCCGCAATAGCAGCCGGAGCCGAGCAAGGAAATGACTCATTTGGCTGTCGACGCTTTGCTTTAACTCGGCAGTTGGAGGTACTCTGAGCCATGGAGCGAGCGATACCAATTCTTCCAGCCGAAGACTTGGTAACTGCGAAGGCGTTCTACGTCAATGGGCTGGGCTTTCGCGTGACTTTCGAGGCGTCCGAAGACGGCCGGTCGGGACTACTCGGCATCGAGCGTGGAACAATCCAGATGACCCTCGATAGTCCGATGAAGGGTCACGGCCGAAACGCCTGCGTAGCGCTCCAGGTGGACGACGCCGATGCCTACTACCGTGAGTGGAGCGCGAAGGTGGACGTCCTCCGAGCGCCGAAAGACGAGGAGTGGGGCGCGCGTACGTTCGACCTGATCGACCCATCCGGCAACACCATCTTTGTCATGGGGCCGGTCAGCGGCGCAAACCGGGGCTAGCGAGACTCAGCTTCGGTGATCAAAGCCTGACTAACGCTGTAGCGTAGACCGACGCTCCAATTCCAGGCTTCCAGGCAGCGCGATAATCGTTTTTATCGGAAGCCCCCTGCCGGCCAGACCAGATCCACGGGTAGCGCGCGTTATACGTCAAATGGATAGTCGGCGTGTTGTTGGCGATCGCGCCGGACGCTATGCAGTTGCCGATTGCACGAGCTGCTCAACGTAGGCTATATTCGAGTCCACGGCGCTTTCGCCATGTTGAACAGTGTTGCTCCCTTTTTTATTGTCGACGACTTGGTCGCTACGCTTGCGTTCTATCAGTCCAAGCTGGGGTTCGACGTTCTTTATAAGGGTGGTGGTGACGGAAACGGAGATGACTACTTCGCCATCATGGGACGCGACCGAGTAATGCTCATGTTCAAGGCCATCACGCCCGAGGTCCTTCCACAGCCGAATCGATCGCGTCACAAATGGGCTCGCTGGGACGCCTACATCGACACGGATGATCCCGACTCACTGTACACAGAGTTCGTAGTCAGGGAGGTTCCCGTGCATCGGGAACTGGCCAATACGAGCGATGGACTCAGGGCCTTCGAGATCACCGATAACAGCGGATATGTGCTGTGTTTTGGGCGCCCCGTTGACAAGTAGCTCCAGCGTCGTAAGATCATCAATCCGGTCACTTGCGATTGGGAGGCGGGGACAAGGGCGGCACCGCGACCGTTTATCCCACTTTGACGGGTAGTCGCCAACCCGTAGAATGGAGGCGGTCCCTGGCGCGAGCATCGATCGAACCTAGCGGGGCGTTAAGTGGGGATATCAGCCATTCCGCGCGGCAAGGTCAGCCGGGCCACCCCAAACGGCGGCGGCGAAGAGCGTGGATTCGAGCAGATGGGCAATCACGACGGTCAATTCTCCGTAAGCTTATCGAGGTGGTCGATCACCAGAAATTCCACGGCCCCTTTGTACTTCTCTAGCTTGAGCCCGAGCTGCTTAATGGCGGCCACCACGGCGGTATAGTCGGAAGGATCATCGTCTCTTGCGAACTCCACCTGGAAATTGTACTTGCCGCTGAGGCCGGTCTGATCGAGAACGGATGTGCCCAGCAGGCGCTGCAAATGTTCGGTGAATTGCAGCATCGTAGCACGCTGTCCTTCGACGACGATGACACCTTGCGACGGGCCGTGCGCCGAGACCCATCCATCTGATATCGCGGGATCGTCGGAAGCCTTCTCTTCCTTGACTGCCCCCATTTTTGGGCCATCTTTCGCCACGGTCAGAGCATAGCCCTGGACTGCGTCTTTAGTCTCGCGGTGGGCTACCATTTTGAAGCGCTCGATGACGAGGGTTTGAAGCATCAGGCGCTCCTGATCTTCGGTGACATCCGGGCCAGTAGTGGCCTCGATCTCGTAAATGGAACCGAGGCTGACGGAACCGGAGGCGGGCTTTTCGGAAATCCGCCACCACTCCAAGTGATAGGCGTACCCCAGCAGGTACAGGAGCTGAGTTTTCCATCGAAAACGCCCGACGGTCCTTCTCGGCCGGGTTTCTAGAATACTCTGATCCGCGGGAAACTTGACCGAAGCCGCCTCGAACCGCATTGGCGCGGCGGTTAGCGGCGATTGAGCGCGCATCTTCGGCGGATGAGTCAGTCCGCTGGAAAGCGGTATGGCGACTGCGGCGATCCCCAGAGTCGCCAGCAACAGCTTCTTCCCCAGCTCCAAGATGCGCCTCATCAGTCCCATGGTGACACGTTAGACGGCCTTGCGCTGGGCCAACACGTTTGAGCAGCGTTATCAGTGAATATCGCTAGGGCCGAGCCAAGGGAGACCAGATCCGCGCGTTGGGCGCCAACTGGACCGGCTTTGCCCAACTTCCGAGTCGTGATCCACCCGGGGCGCGCAAAACTGACATTCATTCGGCGCGGAGTGAGCCAGCAGGATCGACCGCGGCGGCTCGGCGCGCCGGCAGCCACGACGCAAATATGCCCACGAAGAGCAGCAGCAACGACACCGCCGCATAGGTGAGCGGGTCGAAGGGCGTTACGCCGTACAACAGCGAATCCAGCAGGCGCGTAAGGACGAGCGAGGCCGCGAGCCCAGCGGCGATTCCCGGCAACATGAGGCCGAACCCGTCACGAACCACGCCGCGGACCAGTTGCAGCGGGCTCGCACCGAGCGCCATGCGAACGCCGATCTCGCGCGTCCGGAGCGCGACCGAATATGCAAGGACGCTATAGAGCCCCACGGCCGCGAGCACCAGCGCGAGCACGGCGAAGATGGCGAGCAACAGTGATTCGAGCCGCTGGCGTGCAACAGAATCGGAGACGACCTGCTCCATGCTCTCGATGTGCGAGATCGCCTGGTCGGGATCGACCGTGCGGATCGCGTCTTCCACACCCCTGGCCGCGGCCGAGGGCGCAAGCGCGGTCCGCACCACCAGTGCTCCGAAATACCTCGGGCTCTGGGCCTGGCTCAGGAAAATGGTGGGCTCTGGCGCAACCTTCAGGTCGGTCTGGCGGGTGCTGGCGGCCATGCCCACGATCACGCCGTGGCGGATCGCCCAGTCGAGATCGAGCCGTTTCCCGAGCGGATTCTCGGAAGGGAAGAACTTATCGGCGAAGGCCTGGTTAACAATGATGGAGGGTTCTAGCGACATGGTATCGCGCTCGTTGAAGTCGCGGCCGCGGAGCAGCGGAATGCCCATAACGGAGAAATATTGCGGGCTGACGATCACGTAATCGGCCGCCGGCCAGTAGCCCTCGGGAGGTTCGGGCCGGTCGGAACGGCGGAACACCGATCCCGAGACTGTGCCGAGCATGGGCAGAATGTCCACGGAACTGGCGGACAACACGCCAGGCACCGACCGGACGCGCGCGAGCATCTCCTCTACATATCGCGCGCGCCGCTGGTCGTTTGCGTAGCGCGCCGGCGCGAAGAACATGCGCAGCGTGAGGATGTGATCGATGCGCAGCCC
>JBEKYE010000283.1:0-6805 GCA_049511275.1 Bryobacteraceae bacterium
CATCGCGCGCTCGGTGAGCGCGCAGATTGTCAGGCTGGGGTTGACCCCCAGGTTGGCCGCGATCACGGAGCCGTCGCAGACGTACAGGTTCCGATATCCGAACAGGCGATGGCGCGAATCCACCACGCCGTCGACGGCCGACGCGGCCATCGCGCACCCCCCCAGAATGTGGGCCGTGCCCGGCACGTCGAAGAGGATTTCCGTCACCATGCTCATGGGTGTACCGCCGATCGCCCGGGCTACCTGGCGCGCGAATTCGTTGGCTTGCGGAATGAACGTAGGGATGCGCTGCCCCTGGCTCCGCAACACTCGCCGGAACGGCCAGAACCAGGGGGTTCCCAGCCGCATATTAATGTGACCGTCCAGGGTCTGCATGCAAAGCAGGATCAGGGACTCCCGAGCCCAGCCAAACGGGTGCAGGCTGCGCAAGGTGCGAATGGGATGCCGCAAGAGAGAGGTCGCTAAAATCTTGAGCCAGAGCAGGATGCGCTTTCGGCCGGGCTGCCCGCCAGTCAGGACCGTCGCCAGCAGCCCCATGGCGTCGGACCCCGCCGGATAGCGCGTGGCCTCGATGTGCGTGAATTGGTCCAGGTAGAAGCCCGAGCCGATGGCAATGCCCTTCGACAAGTCCTCGCGGCTGCCGGGCACGCGCACCCCGATCAGCGACTCGGCATTGGTGCGCACCCGGCTGCCCAGTTGGCTACTGATCGCCGGCAGCGAGCCCTTTTCTTTCAGCCGGAAGAGCAGGTCCAGCGTGCCCAGCGCCGAGGCCGCGAATACCACGCCGCGGCAGGTGAAGCGGCGCCGGCCTCCAGGCAGCAGCGTGGATGGAACGGTGAACACCTCGTATCCCCTGTTTCCATCGGGACTGCCATGCAGAGGCCGGACATCCACCACCTTGGTTTCCGCGAACACCCGTGCCCCGGCCTTCTCGGCCAGATAGAGGTAGTTCTGGTCCAACGAATTCTTAGCGTGATAACGGCAGCCCATCATGCAGCCGCCGCAGCCGATGCAACTGGCGCGTTCCGGTCCCTCGCCGCCGAAATACGGGTCCGGATAAGTCAGGCCCGCGGGCGCTCCCTCCGGCCCTTCGAAGACCGCAACCCTGGTGCGATAGAAGGTCCCGCCTACGCCATGCTCTTCCGCCGCCCGCTGGAGGATATCGTCCGCCGGCCCCATAATCCGGTTTTCCATCACGCCCAACATGCGCATGGCGGTTTCGAAGTGCCGCGGCATCTCCGCTTTCCAGTCCGCCAGACCCACCCACGATCCGTTTTCCCAGATGGAGTCTCCCGGGACCAGTAAGGTATTGGCGTACGTGATGGAGCCGCCGCCTACGGCACAGCCATGCATAATCAAAACGTGGCGGAAGGGGTCGATGTTGAAAAAACCGCGTAACCCCAGGCCCGGCCGCCAGATCCACCGCCAGAACAGCCAGTTGGTGCCGGGAAGGTTCTGCGGCGTCCACCGGCGGCCCATCTCCATTACGCCGACCCGGTAGCCCTTCCCGGTGAGCCGGTGGGCGGACACGCTGCCGCCGAAGCCGGAGCCGACCACGATGAAGTCGAAGTCCATTACTTGTTACCGGGAGCGGCCGCGCATGTGGACCGGGCAACGGGTTCCCCGCACGCCGGCAAACCCTCCGGCAGTTTGGGTATTTCGAGCCCCGGCTTCAATACGCTCTCGCGCATGGACGCGAGCGAGTGCTTGAGGGATTTTTCCGGATTAATCCCCATCAACGCCGACCCGAGCGCGCGCGTCATGGCCCCGAATTCGTCGCTCAACGTGATGGTTTCCGCCTCCACAAAGACGCCCTTCCCGGTTTCGGCGAACCGCCAATAGGAATTCAGGCGCCGCAAGTAGCCGTGATCCTTGCCCACCTCGGCGACGTGCGTGGAGAGCGATCGGCACCGCCAGCGCTGTGCATCCACGCGTTCCCAAACCACGTCGCTCGCGACATCCAGGATGGCGGGTTCTTTCATGCGCATGGAATATTGAAAGCGGTCCGTTCCGGTTAAGCAGAGGAGCTTGGAAGCGGAGATGGTTTCGGGGAAATACCGGTTGCGATGGTCATAGTCCTGGAGCATGCGGATCAGCCGGTCCAGGGTAGCGCCGGGAATGAAGACGGCACCGATCCAGTCGTAGAGCTGGCCGCCGGCAAGCTTGTGCGGGTTCGGCCCATTCGCCTCGATGGTTTGGACTTTTTGGCCGCGAACGATCTGCCCGTTCAGAGCGGCGTCGGTATCGGCCAGCAGGAATGCTTTGCGTGCGTCCATCCGTGCTTCGGCGGATTGGACGTAGCAATCGAATTGCTGCGCGGTTTCGGGCTTCAGTTGCTGCGCACGGAGCCCGGCGGGGAACAGCAGGCAACAAACAACCATGAAAAATTTCATACCCAAGCGTCCGATTGATTATCGCTCCATGCGCGCCAGTTGCAAATAGATATTGTCAGGCAGGAATATGCTGGATTCCGGGCGGGATGTTGCGTAGTCTGGAAACAGGAACTGGTCTGGTCTATGCACAAGCTTGCCCCCGTCGAAGACGCGAAGGCGTTGTTCCAGGAAGCCAAGGACTGGTCGGTCTGGCGATGGCTCATCGAGAAGAAGCACGCGCGGACCACCGCGGACGCTGCCTGGGAGGCCCTGGAAGCCTGCGAAGAAAAAGTGAAGGCCGGCTGGGCCGAGGAGTGGCGGCAGGCCTATCTTGACCTTTCGGCCGACGGACGTCCCAAAGCGCGGCGTCATCGCTCGCTCTCGCCCGAACTGGGGGCGGCACTGGAACGTTTGCACGAAGCCGACAAAGAGGCGCGCCAGGCGCGCGACGCGGCGGAAGCCCAGTTCGACGAAGCCGACCGCCGCATGAGCACCAGCATGGCCTGTGAAGGCGCGCAGATGGCCATCGATGCCTGGGAAATGCGGGAGAAGGTGATCCGGAAGGCGGAGGCGCTGGGGCGAAGGAAGTGAGGCGCTCGAGCCGAAAGGGAGCCGAAAGGGAGCCGAAAGAGAGCCGAAAGAGAGGAGTCCAATGTTCCGTTCCGCGACAGCAGCGCTTCTGAGCCCGTGGGTCGGCATCGATGTTGACTGGGACCTGGCGGGGCACCCGCCCATCAGGCTAAGATCAGCCGGCCTGGCACGATCCAGATAAGGGGCGCTCAGACTTTTCCCGCCGATGCCGATATGACAAGCGGGTGATTTCGATCAAGAAATACCTCGACTCGAAGCGCGACGAACTGCTGCAGTCGGCCCTGGAGTGCTACCGCGCCGCATTGGGAGCGATGGGCTCGACGGGAGCGCAGGCCTGCCCGCACGTGGGAAGCACGCTGCAGCAGAGCCTGGCCAACCTGCAGCAGCGGATTTCGGCCGAACTGACGCCCGTGCAGGTGCTCGAAACCGAAGCGGGCGTGGAGCGGGAGCTCGACGAGTGGGCGAGGCGGGCGACGGATTATTATCGCCAGCGCACCGACGAGTTCAAAGAGCTGCTGCTGGTGATGGCCAGCACGGCTGAGGCGGTGGGCGAGCGCGACTCGCGCTACGAGGCGCAATTCCATGATTTCTCCACGCGGCTTTCGAACATCGCCGACCTGAACGATCTGAAGCAGATCCGCACTTCCTTGCTGGCGAGCGCGGTGGAGCTGAAAAGCTGCGTGCAGAAAATGGCACAGGACGGCAAAGAGGCCGTGACGCAACTGCGGGCCGAAGTGAAGAAATGCCACACGCGCATCGAGGAGGCCGAGCTCCTGGCGCTGGTGGATCCGCTCACCGGTCTGAGCAACCGCCGCGGGATGGAATCGGCCATCGAATTCCGGCTGGCGCAGAAGCGTCGCTTCTGCCTGCTCATGCTGGACCTGAACGCTTTCAAGAAAATCAACGACGCCTGCGGCCACCTGGCGGGAGACCAGGCGCTGAAGCAGTTTGCGGCGGAGTTGAAAGGAATCTTTCGCGTCACGGACAGCATAGGCAGATGGGGGGGTGACGAGTTCGTGGTGTTGCTGGACTGCGCGCAGGCCGAGGCCGACGATTACGCCGGGCGCGTGAAGAAGTGGGTGTTCGGCGACTACACCGTCGGCGGCCCAGGGGAACAGCGCAAGGTGCACGTGGACGCCGCGGTTGGCGTCACCGAGTGGCAGCCCGGCGAAACCCTGGCGGAGATGCTCGGCCGCGCCGATCAACTGATGTACCGGCAGAAGCCGTCCCGCCAGGCCCCGGACCACGCCGCCGAAATCCTCAAGTAGGCGGGCACGCCCCGCGCGCAGATCCAGCTCACGCGGCACATCGGGCATTGTGGAGAGTTACACTTTCGGAGAGGAGGAATTGCGATGACGGATGACGTGAGCCGGCGGTCTTTCCTGAAAGCGACGGGGCCCGCGGGATTGATGGCAGGAGGACTGCCCGGAGCGGCGCTGGGTTTTGAGGCCGCGACACAGGCTACGCAGGAGGTGACGGTGGCGGCCGGCCCACAGACGAAGCCCAAGTACTCCATTCAATTCGCGGTCATCGGACTGGATCACAATCACATACTCGGCATGACGGACGCGGTCCGGCGCGGCGGCGGCCAACTGGCAGCTGTCTATTCCACGAATGCGGCGGCCCTCGCAGACTTCCAGAAGCGGTATCCGGGCGTGAAGGTGGCGGCAAGCGAGGACGAGATTCTGAGCAACCCATCCATCCAACTGGTGGCCAGCGCGGCCATTCCGGACCTGCGTGCGCCGCTAGGGGTGCGCGTGATGCGTCACGGCAAAGACTTTCTGAGCGACAAGCCCGGAATCACCACTCTCGAACAGCTTGCCGAAGTCCGCCAGGCAGTCAAAGAGACCGGCCGTATGTTCGCCATCATGTACTCCGAACGGCTGGAGGTGAAAGCCGCGGTCCAGGCGGGCGAACTGGTGAAGGCGGGCGCCATCGGAAAGGTGATTCAGACCGTCAACCTGGCTTCGCACCAGGTGAGCAATCCGAGTCAGGTGCCCGGGAGCGGCCGCCCGGATTGGTTTTGGGAACCGGCCCGCTACGGTGGCATCCTGTGCGACATTGGATCGCACCAGGCCGACCAGTTCGTTTATTACACCGGATCGACCGTGGCGGATGTGACGGCATCGCAGATTGCGAATGTGAATCACCCGCAGCATCCGAAGTTCCAGGACTTCGGCGACATGATGCTGCACGGCAATGGCGGCATGGGATACGTCCGCGTGGATTGGTTCACTCCCGATGGCCTGGGAGTATGGGGCGATGGACGCTTGTTCATCCTGGGAACCGAGGGGTACATCGAATTGCGGAAGTATGCGGATATTGCCGGGCGCCCAGGCGGCAACCACCTGTTTCTGGTGGACCGGAAGCAGGTCACGTATATGAACTGTAACCAGGTGGAGTTGCCGTTCGGTCCGCAATTCGTGGGCGACATTGTGAACCGTACGCACGTCGCGCAGAACCAGGAGCAGGCGCTGCTGGCCACGGAACTGGTTCTCAAGGCGCAGAAGAATGCGCGAATTCTGTAATGTGGGGCGGGCGATCCTGCCCGCAGCCTGAATGGGCTGCCCCACATCGCAGCAACCGGGATTGGCAAAGGAGCGGGGTCTATGTCAGAGCAACTAAGATTGTCACGGCGATCGATCCTGAAGACAGGCCTGGGCGCGGCGGTCACGGCGGGGTTCCCCGCGATTGTGCCGTCCACCGTCTTCGGGCAGACGGCTCCCAGCAACCGGATCAACATAGGCGCGATCGGTGTCGGGCGCATTTCGCGGGAACACGATCTGCCGGCCATCCGGAAGTACGATTCCGCTCGCATTATGGCGGTGTGCGATCTGGACGCCAATCGCATGGAGCAGGGTAAGACGCTGGTGAACGGTTACTACGCGACGGACGGCAAACCATACGACGGCGTCACGGGATATCGCGACTATCGGGAACTGCTGGCCAACAAGGACGTGGATGCCGTGGTGATCTCGACGCCGGACCACCAGCACGCCGTTCTGGCGGTGAACGCGGTGCGCGCGGGCAAGGATGTGTACTTGCAGAAGCCGGCCTCGCTGACGATTGCCGAGGGCCGGTACATGAGCGATGCGGTGAGAGCTTCCAAACGGATTTTTCAGATCGGGTCGCAGCAGCGTTCGTGGAAGCAGTTTCACCGGGCTTGCGAGCTGGTGCGAAACGGACGCATCGGGGAAGTGCGGCATGTGGAGGTGGGATTGCCGGGCGATCCCTCGGGACCGGAGGCTCCGGAAATGCCGGTGCCGCCGAATCTGAACTACGATGCGTGGCTGGGGACCACGCCGGTGGTGTACTACACGGAAATGCGCGTGCATCCGCAGAAGGGGTTCGACCGGCCGGGATGGCTGCGCTGCGAGCAGTTCGGCGCCGGTATGATCACGGGCTGGGGAGCCCACCATGTGGACACTGCCCATTGGGGCATGAACACGGAGCTGACGGGGCCGGTGGAGATCTGGGGAACCGCCGAATTCCCGACGCATGGATTATGGAACGTGCACGGGAAGTTCCAGACGGACGCCCGGTACGCGAACGGCATGACCATGTCGATCTCCGGCGACTATCCGAACGGGATCAAGTTCATCGGCACGAAGGGTTGGATCTTTGTGACGCGCGAAGGGAACGTGACGCCAAGCGATCCGGGCGGGCCCCCAAGAAAGCCGCTGGAGGCGAGCGATGCGAAGATCCTGGACAGCGTGATCGGGCCGAATGAGATTCACCTCCCGACCGCCGATGAACATCACGCCAACTGGCTCGACTGCGTGCGGAGCCGCAAAGAGCCGCTGGCGCCCGCTGAAATCGCGCATCGGTCGTGCTCCACTTGC
>JBEKYE010000284.1:0-6781 GCA_049511275.1 Bryobacteraceae bacterium
ATTACTTCCTGTTTTGCTCATATCAAAGAAGTTAATACACTCCGCCTTGACACTCGCCGCGAAACATGCTGGCATATAGTTCAGGCATAATACTAAAGCCTAGCCTGGGAGTTGCCCATGGCCCAATCCGTCGCCACTACCGCGTGGACCAAGCGTCCCCTCCGCCATTTCCTTGAGGACACGCAGGCCTTCGTGACAATTGCCGAGCTGGCGACTTCCCGCGGCCTGATTACCAATCTCAACGGCAGTAAGATCCTGAAACTGGCGCGATCGCTGGCGGAACATCCCCGCTTCCATGCCCTCAGCATCACCGACAATCCGGGCGGCCATGCCATGCTGAGCGCGGATACCATGGGGACCGACCTGCTGTACCGCGGCCAGGAGGTGATCATTCATCTGTCCTGTAAGGACTGGAACCGCAACGCCCTGGAGAGCCGCTGCTGGATGCTGGCCAGCGAAGGCTTTCGTAACGTTCTGGCGGTCTCGGGAGATTACCCCGTTACCGGCTACCACGGCCAGGCATCTCCGGTTTTCGATATCGACTCGGTGGGGTTGCTGAAGCTGCTCTCCGAGATTCAGGGCGGCGACTTTTTCCCCGGTGCGGTGGTGTCGAATTATAAGCGGCTGGAACGCGAGGTCATGCCGCAGTACTTCAAGCTCGCCAGGAAGATTCAGTCCGGCGCTCGCTTCATCGTCAATCAGATCGGTTACGACGCCCGCAAAATGGACGAGTTGCTCCAATACATGGCCTTGCACGGCCTGGACGTTCCAGTGATGGCCAATGTTTTCGTGCTCAGCGCAACCGCCGCGCGCTACTTCCACGCGGGAAGAATTCCGGGCGTCACCGTCACCGACGATCTGCTTCGACTGGTGGAAAAGCGTGCCGCTTCTCCCGACCGCGGCCGCGCTTTTTTCCTCGAGTTTGCCGCAAAACAATGTGCGGTCGCTCGCGGACTCGGATATCGCGGCATGTACCTGGGAGGCCACCTGCATTTGGAAGACTACGAAAGAATCTTCGGCATGCTGGATGCCTTCGGGCCCGACGATTGGCGGGAATTCGCGCGCGAGATCGGTTTCGGCCAACCTGGCGAGTTCTATTATTTCGAACCAGATCCGAAGACCGGCTTGTGTTCCAGCCAAATCAACCGCGAATACCTGAAGTCGAAGCAGCAGCCTCCGGCCGCTCCCCTGGCGTACGCGGCCAACCGGCAGATCCATCGTCTGGCTTTCCAAGAAGGCAGCGCCGGCTTCCGCGCCGGGCAGGCCCTCTATCGAATCGTCGAGCGTGCTCCTAAACTGGCGCGTGTTCTCCATGGCGCCGAGCAGGCTCTGAAAATGATCGCGTTCGACTGCCGCGATTGCGGCGATTGTTCGCTGCCGGAAGTGGCTTACCTGTGCCCCGAATCGCAATGCGCCAAGAACCAGCGCAATGGGCCGTGCGGCGGCACGCACCAGGGCTTCTGCGAGGCGGGCGACAAGGAATGCATCTGGGCGCGTGCCTACGACCGCCTCAAAGTTTATGGAGAAGAGGAGCGCATGCTGGAGGGGCCGGTGGTGTACAAGAATGGCGCGCTCCAGGGAACCAGCGCCTGGGCCAACGCCTTTCTGGGCCGCGATCATCGCGGCAAGACTCCGAGTTCACCATGAATCCCCGAGGCCTCGATCGGCCGTTCTACGTCATCGGCGAGAACATCCACACCACGCGCTCCGTCCTGCGCGAGGGACGCCTGGTGGTGACATCCCCCAGCGGAGAGGAAGCCGTCCGCTATACGACCACCGCCGGGGAGACGCGCTATCTCCCCATTCCGGAAGAATTCAAGAGCCGCCAGGACTATCAGGAAGGGAAGGTCAAGCACGTCATGATAGCGGTGCGCGCGGGCATGTGCGGTGTTGAGTCCGGTGCCGGCGAAGCCACGACCTATCTGCGAACCCTCGCCGAAAAGCAGGTGAGAGCCGGCGCCGATTTCCTGGATCTCAACGTCGACGAACTGTCGTGGAACCGGGACGAGCAAAAGGCGGCGATGGACTGGCTGGTGCGCGCGCTGGAGCCCCTGTCACCAGTGCCGCTTTCGATCGACTCCTCCAACCAGGAGATTCTGTTGACGGGCATCCAGGCTTGCCAGGGTAGAGCGGGAAAGCCATTGCTCAACTCCGCCTCTCTGGAGCGGATTGACGCGCTGGATATCGCCAGGCATTATGATCTCCCCGTGGTGGTGACATCGGCCGGCGCGAGCGGCATGCCCCGGAACGCCGAAGACCGCGTCAAGCACGCATCGCAGATGGTTGAGGCAGCGCTGGCCAAAGGCATCCCCCTGGAGCGCATGTACGTCGATGCATTGGTGTTTCCCATCTCAGTAGACAGCCAGTTTGTGATTCAATGCCTGGACGCGTTCCGGCAACTGCGCGCGAAATATGGAGAGAGGATCCATCTGACGGGCGGCCTCAGCAACGTCTCTTTCGGCATGCCATGCCGGAAGTTGATCAACGAAGTCTTCATCAACCTGGCCGTTGAGGCGGGAGCCGACAGCGGGATTGTGGACCCGGTGGCCAGCAACCTGAACCGCATCTTCCTGGCCGACAAACGGTCCCAGCCATACCAGCTTGCGCTGGAGATGTTGTTGGGCCGCGACCCCGGGTGCGTGAACTATCTGGAGGCTTACCGCGAAGGGGAGTTGGAGCTGGCGGTAGTGTGAGAGGCACCCGTTCATTCGTCGCGGTGCACGTCGGCGAAGGAGAAGGCGGGGATACAAACGGTGACGTAGTCGGCGCCGGCGGGTTCGGGAGTGGAGTAACGGACCCACTCGCCGGGCTGGGTGTCGACACCCTGGCCGGGTAGCACGTCGAAGGCCCCGTCGGAGTGCTCGACGTGGAGCAGGCCGGCGAGCACCAGGCGATATTCGCGGTAGTTGGCGTATTGTCCGAGGCCCACCCATCCCGGGGGCGACGGCACGCGGGTGATGGAGAGCCCGGCCTCGCCGGTATTGACCAGACCGACGAACTCTTCGGCGACCTTGGTGATGTTACCGACGCAGGGAATGGTGGTGGGAGAGGCGATCAACTTGGGCATGGCTTCCTCCTACAAGACTGCTTGTAGTGCTTCTGGTTAAGGCTTCAAAAGAGAGTGAACAGGCATGATATCACCCGAGCACGAGGGAAACTCCGCCGTGCTGCTTGCTGGCCGGCCTCACGGTAACTTCAACGTCCTGGCCGAGGGCGGTCAGAGAGTCCATGAGCCGCTCGACGGAGAAGTTACCGGACCGCCCACGCATCAGACCGGAAACATGCGGCTGCCGGATGCCCAGAATCGCGCCGGCCTTTGCCTGTGTGAGTCCTCGATCCTTGATCGGCCGGTAAATTTGGACAGTGAGGCGGGCCTTGAGTTGCTCCCGTTCAGGGTTCGGAAAGCCGAGGTCGGCAAAAACGTTGCCGCTACCCTCTTTGAGCCGGATTGTGTCGTTCTTCTTCATCTCAGTGTTGTCGGCGATTTCATGAATGTTTGTAGACCTGACCACAGGTACCAACGGTGAGGATACAGATCACTTTGGCTTCGCGATCCACGGTGAACAGGATGCGCCAACCACCAACGCGGGACTTTCGGATTCCGGGCCGGTCAGCAAGCGGCGCAGACAGGCGCGGATCGAAGGGGTCAACAGCAAGTTGCACAAAGCAAGCGCGAACACGCTGTTCGGTCGGCCTGTCAAGGCGATCAAGAATCTTTTCGGCTTCGTGGGCGACGCTGACCCGGAAATTCACAAGCCGGGTTCGCGCTCGTATTGGGCGAGAGGCTTCACCCGACCCGACGCGAGATCGGCAATCCCACGATCCAGGGAGGTGAGCGCCTCAGGGTCGAGTGGCGGCCCGTCCTCATCAGCGGCGTTGCGGAGGTCCTGGAGCCACGCGCGCGCGAGTTCCGCTTGATCCTCCGGCAACTCATCCACGAGTTGGTGCAGCGCTTCGCGTGTCGTCATGCGTGGACCTCAATCCCTTTCATCATAACCCCGACGTACCTGAGAAACTGCCACTCAGCGCGAGCGCGGGCTTGTGCCCCTGCCGTCTGTTACTCCTCCCACCGAATCCAGGGCAGTTCATATGGTAAGAGAGCGTCTTCGTGGAACGGCACCACGCGGACCGCAAAGCCGCTGCTTCCGCTCTGCCCGCACTCCACCTCTCCCTCGTAGAGGTGTTCGGTGCCCCAGGATTGGCGTAGCGCCAGATCCACGTGCGAGCCCTTGCCGATCTGGCCACCGGCGGTGAGCGAGCCATAGTAAGCCTGCACGCGAACGTCGCCGGGAGAGAGGCTGCCCAACGAGACCCGCGCGGCGACCTTCACCTTTGAGCCCACCAGGAACTCGCGGCTGCCCCCGTTCACGTCCACTTGGGTGACGCGCACCTCGGATCCATGAACGTAGAGCCGTTTCCGCCAGTCCATCAGGGACCGCACCCGGCCGGTGTCGCCGGCCAGGCGGATGAGCCGGCCGGCAGCCGGGAGATAGAAGCGCTCGGCGTATTCGGCCACCATCCGGGTGGTGCTGAAGACGGGCGAAAGCTTCTTCATCGAGGCCTTCATCTTGGCCAGCCAGCCGCGCGGAATGCCGGCGGCGTCGCGATCGTAGAAGAGCGGCACCACATCGTTTTCCAGGATGTGATAGAGCGCCTCCGACTCCACCTGGTCCTGATATTCCGGGTTGTCGTACTCCTCGCCGTTGCCGATCGCCCAGCCCACTTCCCGGTCGTAGGCCTCGTCCCACCATCCGTCCAGAATCGAGAGGTTCAGGCCGCCGTTGGCCAGCAGTTTCATGCCGCTGGTGCCGCTGGCCTCGTTGGGCCGCCGCGGCGTATTCAACCACACGTCCGCGCCCTGCACCAGGTACCGCGCCACCGAAATGTCGTAGTCTTCCAGGAACACCACGCTGCGCCTGACCTGCGCGTCCCGCGCGAACCGGATGATTTGCCGGATCAGTTCCTTGCCTTCCGTATCGTGGGGGTGCGCCTTGCCGGCCAGCAGGATCTGCACGGGGCGTTTCGAATCGGTGAGAATGCGTTTCAGCCGGTCCATATCGCGGAGCAGCAGAGTGGCCCGCTTGTAGGTGGCGAAGCGGCGCGCGAACCCGATGGTCAGGGCGTCGGGGGAGAGGACCCCGCCGGCAACCGTGATGTCGGCGTCGGTGCCGCCTCTCTGCCTGACCTGGGAGGCCAGCCGCGAGCGCGCGTAGTGGACCAGGCGTTCGCGCCGGATCTCGTGCACCCGCCACAATTCCTGATCCGGAATGCGGTCGATGCGCTGCCAGAGAACCGTATCGGCGGGTTTTTCGCCCCATTGCGGCCCAAGGTAGCGGTTGAGCAGGGCGCTCATCTCCATCGAGATCCAGGAACGCGTGTGGATCCCGTTGGTCACCGAGCCAATCGGCACCTCTTCCAGAGGATAGCCGGCCCACATGGGTTGCGCCATCTTGCGCGTCACCACCCCGTGCAGCCTGGCGACGCCATTGGTGTAGGAACTGTGACGCGCGGCCAGGTATGCCATGTTGAACGGCTCGCCCGGATCCGAAGGAACCTGTCTTCCGTAAGCCAGAAACTGTTCGATGCCGAGGCCGAGGCTGCGCGCGTATTCGCGAAAATATTTATCCACCAAAGGGGGATCGAAGCGGTCGAAGCCCGCCGCCACCGGCGTATGGGTGGTGAATATACTGCCCGCCGCGGCCACCTCGCGCGCCTCGTGGTAGGAGAAGCCAAACTCCTCCATGATCATCCTGGTTCGTTCCGGCCCCAGAAACGCCGAGTGTCCTTCGTTCATGTGGCACACGATTGGCCTGATACCGAGCGCGTGAAGCGCCCGCATGCCGCCGATCCCCAACACGATCTCCTGCTGGATACGAAGCTCGCGGTCGCCTCCGTACAGCGCTCCGGTCACCCGCCGGTCGTCGGCGGTGTTCTCCGCAACGTTGGTGTCGAGCAGATACAGCGGCACCCTGCCCACTTGCGCTTTCCAGATCTGCGCCGCGAGGCGCCGTCCGGGAAAATCGACCTGCACCGCGAGTTGCTTCCCCGGCCCATCTTCCACCGGTTGGATGGGCAGTTTGTGGAAGTCGTTAATCGGATAGGTCTCCTGCTGCCATCCATCGGCGTTGAGGTACTGATGGAAGTAGCCGCCCTGGTAGAGCAGGCCGATGCCGGCCAGAGGCAGGCCGAGGTCGCTGGCCGACTTGAGGTGATCCCCGGCCAGGATGCCCAGGCCGCCGGCGTAATTCGGAATGCACTCCGTCAGTCCGAACTCCGCCGAAAAATAGGCGATGCGGATTCCCATGGCTTCCGGGTGCGCCGCGGCGAACCAGCCGGCGCCGGCAAGGTACTCGTCCAGATTGGCGGACGCCCGGTCCAGTTGCGCCAGGAAAGCCTCATCGCCGCAGAGTTCGTCGAGCCGCCTCTGGTCGATGCGGCCGAGAATCAGGCGCGGGTTGTGCCCGGTCTCTTCCCACAGGTCGGGGTCCAGCGTGCGGAAGAGTTCGATGGTGGGGTGATGCCAGGACCATCGCAGATTCAGGGACAGCTTGTTCAGGCACTGCAGGCGGGCCGGCAAACGGGGGATGACATGATAGGCGTGAACGCGGGGCATGGTCGGGGCCTTTACTTTCCTCTACAGCTTATCGGCTGTTGGCATCGATCACGTTATGCCAGTCCGATTTTAGCCGGCATTTCTCGCATGTGCCAGCCCGGGGTCCGCCCTCCAGCTTATACAGCGGGTTAGCGGTTCCGATCCCGGTGCGGTTGCGGCTCCGGGCGG
>JBEKYE010000285.1:0-10968 GCA_049511275.1 Bryobacteraceae bacterium
TTGCTGGAGATCGGCGAATTCGCAGGCTCTACTTACGCCGTCACGCTGCCGGTCGAACCGTTTTCCGGTTTGCGGGAGTGGGTCGCCTTAAATCTCGACACATCCGACCCGAAGATGGCGGAAACGTCGCCCCTGCTGATGTCGCCGCACGAAGCCGCGCCGGCGGAAACCAGCCCCGTGCCACCCCTGGTCTCTGAGACCCCCGTGTCGCCGCCGACGTCTCCGGTTCCTTCGGCTCCGCCAACCGCCGCGGCGCCGGGCTTACTCGCGGACCAGGCCGGAGACTTCAGCCGGAGGTTCGTAGCGGGGCCGCCGGCGAAAGAAAAGCCGATGCCGCCGGCCGCGCCGCCGCCGTCTCCGATTCCATCGCCGCCGCCAGTCGCCGCGCCGCCGGGCCTGCTCGCGGACCAGGCCGGGGAGTTCACGCGGAGGTTCGTTGAGATGCCGCCGGTGAAAGAAAAGCCGATGCCGCCGCCCGTGCCGGCAACGCCCGCGCCGGCCAGCCTGCTCGCGGACCAGCGCGGCGAGTTCACCCGCATCTTCGACCCCGGGCCGCCACAAAGTCCCGCCCCTTCGTCCAGCGCCGCCCCGCCCGGCGAGTTCACCAGACTCTTTGATGGCCCGCTCTCCCCGCAACCGGTCGCCCCACCCGCGGCGGCGCAAAGCCAGGGCGGCGAATTTACCAGGCTGTTCCAGGCGCCGCTGGGCTCTGGCGAGCCTGTCAAGCCGCCTCCACTGCCGGCCGCCCCGCCGCCCGCGGCCTGCCGCCCGGACGCCTCATTCCCGCCGGCCGCGCCGGATTCCCCGTGGCCCGCGTCTTCGGCCAGTGACGCTTCCCTGGAAACCGGCCAGTTCACGCGCCTGTTCGGCTCGCGGCTTTCCGGTGAATCCATCGATATCGAAAAGGAACATGCCAGCGCCGCTCAATCGGCTCCGCCGGACAGCCGGCCGTTCCAGCAGGCCGGCGAATTCACCCGCATGTTCGGCCCCAGTCCCTCCGGTGCGGCCGATTCCGCCGTGCCTGCACCCCTTGCGCCGCCTCCCGCGCCCGACACCGCCACCCGCATGGCTTCCGCGCCCGGCGCGCCCGGCGCGTCCGGAATGTTCGGGACCCCTCAGGACCTGGCCAAATACGCCGCCGAGGCGCTTGCGGCGTCCAAGCCCGCCGACGCCGGACCGGGCGAGTACACGCGCATGTTCAGTCTTCCGGCCAGGCAGGGTCAGGAGGATCAGGCCGCGCAGCAGCCGGCCGCGCCCAAACCGCCGAACCCCGAAATGCAGCCGCCGAAAAAATCCCGGAAGAATCTCATCATTATCGTCGCGGTGGTGGCAGCCGTGTTGGTCCTGGCGATCGTCCTGGTGATCGTTCTAGGGAAGCGCTGAGCCTTCCTGCGGCAACAGCACAATCAGCTCGGCCTGAGGGTTCTGGAAATCGCCCGGCACATAAGCCGCGATGTTGCGCGCCCGCCCGATGGCTTCCCAGGCTACGCCCGCCTGGTTCAAGCTGAAATACTGGTGGTTCAGCTTGATCGGGATGGTGGTGGGCGGCGACATCACGTGCGTCAGTTGCACGCCCGGCAGCGCCTGGCGGATCAGGTGCTCGATGTGGCTGGCCGAGCAGATCTTGATCAACTGCGGCGCCTTTTGGATGAGTTCCGCCTCGTCCATATCGGCCTGAATCGCCAGGTACAGCCGTGTGTTCTCCAGGAACCGGTCTTCGAAGATCGACGCCGCATAAATCGACGGCCGGATCAGCTTCAGCGGCAACGACACGTAGTTGCTCGGTATCACCGTCTCCAGCAGATCCCGCAGCTTCTCGTCCAACTCCGCGAAGCAGGTCCCCAGCCGTTCGTGATCGTACACCGGCAAATCCCGCGGCTGCAGCCGCAGCGAAAATGTGGTCAACGTCGAGGCCAGTGAAAGCATCAGCCGGAACAGTTCCTCCGGGTGCCCATGCTTGGTCTCAAACAGGTGCCGCAGATGCGGAAAATGCAGGTTCATCGTATACAGCAACCAGAAGTTCGCGATGTCCGCCGTGGTGAATTCAGCCAGGCTCTGGTTTTTCTGCCGCCGCATTCCCGACAGCGCGCTCGATTTCGCCGACAGGATTTCGATCAGCCGCCGCGCGATGGAAAGAATAAAATCGTTGGCTGAAAAATCCAGCAGCGGCGGCGCAAATTTCGCGTCCAGTTGAAAGCTGTCGCCCGTCCGCAGCACGCGCGCCACCGGCATCGTGACGCACCCGCCCTTCGGTTCGCCTTCCACCAGCAGCCGGAAGTTCTTGCGCGCAAATTGCACCGGCTTCTCCGATGCGCCCGAGTTTTCGTCGCGGAACGATGCCACTTCCGCCAGGTACCGCGTGTCCATTCCCCGCTCCCGCATCGACACATTGACGCCGCTCACGCGGTAGTCGGGAATGGCCAGAAAGATGTCGGCCGACGTCTGGCCCGCCTCGTAATAAGCCGCCAGCGGCTTCACCGGCGGAGCCGGGTCGGAGCCCGGAATATCGAACGGCAAGCCATCCGGGAACAGCCCCTGAGCAGCATGCACTGCAAAGGCTCCCGTGGCCAGCGCTTCCTGGTTGATTTGCAGCTTGCTGAAGCCCCACGGGCGGAACTGCAGCGCTTCCATCCGGAATTGCAGAACGCTTTCGACGAAGCGGTCCTGCACCTGCAGATGTTGGGGGCTGAGAAACGTCCCCTTAGCCCATATCACTGGCTGCAGGATGCGCATGTTGAAACAAAGTTAGCAGAGAGCGCGGGAAAAGGGCAATGATTCCTTGGAGGGCGGACCCCCTGGTCCGCGCGGGACGCCCTCGTCCCGCACTCGGATCAGCGATATCGGCAGCATGCAAACGCCAGCAGGCCGACGGGGGCGTCGGCCGCGGACCAGGGGTCCGCCCCTTCCAGCTTCTGCAGATGTTATTCCCACGGCCCCGCCAATGGCGCCGGCGGGTCGGCCACCGATTGGAACCGCATCAGCAGCGCCGAGTCGCCGTTCTTCGACGAAGCCAGTGGCATCACGCCTTCGTCCGCGATGCGCTCCGCCGCGCGGTCCGTGAACCAGGTCTCGGCCGGCGGCGTCATTAGGGATTCGCTCCCCCGCCGGTACGTGTGCACCGGCAGCCCATCCACTTCGCTCACCAGGCCGGGATGCATCTGCCAGCTCCGCCGGTTGAACGCCTGGCCCAACAAACCGGCGCAGGCCACCGCCGGGCTGCCCCACAGGTACGCTTCGTGCGCCGGCGCTTGCGGCATTTCCTCGAAATCGAACGCCTCCATGGGCGATGTTTTCCGCCCGTATGGCAGGCGCAGCAGGAAGCGCGGCATCGCGAGCCCCAGCCAGCGCGCGTCCGGATGGTGCCGGAGTTGCCGCCATGCTTCCGCATCGGGCTTGTCCAGCGGCTTCTTCCAATCGTCAGGATCGGGCGTTGCCGCCATCGATTCGCAGCCCATCAGGCGCGCATCCATCCCTGCCAGCAGGGGACCGGCGGCTTGCCGCGCGATTCCCGCCAGGCCTGCCAGCGCCTCGCAGTCCCGCTCGCCCGGCGAAAAGCAATCGAGGCACGCCGCCACCGACCAGCCATCCCGCGCCAGCGGACGCCCGGCGCGTGCCGCCTCCATCAGTTCCGCGCGCGTCAGGTCGATCAGGTACAGCTTGAGCTCGACTCCGGTTTCCAGCCGCTGCAGCAAGAAGAAGATCGAGCGCCAGGCCGCCTCCAGGGCCTGGAAGTCCGGGTGGCCCAGTATCGCCCGCAGCATCGCGCCGGTGGCCGCATCCACCTGTCCCACCAGCTCGTCCTGGCGCGGATCGGCCTTGGGCGTGAGGTGCGGCGTTACGATGCGCCGGATCACGTGATCCCAGGATTCATCGGATTCGAGCGACGGCTCCTGCACCGTTGCCGTCTGCTCCGCGATCTGGTCGAGCAGGCTGCCGCCGCGCACCGCCGCCGCAGGCGGATCGGGCCGCAGCCGCGCCGCCATGGCGCGAAAGGTTGCTGGATTCGCCAGCTCCGCCCGCGTCTGGCGCAAGGTTTGAAACAGCGGCAGGCTGGCATAGAGATGATCCGGATGAAAATCGTCCAGCTCGCGGAACCGCAGAGCCACGGGAGCTTCGCCGGCCGTCAGTTCGAGTGCGGCTCCCATCCGCGCCATCACTTCTTCGAAGTTGTCGGGATCTATCTCCACCGGCTCCCGGATGGTGCGCGGCGCGCGCCGGCGCGGCCGCCGAAGTCCCCGATCAGCGCGATCCGGAACGGATCGCCGGAAGAGCGCTCGCGCGCCGGCTCGCTCTCCGTCCCCAACCCGACGTCGATATTCACCGCTGCCCTGTCGTCCCGGTTCATGTCATCTCCAATCCCGCGTCAGTGGTGGGCCGGCTCTCCAACCTTGAAAAGGTACTCGCCCATTCCCGAGTTGGCAGTCTGGAAGTGGCCCAGCTTGTCCCACCCCTTCACATAACCGACATCGTCACCCAGCCCTTCCACGCCATGCACAGCCACAATCAGGTCTTCCATCGGTTTCTCCGGATGCCACCCGAGCGACCGCACGTCTTTCCATGCCTCGAATTTCGTTTCCGTCCTCTTCTCGTACTTAGCCACGGACTCGATGAATTGCGCCGACCCGCCCCATCCCCCGTGCCAACCGAACGGTTCGTAGCCCGCCGGATAGTTGATCCCCTTGAACACTTGATTCCAGTGGTGGCTCATTTCGGCGTTATCCCCGCCGCGAAATTGCGTCACCGGCTTTGCCGGCCCGATGTTGTGTCCCGCCGGGCCGAACCGCCCTTTCCCCAACGCACGTTGGATCGTCACCACGTCCAGATCCGAAAGGTACGGCCTCCCGGTACGGTCCACAATCACGAACGCATCGCCCGTGTCGACCAGGTAATGGTCCAGCATCATGTGGGCGTCTTCCACCTTCGGAAGGTTGAAGTTCTTCTGCACCCGGTACACCTTCACATCTTTCGCCGCCATGCCCTTGAAGCCCAGCCAGTCCAGCTTCACCGACGAAGGCACCTCCTTCAGAAGCTCGATGTGAGACTCGATGGTGTTCCAGTAATCCAGCTCCGTCTTCGGGAAACCTACCAGCCCCTCGAACTTTACGTTCTTCAGCGATTTAATCTTCAGCCATACCGGCTTGGCGATGATTCCCCAACCGTTCTGGACGGCCGCCCTCAGCCACTTGACCCGCACAGCCGGGCAGCTTCGGATGACGAAATAATATCCCTCCTGCGCCAGCTTTCGCATCACCGCCAGTTCCTCGGGGAGGAAACCCAGGTTCGCCGGGTTCATGATCTTCAGAATCCAGCCTTCGTTTTTCAGTACCGTCCCGGCTTCCGAGGCCGCCTTGGCCACCTTCGGAAGCATTGTCGCCTTGGTGGTGCCCTGGATCGCCACTTTCAGAGCCCCTTCCACCGCTTGCCCCGCGCGCCTGGTGGCGTCCGCGGAGATCTCCAGCCACCTCTCGAAAAACGTGATCTTCTCCCCCAGAAAAGCCAGCCGGGGGCTGAACTCCGCGATCTTCGCCGCCGGCGCCAGTTTGCCGAACAGCGGAATCACTCCCAGCAGGTTGATGCAGCAGCCCAGATAGTCGCCGCGGTGCATGGCGTATCCCGCCGCGGGAATCGAGAGCGCGCCCGTAGGGTCCACCATCGATGCGATGTCCAGGCCCATCTGGATCGCGATCTGCTCCACCTCTTTCTTCATGGCGGCCAGTTCGATATCCACCGCGGCAATCAACGGCCCGCTGATGATCACGTTCCACGATCCATGCGTCGGCATACCCAGTTTCTTGGGGCCGCCGGGAGTGGGGATGATGCCCTTCTGAATGTGCATTTGGTCGGCCCATTGGTCGCCGATAAAAAACTGCTTGATCCAGAACCCTTGCTTGGCATTGAGAAGAGATACCGCGGAAAAGTCCAGGTCGGTGAGGCGGAAGACCTCGATATTCGTCTGGTTGTTGGAGCTGGGAGCGTCACTCCCCGTTCCCAGGGCATAGCAGCGGGCCACCTGGCCGCTTTTCACCCAAGTCCCCTGGCGCCTGGTCGCCTGTTGCGGCCAGCCGCCGTCGGGTGAAGCGCTTAGCATTTTCCATTGGCCCTGGTCGGTTATGATCCCGAGAGCCGTAACCGAGCTGTGTTTGATTTCAAAGTGAAAGCTGCCGATGATCGATTCCATGATGCCCTCGCACTACCCCGGCCCGCGCTGGTGCGGCAGCCAAGATTCTACGCCTCCGGCCGCGCACATTCAAGGATCGCCGCGTTTGGGGCGTTGCGGCTCCGCCGAAGTGCAAATGCAGTTACCCGAGTGCTGCCTCGCGGAAAAGGAAGCTATCTTGAGAATGGCGTAGAATTTGGTGAAAGTGCCTCAATTTTCGACAATATTTTTATTATTGGCGTTCTATACCTATCTTGCTTGACACCTTATTCCACAAGCAAGATAATGAACAAACCTGGAGGCGTTCATGGCACGCGAGAGCGTTCACGCGAAATTGGAGAGAGTACGTTCGCCACGAGTCCACGTTACCTACAACGTGGAAATCGGTGATGCGATCGAACTCAAAGAAATCCCGTTTGTAATGGGCGTACTGGCCGATTTGAGTGGCCAGTCGGCCGAGCCCTTGCCCAAGCTCAAAGACCGGCGCTTCGTCGAAATCACGCCGGACAATTTCGATTCGGTCCTCGACAGCATGAAGCCGAGAGTAGCCTTCTCGGTGGAAAACAAACTGAGCGACGATACCAACGCCGGCAACCTCGGCGTCGATCTGACGTTCAAGAGCATTGAAGACTTCGAGCCCGAGCAGGTGGCCCGCAGGGTGGAACCGCTGCGCGAGCTGCTGGAGCTGCGCACCAAACTCTCCGACCTTGTAGGAACGCTTCAAGGCAACGAAAAGCTGGAGCGCCTGTTGCAGGACGTCATCAACAACACCTCCAAGCTCGAGCAGGTGCGCGCCGAGATGGCGGCAAAGAAACCCAAGGACGGAGAGCCCCATGGCAAAGCGTGAAGCTTCGGAGAAACAGGCCGCCGCGGCGGCCGCACAGGTAACCACTGGCCCCAGCCTTCTGGACCAGATCGTCCAGGAAGGCCGCGTCGGCCGCGATGAAGCCGCCCGCGAGTGGGGCCGCACACTGGTCTCCGAGTTCGTCAACCAGGTGCTCGACGGCCAGATGACCGTCTCGCCCGACCTCGAGGCGATGATCAACCAGCGCATCGCGCAAATCGACCACCTGTTGTCGCTGCAGCTCAACGAAATCCTGCACCACCCCAGATTCCAGCAGATGGAAGCCACCTGGCGCGGCATCCGCTACCTGCTCGAAAACAGCGAGACCGGCGTCAACCTCAAGATCAAGGTTTTCAACAGCACCAAGAAGGAGATCCTCCGCGACCTCCAGCGCGTCCCCGAGTTTGACCAGAGCCAGATGTTCAAGAAGGTCTACGAACAGGAATTCGGCGTTTTCGGCGGCGAACCTTTCGCTTGCCTGCTGGGAGATTTCGAGTTCGGCCGCGGCCCCGAGGATATCGAGTTCCTGGAACGTATGTCGCAGGTGGCTGCGGCCGCCCATGCCCCCTTTATGGCGGCGGCCTCCGCCGAATTGCTCAACCTCGAAAGCTACACCCAGCTCGACGCGCCGCGCGATCTCGCCAAGGTTTTCGATACCACCGAGTACGCGCGCTGGAAAGGCTTCCGCCTCTCCGAGGACTCGCGCTACGTTTGCCTCACCCTGCCGCACGTGCTCATGCGCGTCCCCTATGGCAAGGACACCAAGCCCGTCGACGGCTTCCACTATGAAGAAGGCGTCACCGGCGAAGACCACTCCAAGTATCTGTGGGGCAATGCCGCCTATGCTCTCGGCGCCCGCATCTCCAACGCTTTCGCCCGCTACGGCTGGTGCGCCGCCATTCGCGGGGTGGAAGGCGGCGGCCTGGTGGACAGCCTGCCCACCCACACTTTCACCACCGAGCACGGCGACGTGGCCCTCAAGTGTCCTACCGAGACCATCATCACCGACCGCCGGGAGAAAGAGCTTTCCGACCTGGGCTTTGCGCCCCTGGTGCATTGCAAGGGTACCGATTACGCCGCGTTCTTCAGCGTGCAAACCTGCCAGAAACCCAAGGTCTACGACAAAGAGCAGGCCAACGCCAACGCCCGGCTCTCCGCCCAGTTGCCTTACATGCTGGCCGTCTCGCGTTTCGCTCACTATCTCAAAGCTATGATGCGGGATAAGATCGGCAGCTTCACGTCCCGTAAGGAATGTGAGACCTTCCTCAATAACTGGATCGTCAATTATGTGACGGAGGACGACACGGCTTCTCACGAAGTCAAAGCTCAGTACCCCTTGCGCGAGGCGCGTATCGAAGTAATCGAGAACAAGGCCAAGCCCGGCGTGTTCAAGGCCGTCGCTTTCTTGCGGCCTCACTTTCAACTGGAGGAACTCTCGGTATCTCTCCGCCTGGTGGCGGAACTGCCGAAGTCCGCTCGATAGCCGGCCCGCTTTTTTGGGTTGGCCGATATAGGTTCAATTGCCGGCAGCCGCCGGCGCATGGAGGATAGTTCACTATGGCAGGCGACCAAAAGTATTTTTTCTTGAATATGACCGGTGCCGGTGTCCACGGAGGCAGCCCTAAGGCCAACCACCTGGACTGGCTCGAACTGGACAACTGGGATTTCAGCATGAATCAGACGGCTGATCCTAACGTCAAGGGCGGGCGGCCCTCCAAGACATCGGCCACCGGTCGGTTCGGGTTCTCGATCGTTCATAATGGCCCAAAACTCTTTAGTCTGGCGGCGAGCGGCCAATTCATCGGCCAGACGACCCCGATTGTCTTCGAAGCCGAGCGTAGCGGCCTGACCGCCGGCGGCGGCAGCACCGGCACTGGAGTTTATCTCCAGTTGACCTTTACCAAGGTGGTGGTGTCCCACCGCAGCCTGTCGGGAGACGACGGCCAAAAGATGGAGCATATCGAGCTGGTTTTTGAAAAGGTCCAGATCATGTACAAGCAGGTGGTCAACGGCGTCCTCGGGCCAGCTATGACTAAGAGCTATGACGCCAAGTCGAACCATGTTACCTAGAGCCGGAAAAGGAGACTAATCATATGTCGATGTATTTGGATGTTGTTGGTATTGCTGGCGAGAGCCTGAGCCCGGTCCCGAATTGGAAAGACAAAATCGACGACAACTCGATGGGCTATGACGTTTCCCAGAAGACGTCGCTCGAGGCCGGCAGCGGCCTGGTTGCCAGCGGCGCCATTTTCGGACCCATGCAAATCAGCAAGGTGATGGACAAGAGCACTCCGCTCCTGTGGTCCAAGCTCTGTGCGGGCGAGCCGATCGCCACGGTGACCATTCGCGTGAGCCGTCCCGGGGCCAACGCTATCGGGCCTGCGGGCGGTCTGTTCGAGGCGGAGAAGTATATTATGGAAAATGTCGTCGTGACGTCCTACCACACATCGGGTTCACCGGGTCCCGGCGGGCTGCCTATGGAGTCGTGGTCCCTGGCTTTCACCGCCATCACCGAGGTCTACCGGACAGTCGACGCCAAGGGTAACTTGCAGGCGGCTCAAACGGAGGGTTGGGATATTAACGGGAACCTGACACACACCGCCCCGGGGAGCGCCATGGGTAACCCGAGCTAGGTCGAGTGTGTGGCCACTGCACGGGAACTTTTCGATGCCGGCAAACTGAACGACGCCATCGAGGCGCTGGGCGCCGAGTTGCGTAACCACCCCGACGACGCGCAGCGTCGCACCTTTCTCTTCGAGTTGCTATGTTTCGCCGGTAACTGGGAGCGCGCCGACAAACAGTTGGACATACTCGCCGGCGCCGACAAAGACAAGCGGCTCGGCGCTTTGCTCTACCGCGCCGCTCTCAACGCCGAGCGCACGCGCCATGAGATGTTCGAAAAGCCCGCGGGCGGCGACCAGCCGCCCGCTCCTCCGGCCCCCGGCGGGAACCTGAACGGCAACCCGGCGCAGTCCATTGAGGACGCCGACCCCCGCGTCGGCGCGCGCCTCGAAATCTTCGCCGGCGAGAACTATATGTGGCTTCCCCTGGCTCACATAGCGCAGCTCGAAATCCAACCGCCCAAGCGCCTCCGCGATCTCTTGTGGATCCCCGCCACCATTCGGGCCGGGCCCGCTATTCAGGGCTCCGACCTCGGGCGTGTCCTGCTCCCCGCGTTGTCCCCGTTTTCCTTCAGGCATGGGGATGACGCCGTGCGCCTCGGCCGCATGACCGTCTGGGAATCCACCCCGGACGGCGGCGAGATTCCCTACGGACAAAAAATGCTCCTCGTGGATGGTGAGGAAGTGCCGTTGCTGGACGTGCGGAAGCTGGAAATCGCACCACCCGCGGCCACCTGATCCGCCATGCCCATCGACATCGAAGCTCTGCTGCAGCCGATTCCCGGCGGCCTACCCTCCGGTCCCGATCTCCGCTACCACCCCATCTCCGACCAGATCAAGGAAGCGCGCCGCGAAGAGGCCGATATCAGCCAGGGCGTCTGGGTGCTCGATGTCAAAGCCGCCGATTATCCGCTCGTCCTGAAGCTCTGTAAAGACGCACTTGGTAAGCGCGGCAAAGATCTGCAGATCGCCGGCTGGATGACCGAAGCGTTGCTCAAACTGGAAGGCTTCGCCGGACTCCGCCAGGGCCTGCAGTTGATCTATCGACTCCTGGAGACTTACTGGGATTCCGTCTATCCCCAAATGGAAGAGGACGGCGACCTCGAGCTCCGCGCCACCCCGCTTCGCTGGGTGGGGTCGCAACTCGATAGCGCCATCCGGCTCGTCCCTCTCACCAAGGGCGGGCACAATTGGTATCAATACAAAGAGTCCCTCACGATTGCCAACGAAGAGGACGCCCGCAACGACCCGGTGCGCCAGGCCGCCCGGGACGAGGCCATCGCCGACGGCAAGCTCACTCCCGAAGAATTCGATCGCGGCTTTGAAGCCACACCCGCTACCTTCAG
>JBEKYE010000286.1:0-6758 GCA_049511275.1 Bryobacteraceae bacterium
GTACGCGGTGGAGGAGATGGTGCGGGCGATCGCGGACATCCTGCTGGACGGGGAACTGCGGGGGCGGATGGAGCGGCTGGGTTTGCAGCGGGCGGCGCACTTCAGTTGGCAGAAGACGGCCGAGCGGACGCTGGAAGTATTCCACGAAGTGATGGAGCAGACGAGGCCGCTACGCCAGCGCGCGGCGGTTCCCAGCATAATTCACCGATGAGGCACACCCCTGGTTTCTTGCTCCTGATGGCGGCGGCGTTGGCGGCAGCGGCGCCGGCGGCGGCGCAGACGGGTTTTCCGTTTCAGGATGAAGGGCTGCATTATACGGTCAACTGGCCGAGCGGTCTCAGCCTGGGCGACGCCACGCTTTCGGCGCACCACACCGCCAACGGCTGGGATTTCGAAGTCGGTTTGGATGCGGCCGTCCCGGGTTTCGCCATCAGGGACAAATTCAAGTCCTCGGCCACCGCCGCGCTCTGTTCCACGGAGCTCAGCCGCGACATCAGCCACGGCGCCAGGAAGGTGAAGGAGAGGACCACCTTCGACCAGGAGAAAGGCACGGCCCACCGGGCGACCGAATACCCGGCGGAGGGCGGCACGAGCGACTTCGCTATTTCGGCTTGCGCGCGCGACGCCATCGCGTACGTCTACTACGGCCGCAAAGAGCTGGGACAGGGCAGGGTGCCCCCGGAGCAACAGAGCTACTTCGGCTCGGCGTATGCGGTGCGCATGGAATACACGGGCGCGCAGACCATCACGGTGGGCAATAAGCAGGAAGTCACGGACCACCTGATGGTGGCGGTGAAGGGGCCGAGGGCCGATTTCACGGTAGAGGTATTCTACGCGCGCGACGCGGCGCGGACGCCGCTCCTGATCAAGATTCCACAGCCGGTGGGAACCTTGTCGATGGAGCTGGTGCGCTGAAATGCGCGCAGCCTTTTTCTCTCCGCTGCCGCCGGCGCGCAGCGGGATCGCGGACTATTCCGAAGCGCTGATCGAACAACTGCGGCCGCTGGTGGACCTGGAGGTATTCGCGCGGGCGGAAGATGCGTTTGACCCTGCGCGTTTCGACATCGCGCTTTACCAGGTGGGCAACAACCAGTATCACGACTTCGTGTACGAGACCGCGCTGCGACACGCGGGCGTGGTGGTGCTGCACGAATCGAATCTGCACCACCTGATTGCGGACCTCACCATCCGGCGCGACGATTGGGACGGCTACGTGGGCGAGTGCGAGTACAACGGCGGGGCGGCGGCGCGCGCCCATGCCGAGCGGGCGCGCAAACTGGAAGTCGGCCCGGATTACGAAGGCTTGCCGATGACGCGGCGGCTGCTGGAGGGGGCGCGCGGGGTGGTGGTGCACAGCCGGTACATGGAACGGGAAGTGCGGGCCGCGGGATTCACGGGGCCGGTAGCGGTGATCCCGCACGGCGCCTGGTTACCCGACGCCGATCGCAACGCCTGGCGGCAGAAGCTGGGCCTGGATGAAATCACGCCGCTGATCGGGATCTTCGGATACCTGAAACCGTACAAGCGCATCGCCGAATCGCTGCGCGCGTTCCGGCGCCTGGCGCGCCTGGCGCCGCAGGCGCGGATGATCCTGGTGGGTGAACCGCACGCGGAGTTTCCGCTGGCGGCGACGATACGCAGCATGGGTCTTTCGGCCAACGTGCGGGTGCTGGGGTTCGCGCCGATGGAGGAATTCGTGGGCTATCTGGGCGCGTGCGACATCGTACTCAACCTGCGATATCCCACGGTGGGAGAAAGTTCCGGCACGCTGCTGCGTTCGCTCGGGCTGGGCAAGGCGGTGATGGTTTCCGACGTGGGGTCGTTCCAGGAATTCCCGGAGGACGTGTGCCTCAAGGTTCCGGTGGGGGCGGGCGAGGAAGACCTGATCTTCGAGTACATGAACCTGCTGGTGTCGCGTCCGGAAGTGGCGCAGGCGCTGGGCGCGAATGCCCGCGATTACGTGGCGCGGGAATGCAACTGGGGCGCGGTGGCGCGGCAGTACGCGGCATTTCTGGAAGCCGTGGTGGAAGGCAAGGAATACCGCGGGGCGGAACAGCGGCCGGCCGCGGAGGAAGCCGCGCCCGCGGCGGAGTTGCCGGAGGTGGAGCAGTATCTGCGCGGCTGGGCGGTGGACGGGGCGTCGCGCCACTATCTGGACACGCACCGCACGCGCCTGGTGAGAACGCTGGAGATCACGCCGGCGGGCGGGCCCGAGGATCGCGTCCTGGAAATGGGCGCGTACCTCCAGGTCACGCCGGCGCTGCGCAACAAGCTGGGGTACGGCGAAGTGCGCGGTTGCTACTACGGGCCGGCGGGCCGCATCGACCATCGCACCGTCACTTCCGCGGACGGCGAGACCTTCACCTGCGAGATCGACCACTTCGACGCCGAAAAAGACCGCTTCCCATATCCCGACGAACATTTCTCGACGGTGCTGTGCTGCGAGCTGATCGAGCACCTGCTCGAAGATCCGATGCACCTGATGTCGGAGGTGAACCGGATTCTGAAGCCGGGCGGACACCTGGTGCTGACCACTCCCAACGTGGCGGCGCTGCGCGGCATCTCCGCCATTCTGCTGGGTTATCACCCCGGATTCTTCCACGCGTACATCAAGCCGGCGGCGGAATCGGGCGAGGTGGATGCGCGGCATAACCGCGAGTACACGGCGCGCGAAATCCACCGGCTGCTGGATATTTCGGGTTTCGCGGTGGCACGACTGGAGACGGGCGAATTCCTCGACCTGCCGCATCCGGAATACGGCTGGGTGACGCACCTGCTGCGCCACTACGGCCTGGAGACGGACCTGCGGGGCGACGGCATCTACGCTTTAGGGCGGAAGACCGGGCCGGTGAAGGAACGCTACCCCGGATGGCTGTATTCATGAGCGTAGCGTGGCTCAATCCGCGGGCGACGCTGGACGCCGCGACACGCACGGTGCGCGCCGAATTCGAGATCCGCAACCTTACGGAAGAGACCTGGCGGGCCGCCGATGGATTCGGCATCGGCTACCACCTGTTCGACCGCACCAGCGGGACGCTGATTGTGGATGGCGCGCGCGTGCGGCTGGAGCGCGACGTGGAGCCCGGCGGCGCGGCGCACGTGCGGGTGGAGTTCGAACTGCCCGCGGAAGACGGCGAGTATCAGACGGTGATCTCGCCCATGCGCGAAGACGTCTGCTGGTACTACGAGCGCGGCTGGGGGTTCCTGCTGGTGGAGACGACCACGAAAGACGGCGTGGCGACACTCCACCCCATGCGGGTGACAGAGAAGCAGGCGTTGCGCCGGGAGCGCGAACTGCGCGGCGTGGGCCACGCCTTCCTCTACCCGGTTCTGACCATCTGGCGCAATCGGGCGCTGATCCGCGTGATGGCCAAGCGCGACATTATGGGGCGGTACAAGGGCTCGTTCGGCGGCGCGTTCTGGACCATCATCAACCCGCTGCTGTTGATGCTCACGTATTTCTTCGTCTTCGGATATCTGCTGGGCGATCCGCACCGCAGCGGCGGGACGTTCGCGCTGTACTTCCTGGCCGGCATGTTGCCGTGGCTGCCCTTCAGCGAAGCCGCCGGACGCTCTCCGGGTGTTATTCTGGAAAATCGCAATTTGATTAAGAAGCTGGTGTTCCCGGTGGACACGCTGCCCGTGAACCTGGTGGCGTCGGGTCTGGTTACGGAGCTGTTTGCAGTGGCGCTTTATTGCGCCTTCCTGCTGGCGTTGCGGCACGGTATTCCGCCGGCGGTGGTCTGGCTGCCGGTGCTGCTGATCCCGCAGATCCTCTTCACCACCGGCGTGAGCTGGTTCCTGGCGGGCCTGGGCGCTTATGTGAAGGACCTGGGGCAGATGATCGGGTTCGTGCTGACGATCTGGTTCTTCATGACGCCGATCTGTTATCCGGAGAAGGATATGCTGGCCAAGGCTCCGATCCTGGCCAAGAACCCGATGTATGTGCTGGTAAGAGGGTATCGCGCCATTTTCCTGGAGAACCAACACCCGGCATTCGGCGCGTTATGGAAGTTCTGGCTGCTGGCCGCGGTGGTCTTCGTGCTCGGCCACGCGTGGTTTTATAAACTGAAGAAGTCCTTCGCGGACATGATCTAAACGGGTCACCGGCAAATTGCTTCACAAAATCACCCTCGCGCTGGTTGCTTTTGGACCATTGGGCATCTTCTTGATCGGCGTGATCGATTCGCTGGGGGTTCCGCTGCCGGCGGCCACCGACTATTGGATGCTGGCAGTAGCGGTAGACGCGCCGCAGCGGGCCTATTTCACGGCGCTGATGGCGGTGATCGGTTCCTCCATCGGCAGCGTGGCGCTGTTCCTGGCGGCGCACCACGGGCGCAGGCTGTACCACAAAGGCGAGCCCCTCTCAGCCAGGGGACAGAAGTTCCAGCGGTGGTTCCACCGATATGGGCTGCTGACGGTTTTTGTTCCCGCCGTGACGCCGATCGTTCCGTTACCTTTGAAGGTGTTCGTGATTTCGGCGGGCGCTTTGCACACGCGGATCAGCCGGTTCCTGGTGGTGCTGGTAGCGGCGCGGATCATCCGCTATTTTGGCGAGGCCTACCTGGGCGTGCAGTTAGGGAAAGGCTGGGAGCCATTTCTGCGGCGCAATATCTGGGGGCTGGGCGGCGCGGTCCTGGGGATGGCGCTGGGCGTCTACTGGCTGATGCGCCTGAGCGAGCGCCGGCGCTCGCCGGAGATGTAAAGCATGCGCAAACGCATCTCGATCGTGGAAGACGAGGCGGAACTGGCTTCGCTGATCGACTACAATCTCACGCGGCACGGCTATGAGACGCAGGTGCTCAACGGCTCGAAGGGGACGCTGAAAGCGCTCGAGCAACACAAGCCGGACCTGGTGGTGCTGGACGTGATGCTACCCGATATGGACGGCTTCGAATTGTGCCGGCAGATCCGGCAATCGGCGGTGCTCGGGCGGACGCCGGTGCTGTTCCTGACGGAGCGGTCGGACGAAGTGGACCGCGTGCTGGGGCTGGAGATCGGCGGCGACGATTACATGACTAAGCCTTTCAGCCCGCGCGAGCTGATTGCGCGCGTGAAGGCGCATTTGCGGCGGGAGGACATGGACGTGGAGCCAGCCGCCATGGAGATTGGGCCTTTCCGCCTGGACCGCACGGGGCGCCGCGTATATCTGGCGGGACGCGAGCTGGCGCTGACCTCGACCGAATTCAACCTGCTGGAATTCTTCGTGACGCATCCGGGCCGGGCCTACAGCCGCGACCAATTGTTGGAATCGGTATGGGGCGAGATGCGCAACGTCACGCCGCGAACCGTGGACGTGCACGTGCGGCGGCTGCGCGAGCAAATTGAAGAGCAGGCCGAGAACCCGCGCTATCTCACTACGGTGCGCGGGTTCGGATATCGCTTCGAGGACCCGTCGTGACCGGCAAAATCTTTCTCAAGCTGATCGCCGGCGTGTTTTGCCTGCTGCTGGTGGCGCTGGCGGTGGTGGATACATTCGCCACCAGCGTGGCAAAGAATGCGTACCTGGAAGACCTCAAGCGGCAACTGGCGGACGAAGGCCGGCTGATGGCGCTGATCCACCCGGACGCGGCGGGGATGGATGCGGAGGAGGTGCGGCGGCTGGCGGCGGCGGTGGGCGGCCGAATCACGATTGTGCGCTCCGACGGGAAAGTGCTGGTGGATTCCGAAGCCGATGCCGCCCGCATGGAGAACCACGGCAAGAGGAAGGAACTGGTGGAGGCATTTCGCGGCCAAGCCGGCTCGGAACGGAGGCGCAGCGCGACGTTGGGAACGGAATTCCTGTACGTGGCCGTGCCGATGCCCGGCGGCGCGGTGCGCATCGCGATGCCGACCGCGCAGATCGACCGGCAGGTGGGCGAGATCCGCGCGAAGATTCTGACCGGCACGGCGCTGGCCTTCCTGCCGGCGATTGCGATCGCGGCCTGGCTGGCGCGGCTGATTTCGAGGCGTTTTGCCGCGGTGATGACGCACGCCGGCGAACTGGCGCGCGGCAACTTCCGCGCGCGCCTGCCGCACCCGGGCGCGAGCGAGTTCGGCCAGCTCTCGACCACGCTCAACCAGACCGCCGAAGCGTTGGAGAAGACCATGGCGCAGCTGCAGCACGAGCAGGCCGAGCTCGAAAAGGTGGAGCGCGTGCGCAAGGATTTCGTCATCAACGTATCGCACGAGCTGCGCACGCCGCTGGCTTCCATTCAGGGGTACACCGAGACGTTGATGGACGGCGCGCTCGAAGATCCCGAATACAACATGCGGTTCCTGGGCATCATCCGCCACAATGCCGAACGGCTGGCGCGGCTGACCGAAGACCTGCTGACGCTTTCGCGGGTGGAGCAGAAGCGCCAGAAGTTCGAGTTTGGGCCGTTTGCGGTGAACGGCCTGCTGAAGGAAGCGATCGAGCTGATGCGGCCCATGGCGGAGAAGAGCGAGATCCGGCTGGAACTGGAACCGGGTCCGGAGGATGCCGCGGCGTGGTGCGACCGCGAGGCGGTCTCGCAGATTCTGAGCAACCTGCTGGACAACGCCATCAAGTACACACCGGCGGGCGGGCGCATCGGCGTCGGCGCGCGGCCGGCCGGCCAATACATGGAGGTGCACGTGCGCGACACCGGCATCGGCATCCCGTCCGACGAGCTGCCGCGCCTGTTCGAGCGGTTCTACCGGGTGGACAAGGCGCGCTCACGCGAGCTGGGCGGCACTGGGCTGGGGCTTTCGATCGTCAAGCACCTGGTGGCGGCGCACAACGGGGTGACGCGCGT
>JBEKYE010000287.1:0-6746 GCA_049511275.1 Bryobacteraceae bacterium
AGGTTGTTGTGCGCGATGTAATTGCCGCTGGTTACTTCCACCGCGTGCCGGAATAGTGTCCCGCTATTCGCCCAGTAAGATACTTGGTAGCAGGTAAGTACAACACAAGCCGCGCAAGCTGCCACCGCTGCTGCCGCCACCGTTCGCGGCGGCCACTTACCAAGCTCCGTCGCTCCCCACGCCAGCATGATCGTAAGGCCGATCATCGGCAGATACATATACCGGTCCGCCGAGGATTGGCCTCCTACTTGTATGAGCCCGATCACCGGCGCCAGCGTGCCCAGGTACCAAAACCACCCCACCGCCAGATAGGGATCGGTCCGCAGCCGCCGCACAACCAGGATCGAGATCCCCGCCAGTGCGACCGCCGCTCCCGCTACGCCCCAAGCCGGCAGGTCATGGGAATAAGGATAGAACACCGCCAGGTGCACCGGCCAAAGCATCCGCGCGATGTACACCACGTACGAGATCAGCGCATTCTCCAGCCGTAAGCCGAGCGGCACGGTGCTCAAGGAGCGCACCGCTCGTCCTTGCTCCTGTGCCAGAAACGTCACCAGCGATTCGCCGGCCGCCAATGCAAACAGCGGGATCTTCTCCCAAAGAATCGCCATCCGGTTGGCGCGGCGCAGCGGCCACACGTCCAGAAGCAGCAGCACAAACGGCAGCGTGACCATCATCGGCTTGGACATCAGTCCCAGGCAGAATGCCGCCGCCACCGGCCAGTACCGCTCCAGGCTCGGCCGCTCCGCGTAGCGCGCATAGCACCACAAAGTCAGGCACCAGAAGAGCCCGCTCAAGACATCTTTTCTCTCCGCCACCCACGCCACCGATTCCACGTGCATCGGGTGCAGCGCAAACACGAAAGCCACAAACGCGCTGCGCCACAACGCACCTGTCATGCGCTTCAACGCCGCGAACAGCACCAGCGCCGCCAGGGTGTGCAGCAGCACGCTGGTCCAATGATGCCATCCGCTCCTCAACCCGAAAACCTGGCAGTCCGCCATGTGCGAAAGCCACGTCAGCGGAAACCAATTCGCGGCCTCGAGGGACTTGAAGGCCCAAACCGTTCCGTCCCACGTCAGCCCGGCGCGCACGTGGTTGTTTTCGGTGACGTACTCGGGGTCGTCGAAGTTGACGAACTCAAACCGCCGCACCTGGCTGTACACGGCCAGTGTGACCACCACCAGCAGCACGCCGATCCACATCTCGCGCCGCCACCACGGCACTGCCGGCGTCGTCGTGTCGGGACCTGTGTTTGAGCTCTCCAAGTCGATACCGCCATTTTACCGTTGTGGGGCAGGATGGTATCCTGCGCACCGATTGTCAATCGGTGCAGCCGGGCGGAGCCCGGCCTGTGTACCGCGTTGACCCATTCCCACAAAAGATGGGATCGTAAGTACGTGACGCTGGTACTCGCTTCCCAATCGCCGCGGCGCGCGGAGATTCTCCGCCAGGCCGGGATCCCGTTCACCGTTCGCGTGGCGCCAGTCGACGAAACGCCCCTGCCCGGCGAGCCGCCCGTCGAGTACGTCGAGCGCCTGGCCGTGATGAAAGCTGCGGCTGTCGACGCGGCCCCGGACGAGATCGTGATCGCCGCCGACACCACCGTGGTGGTCGAAGGCCACATGCTCGGCAAGCCCGCGGGTGTTGACGACGCCCGCCGCATGCTCTCCCTGCTTTCCGGCCGCTGCCATGAAGTCATCACCGGCGTCTGTCTCCGGCGCGGCGCCGAGCGCATGGTCGATCACGCCGTCACCGCCGTTTGGTTTGCGCCCATGAGCGAAACCGAAATCGCCGCTTACGCAGCCAGTCCCGAGCCCGTCGACAAGGCCGGCGCCTACGCCATTCAGGGCCTCGCTTCCAGGTTCATCACCAGGATCGACGGCTGTTACTGCAACGTGGTGGGACTGCCCATCGCGCTGTTATACCGTCACCTCAACTCGGCCGGGCGGCCATGGTATTTTGGGTTCGATGCCCATCCAGAATCCGTTTCAGGATCCGCTTCGGTTTGAACGGCGCGTGCCGGAGTGCGCGGTCGTCATCTTCGGCGCCAATGGAGATCTCACCAGGCGCAAACTGATCCCGGCGCTCTACCGCCTGGCCTACGACCGCCGTCTCGCGGCCGGCTTCGCCATCGTGGGCATCTCGCGCACGCCCATGACCGACGACGCGTTTCGCGAAAAGATGCTGGAGGCCGTGAAGCAGTTCTCCGAAGACACCACTTTCGACGCCGACGTCTGGAGCGGCTTCGCCCAAGGTTTGTTTTACGTTGCCGGCGATATCGCCGACCCTGCGCTTTATGAAAGTCTCGGCCGGAAACTGGCGCAGATCGAAGCCTCCCAGCACACCGGCGGGAACGTGCTGTTCTACCTTTCCACGCAGCCGAGCCAGTACGCACAGGCCGCGCAGGGCCTGGGCGCCGCCGGCCTCGGCAAAGGCAACGGCAGGCGGCGGCTGGTAGTGGAGAAGCCCTTCGGGCACGATCTCGAAAGCGCGCGCGAATTGAGCGGCCGGCTGCACGAGTCGTTCGACGAATCGGAAGTCTACCGCATCGACCACTATCTCGGCAAAGAAACCGTCCAGAACATTTTGGCCTTCCGTTTCGGCAACGGCATCTTCGAGCCGCTGTGGAATCGCCGCTACGTCAACAACGTGCAAATCACCGGGGCCGAATCCATCGGCGTGGAAGGCCGCGGCGCCTATTACCAGGAAGCCGGCGCGCTCGACGACATGATCCAGAATCACCTGCTGCAGGTGATGGCTACCATCGCCATGGAGCCTAGCGCCAGTTTCCGCGCCAGTTCCGTGCGCGATGAGCGATCGAAATTGCTGCGGTCCATCCGCCCCATGACCCCGGACGAAGTGCGCCGCAATACCGTGCCGGGGCAGTACGGCCCCGCCCGCATCGGCGGGCAGGACGTGCCGGGCTTCCGCCAGGAGCAAGGCGTCGATCCGCAATCGCAGACCAACACCTACGCCGCCGTCACTCTGTTCGTCGACAACTGGCGGTGGGCGGGAGTGCCGTTTTACCTGCGCACCGGCAAACGCCTCGCCAAGCGCGTGACCGAGATCGCCATTCAGTTCAACCCCGCGCCGCTCCACATCTTCGATCAGGACGGCTTGGACAGCGCGCCTAATCTCCTGATCGTGCGTATCCAGCCCGAGGAGGGAATCTCGCTGAAGTTCCTTTCCAAGCGCCCAGGCTCGGGGATGACGCTGCGCCCGGTATCGATGGACTTTAATTACGGCTCGAGTTTCGGCGAGCGTTCGCCCTCGGCCTATGAGACGCTGCTGCTCGACGCCATCATCGGCGACGCCACCCTGTACACGCGGCAGGACATGGTGGAAGCCAGTTGGTCGGTCGTGGAGCCGATCCAAAACGTGTGGCGGGAAACCACCTTCGATTACCCCAACTACGAGTCGGGCACTTGGGGACCGGCGGCCTCGGACGAAATGCTGGCGCGTTGCGGGCACGCATGGAGGAAACCGTAATGGGCGCCACGGTAGCTCCCGGCAAGATCCTCAAGGACCTCGCGGAGTTGTGGGTCTCCACCGCCAAGGCGGCCGATGGCGGCGCGGGAGTGCTGCGGGCCTGCTCCATGACGTTGCTGGTGCTGGCCGAAGCGAGCGAGGATTCGCAGGGCCTCGGCGAAACCATTGCCGCGCTCATGCCCGAGCATCCCGCGCGCGCCATTGTCGTGCGGATGAGCGGGCCGGGTGAGCGTTCGCTCACCGAACGCGTGTATTCCCAGTGCTGGATGCCCTTTGGCCAGAGGAAGCAGATTTGTTGCGAGCAGGTGGAGATTACGGTCTCCGACGCGGCGCTGGCCGATCTCCCGTCGGTGGTGCTGCCGCTGGCCGTGCCCGATCTTCCGCTGATTCTCTGGTGCCGCAGCCCGCGCCTGGCGGCGATGCCGGAGTTTCTGCCCATCGCCGCCATGGCGCAGAAAGTAATTGTGGATAGCGGAACAATGGCGGACCCTGCCGCGGCGCTGAATCTCCTGGCGGTGTTGAGCGCCCGTGGCGTGCTGCTGGGCGACCTTTCCTGGACGCGCCTGACGCGCTGGCGGGAGATGCTCGCGCAGGTCTTCGAGAATCAGCAATACCTGGCGCAATTAGGGAAGACATCCGACGTGAAACTGGAGCGCGGCGAGGCCTTCGCCGTTTCCGCGCTTTACATGACGGCGTGGTTGACGGGCTGTCTGGCCGATTCGGGCGTGCATGCCTCATGCAGCCTAGGCCCGGCGCCCGAAGGCGTCTCTGTCCGCGTGCAACTGGCCGGCGAGGGCCTTGCCGTGGAACTGGCCCGCAGCGAAGATCGCATGGTCGTCACGGTGAACGGCGTGTCGCAGTGCACCAACCTGTCCCAGCCCACCGACTATCTGCTGATGCGCGAAGAACTGGGAATCGTGCGCCGCGACCCGGTCTTCGAAAGAGCCTTGACCCGCGCGGCCTCCCTCGCCCTGCCTGTGGAGACAAAATGAGCGTCCGCCGGTACATCGCGCCGGATGCGCAAGGGGCCGCCGAAGCCTGCGCGCATCACATCCTGAGCCTGCTCGAGACGGCGCTTTCCGCGCAGGAGTTCGCCACCTTCGCGGTCTCCGGCGGCACAACGCCGCGGCTCTTGTTCGCCAAGCTCGCAGCCTCGCAATTCGATTGGAATCGCGTGCAACTGTTTTGGGTGGATGAGCGATGCGTGCCTCCCACCGACGCCGCCAGCAATTTCAAACTGGTGAACGACTATTTAATCCGCCCGGCGCATATTCCGCCGCAACATCTGCATCGGATCATCGGAGAGATCGCACCGCAGGCGGCGGCTGCGGCTTGTGGCGCGGATATCCGGAGTTTTTTCGGGCTGGCGCCGGGCGAGATGCCGCAGTTCGACATCGTGCACCGCGGGATGGGTCCTGACGCGCATTCCGCCAGCCTGTTTCCGGGCGACCCCCTGATTGACGACCGCGAAGGAATTGCCGCCGCGACCTTCGCCCCGCAGTTCAACCAGTGGCGTGTCACGTTACTGCCCGGCGTGTTGCTGGCCGCGAAGCACACGGTCTTTCTGGTGGCCGGAGAGGATAAAGCCGAGGCCGTGCGGGCAGTCTTCCAAGAAGCGTACGATCCCAAGAAGTATCCCGCGCAGATCGCCACGCATCCAGGCCGCGGCGTCGCCTGGTTTCTGGATGACAAAGCCTCGGCTCTGCTGGAGGGAACGTGACCGCAAAACGGCGCCGCCCTACTTCACCGCCGCTTGTGCCACCGCCGCCTGCTCCCTGAGCGCGCCGGCCTTATCGGTGGCTTCCCAACTGAAACTGTCCTCGCTGCGCCCGAAGTGTCCGAACGCGGCCGTCTTGCGGTAGATCGGCCGCCGCAGCTTCAAGTGGTCGATGATGGCGCGCGGCGTCAGTTGGAAATTCTCCCGCACCAGTTCGGTGAAGCGCTCGTCCGGAATCACGCCTGTGCCGAAGGTGTCCACATAGATCGAAACCGGCTCGGCCACGCCGATGGCGTAAGCCAGTTGCACTTCGCAGCGGGTGGCCAGCTTGGCGGCAACAATGTTCTTGGCAATGTAGCGGGCCATGTAGCAGGCCGAGCGATCCACCTTGGTCGGGTCCTTGCCGGAGAACGCGCCGCCGCCGTGCCGGCCCATGCCGCCGTAGGTGTCCACAATGATCTTACGGCCCGTCAACCCGGTGTCGCCGTGCGGTCCGCCAACCACGAAACGGCCCGTGGGATTGATGTGATACTTGGTCTGCGAATCGACCATGTTGGAAGGAATCACGCAATCGATGATGTGCTTCTTCACCTCGCGGCGCAGTTCCTCGGTGGAAACATCGGGACTGTGCTGCGTGGAGATCACCACGGCTTCGATGCGCTTGGGGGCCTTGCCGGCGTATTCCACGCTGACCTGGCTCTTGCCGTCCGGCCGCAGGAAATCGAGCACGCCCTGGCGTCGCGCTTCCGAGAGCCGCTGCACCAGCTTGTGCGCCATCATGATGGGGAGCGGCATCAACTCCGGGGTTTCGTCGCACGCAAAGCCGAACATCAGGCCCTGGTCGCCGGCGCCGCCCGTATCCACGCCCATCGAAATATCGGGCGATTGCGATTGGATCAGGTTGTGCACGCCGCACGTGTTGGAATCGAAACCGTACGTCGCGTCGTTATACCCCACGTACTCGATGGTGCCCCGCGCAATGCGCGGCACGTCGACGTAGGTGGTGGTGGTGATTTCTCCCGCCACGATGCAGGTGCCCGTGGTAACCAGCACCTCGCACGCCACGCGGCCGGTGGGGTCGTCCGCCAGGACCGCGTCCAGTACGGCGTCTGAAATCTGGTCGGCGATCTTATCCGGATGGCCTTCGGTTACGGATTCCGACGTAAATAAATGCTTTTGAGTATTTGCCAAGTTAACCTCCCTGGGGCGTTCGTGTTTCAATTCTAATACCGATAGTGATCGGGCTTGTAGGGGCCTTCCGGCGGCACGCCGAGATACTCGGCCTGCTTCGGGCTCAGCGTGGTGAGCTTCACGCCGATCTTCTCCAGGTGCAGCCGCGCCACTTCCTCATCCAGCTTCTTGGGCAGCGTGTAAACGCCGGCCTTGTATGCGTTGCGGTTCCTCCAGAGATCGAGTTGGGCCAGCGTCTGGTTGGAGAAACTGTTGCTCATCACGAAGCTGGGATGGCCGGTGGCGCATCCCAGGTTGACCAGCCGTCCCTCGGCCAGCACGAAAATGCTCTGCCCCTTGGGGAACG
>JBEKYE010000288.1:0-6677 GCA_049511275.1 Bryobacteraceae bacterium
ATGGCCTCTCGCGGCGGCGGAATGTACGGCTTGGGCGGCACGGTCTACCGAATTCAGGGGGCACGTTCCAACGTGCGGGTGCGGCAATCGGACCGCGTGGTTTTCGTGGTGCGCTTCGAATCGGGCGGCGACCCGCGGCAGTTCCAACTCTTCCGCCTGGGAGCGCAGGGGACCGAATTGACGCAGTTCTGAACTGCACAATTCCTCATAATCTCCGAGTCTGCTGAAATCGCGTGAAGACGGTCAACCGGGTTTCACTTACTGGTCGACGACCGGGGTCCAGCCGCCGAGGACGAATGCCGGATCACTGTAGTTGGCGATGGTCTGGGCATCCCGTGGCTCGGTCAGTTGCCTGGAAACCGGATGCCGCTTCGTGGCGTCGATGGGATGGTCGTCGGCATCGGTGCTGTGGAACTCCCAGAAGTGAATGTGCGAGGTATCGTCGTCGATAGGTCCCCAGCCGACTGGTGGAATGCCTTTGAGGCGGCAGTTGATGAGCACGGCTTCGGCGTAGGGGTAGTTGAGGCCGTGATTGTTGGGCAGGCGCGCGAGCACGCTGGAAGGGCCGGCAGGCGCCGCGGGCCGGTTCAACGCCGGCGGGCGGTCGATGGAGGTAAAGGTGCAGTCGACGAAGACATTGCCGTGGTTCGCTTCGGTGTTGCGAATCCACATGAAGGGCCCTATGGACTGGATCTCGCAGCGGCGGAAGAAGGCGGGGCCGACGCCGAGGATGGTGTCGCCGTCGCCGATGATCGTGCTGTCGGTGAGATAGACGGAGCCGCGCAGATTGAGCGCATCGCCGGAGCCTTTGATATTCATGTGGCTGACTATGTTTTTCGAGCCGGAGATGAGCAGCCCTTCCGCCTGACCGAAGGCAGAGTTTTTCAGGGTAAAGTTGATGAACTCGATGCCGGTCGAATCATATGCGGAGAAGGCGCAGCGACGGTTCGGCCCCGGTTGCGGCGGATTAAACCCGCTGTTGTTGCCGTAGCCGACCTGAACCTTATCACGATCCTCGCCGTGGAAAGTGAGATTGGCCTTGTTGCGGAAGAAGACGATCTCCTCGTAGGTGCCATTCTTGATGAAGATCGTCGCCCGCTTTAATGGATTATCGGGAACGAAGTCGACGGCGCCCTGGACTGTGTTGAAATCACCGCTGCCATCGGCTGCGACGACGACGCGAGTTGTATCGGGGCGCGGAGGAGCCGGTTTCGTGGTGAAACGCCAGGCACGGTCCGTGGTAAAGCCCCCGAAGACGCCAGTGGCAAAAGTGAAAACGCCTGAATCGATCTGCACGATGTATTTATGGCCGTACCGCAAGACGTTATTGTGGGGGTAAATCGTGGCCACGTTGCCATGGATGATGACAGGGTAGAAGTGAAAGTCAGCCAAACCGCCGATGGTAGTGAGCTGGTAATTGTGCAGATCGGCGGGCGTCGTTCTCACGGCCGGCGTTGTCGTGGTGGGCGAGGTGGGGACGGCAGGGTCCAGAACAATCACCCCTGCGGGCGGAACGGCGATGCGCCGGGAAGGGTCGGGACCGGCAGGGATATTGAGGTCGAGTGTGTCAACCAGATGGTGGCCGGCTGCATCGTAGATGCGAATCTGGCCGGACTTGCCAAGAGTGGGAGGGCTGGAGAAGGTTAGGACCAGATGTGTGTCGGGATTGACACGGGCGGCCCTATTCGCGGGGAAACACGTAAAGGCGACCTCCGCGCGCGCACCAGTTGGCAGGGCTAGGACGGCAAGCACGCAAAACGGGCAGGTCGCCGAGCGAGGTCTCATGGTAAATGCTCCTGAACCGGAGTTTCCATTTTGGACTTCCAGGTCCCCTTCAGCTTAGACCAAACCGCTATCCTTTGGTCCTGCGAGTCGGATGGATGACGCGCAATCCGGAACCGTCTCGCGATTCGTCTCCACAAAAGCGCTGCGCTCTGTTGATCAGGCCTTGGGCTTTCTCGCGAGGTTGCGACAATGATCCGTTATCGCAACTCAGAGCTTGGTTTGCGTCGAAGCGCAGCCGGCGCGAAGGGAGTGTGGGCATATCGGAAAATGCCGGGGCGGGATTCGCTGAGATCGTCGCCCCGGCACATTTGAATGAGCGCACACAGAGGCTCCGGCCCCAGACGGCTCCGCCGTCTTGCCATATAGGTCGAGCCCGTTCTGTTTTCGGTACGCGGCCCAGCGCTTTTCGAGCGTCTTCACCTGCTCGGCCGGCGCCACACCGAATCGGCCGAGCGACAAGATCATAGCCCGGACGGTGACGTCGGACTCGGCGGCTTCGCCAACTTGTCCACACCGCGAGCACCTGATGACGGGTGGACGGATGTGCCGCGCAGCCCGAATCCGGTGCAGCATGGTGTCAAGCTCGTCGCGCAGCTCAATTAGCACCGCAACCGGCAGGCCGACGTGCCACCGAGCCCGGAGGATCTCAATCATCTCTGGAAACCACGTTCTTTGAGGGTCACCAGCAGGCATTTCGCCTCCATTTTAATCCCGCGCCCGGGTGGAGGCACTTTCCGAGAAACCCACTTTTTGTCCAGGTGGATGGTTTCCGAGTTGGACGACCATCCGACCGGAGTACGGTTATGGTCACTTTCCAGAAACCCTTTCGAGGAACTGACAGGGCCGCGTGTCCTACGACGGTTCCTAAACGCTACGGTCAGGAGGATCTATCCCGCTATGTCCAAATGCCAGCAAAGGATGCCGTCACAAGCGCCGTTCGAGGACCTGTCGGTACCGAGCGTCTCTCGCCTACAGCCAGAATGGCGGACTTATACTGTTAATCAAATGAGCACATGTCACCTCCCAGGTGCCTCGGCCCGTGCCTCGATCCGACGAGCCCCCGCGGTTGGTGCATTTTGAACAAGAGCGTCAGGCAGGATCTGGCACACACTCGGCTCCTGGCCGACGTCTCCTTGTGGTCAGCGGACCTCGCCAACTTAGCGGCGGGGATTAAGCGCCTTGAGCCATTCGCCGACTCATTTCACCTCGACGTTTCCGATGCCCACTTCGCTCCCGGTCTGCTGTTCTTTCCGGACCTCATACGCGCCCTGCGTCCGCTCACTGACCTGCCATTTCACGTTCACCTGATGGTTGATCGCCCCACGATGCTTATCGAGGAATTCGTAGCCTGTGGCGCTGACGTGATCACGGTGCACGCGGAAGTCGGCAAATCCGAAGCAGCAACGGCCATCCAAGCCATCCTTCGCGCGGGCCGTTCAGCCGGGTTGGCGTTGCGCTTGGACACTCCCGTCGCCGCGTCCGAGCCCTACCTCGACCGCATTGATGCCCTACTTCTGCTCGGTACAGTGCTCGGCCTCAAAGGCCAGGACCTGGCACCGGAAGCCTGCGACCGTCTCGCAAACGCGGCGTCTATAATGGGCGAACGGCGCGCTCGCATCCGGCTGATCGCCGATGGTGGCATCCGCTCCCATACCGTGCCTCTCCTGCGCCGCGCCGGTGCCGATGTCATCGTGCCTGGATCGCTCGTATTCCAGTCGCAGAACCTGGTAGAAACGTTTTCGTGGCTGCGGGCGCTCTAGCTGGGTTGGCACCGAAGCGTTCAGGCTGCAAAACAGGCTTATCGTAAAGTAGCTTCTAGAAGAATCCACTGCTGCTGCGACTTGCTATCAGGAATCACGCCGATCTCCGGACCCGGAACTGCGCCGATTTCCGAAAGCTAGGGGTGCCGTGGGCGAGATCGATGGGCGCGCGCGCCGACAGCCAAGCGCGGCGTGGACGCGCTCGCCGCGGTGCGGCGAAACGCAATCGCGTAGAACGCCGCGAAGACGCGGCCCTCAGTATCACAGGGTCAACTCATCCACGAGTACTCGTTCCCCGGCGTGCTGGGATGCGCTGGGCATCGGGGTCACGTCGTCCATGTTCAGCTTTGCCGACGAGATGCTGCTGCGCCCGCTGCCGGTGCGGAATCCGGATCGCGTAGTCACCATCAATACCGCCGCGCTCGCGCCTTTCGGCTCGAACCCGCCGATTTCTTACCCGGATTATGCCGATCTGCACGACCGCAACCGCACGTTCGACGGCCTAGTGGCCGCTTCCTACGCGCTTTTCGGCTTCAGCCCGGACGCCGCTACCCAACCGCGCATGAAGTTCGGCCTGTATGTCTCGGGCAATTTCTTTCGCGTCCTCGGCGTGGAGCCGACGATCGACCGCGGCTTCCGTCCCGACGAGGATCGGGTGGAAGGCCGAGATTCGGTAGTGGTTCTGGGCCATGATTTCTGGGTTGGCCAGTTCGGCGCCAACCCCGCCGCGGTGGGATCGCGCATCCGGCTGAGCGGCGTCGAGTTCACGGTAATCGGCGTAGCGCCCGAGCATTTCACTGGTATCGATACGGTCTTTCGGCCGCAAATGTTCGTGCCCATGGCGATGTCGCCGCTGCTTAATCGGCGGGACTGCCTGCACGATCGCGATTTCGGCTGGGTGTTCATCAAGGGCCGGCTGAAGCCGGGCGTCAGTCTCGATCGCGCACAGGCCGATATCGGAGCCATCGCCGCCACCTTCCGGAATCTGCATTCTCCCGCGGGCCGCGATCAACGCCTGCGGGTGGAGACCGAGTTCCAGTTTCGCATCTCACAAGGGCCGGAGCAGATGGCCTTCGTCGTCATGCTGGTGCTACTCGGAATCTGCGTGCTACTGGTGGCGTGCGCCAACGTCGCCGGTCTGCTGTTGAGCCGGGCCCGCGCTCGCTCGCGAGAGATTGCCGTGCGGCTGGCCATTGGCGCCGGGCGCTGGGTGCTGATCCGGCAATTGCTGTTGGAGAACCTGATCATGGCGATCGCCGGGGGGGCGGCGGGCTTGCTGGTCGCGGATTTGAGCGCCGACTTTTGGCGCCGCAACCCGATACGCACCGACGTCCCGGTGGTTTTCGATGTCCAGGTGGACAACCGGGTGCTGCTGTTTACCCTTGTGGTTTCCGTGGTGAGCACGCTGCTGTTCGGTCTGGTCCCCGCCCTGCGCGCCAGCCGTCCCGATCTGGTCCCGGCGCTCAAGGGCACCGATGGCGAGACCGGAAGCCGGCGCCGCCTCTGGGGCCGCAACGCCATCGTGGCCGGCCAGGTAGCTGTCTCGCTGGTGCTCCTGACGATCTCTGCCTCCATGGTGCAGGGCTTTCGCGAAGAGTTCGCGCAAGGTCCCGGCTACCGCACCGATCGTCTCTTCGTCGCGACGCTCGGCACCCAAATGGCTCACTATTCGGAAGACCAGACGTCGCGCTACTATCGGGACCTGTTGGACGCAACCCGCCAGGCCGCCGGCGTAAAATCGGCGGCCCTCGGCGGGATACCGATGCAAGACGCGGCATTGAGCGTCGGCATCGTTCCGGAAGGCTGGCACTTGCAGCCCAACGAACAATCCATCGCCACCATATGTTTTTATATCAGCGACGGCTACTTCGAAACCATGAATATTCCCATTTTGCAGGGACGAGATTTCCGGAGATTGGATGGCGCCGGCGCCCCACTGGTGGCGGTAGTGAACGAGCAGGCGGCGAAACATTTTTGGAAAGGTGCGGCGCTCGGCAAGCGGTTCCATCTGGGCGCGGCCACGGCTCCGCCGGTCGAAATCGTGGGTATCGCCCGCATGTCGAAGTACCAATGGATTGCCGAGGGCAATATGGACTTCGTCTACCTGCCCTTCCAGCAGCACCCTCGCTCCAAAACCTCGCTCCTGGCCGAATCCGCCGCCCCCGATGCCGCCTCCCTGGCTCCTGTGCTGCGGGACGTGTTGCGCAGACTGGACCCCGATATGCCGGTCTTCGACGCCCGTCCCATGCAGGAGCTTTATAACGAGCGGGCCAACAAGATGCCGAACATGGTTGTCCAGGTAGTGGGAAGCATGGGGCTGACGGGGCTGATCCTGGCGGCGGTGGGACTGTACGGCCTGGTGGCCTATTCCGTGAGCCGACGCACCCGTGAGATCGGTATCCGCATGGCCCTTGGCGCCGACCGCGGATCGGTGGTTCGGATGGTGCTCCGGCAGGGGCTGCGGCTCGGCCTAGCCGGGGTGGCCGTCGGGATGGTAGGGGCGTTCTACGCCTGGCGGGCCCTCATCTACTCGGTCGGGTTATTCAACTTCCGCCGCGTCGATCCGCTCATCTTCATTGCCATCCCACTGGCGCTACTGTCGGTCACGGTACTGGCATCGTGGGCGCCTGCGCGGCGGGCGGCGCGCGTGGACCCGCTCATTTCGCTGCGCGACCAGTAAGGGCCGGGCGCGGCTCACGGGCGCCCGCTCCAGGGGCAAGATTAAAGAAAATGCAACACGGCGGCAACCGTACACGCACAAACGGCAGCCGCCGGCGATGAACGCGGATGTCGGACCAGAGGATGCGGGAGAGACGGCGGCGTTTGGAGGAGTATCAAGGGTGAACTGACATTCGAACCGGCGAGCCTCAGGTTGATGGGAAACGCGCTACTCGCATGTGAATCACCCGCTGCGGTGGATGGTCAGCTACTCGTACAAGGCTCGGCCGCTCCCCGGAGTGGGGCCATTCTGACATGCTCCCCTCACAGGGGGTACGCCCACCAAGCGTGAGCCTGTCAATCTCCCAGAACTTGGGGCTCGGGTCGCGGATAGATCAGCGAGTGGGGCGTGATTCGCAACTTGGCGCCGAAGGAGCGAATTCCCCAGTTGCGCCGCCGCTCAACTCGTCTTCC
>JBEKYE010000289.1:0-6675 GCA_049511275.1 Bryobacteraceae bacterium
TTGGCCTGGAGGCGGACCCACATATCGGGGCTGGGCCCGAACGCCTTCGACAGGCGCACGGCCATTTCCGCCGATATGCCCGCTTTTTCGTTAACCAGGTTGTTTATGGTCTGGCGCGCAACGCCAAGCACTTTAGCGGCCTCGGTGACGGTCAAGCCAAGCGGTTCCAGGAAATCCTGGCGGACGATGCGGCCGGGATGCGGGTGATTCTTCATGGGCATATTCGTTTCCTTTAGTGGTAATCGATCAAATCAACATCATGCGCGTTTCCGTGCGTGAAGCGGAAGGTGATTCGCCAATTTCCGCTTACGCTAACAGACCAGACTTCCTCCTGGTCTCCCTGTAGTTTGTGCAGGCGCTTTCCGGGGCCGGCAACATCGAGCGCGCTTGAGGCGGCATCGAGCACCGCCAGGATGTTGGCAACGCGGACTCGGAGGGAAGGGTCAATGAGGCGAGCTTGGCCCTTTTCGAACATTTGCTCGAGTCCCTTGTGGCGGAAGCTCGTTATCATAGCTGAATTGTACCGTGACACGTGTCACATGTCAACACGGAAACCGCAAATCGCGCACGTCTTCATGAGAGCGGTGGGAGAAGCCGTCGCAGGCCATCCAGGAGTTGTTGCCGATCCCGGCGACACAACCGGCCCACGCAGCGTAAGACCAGGCGGTTATCCAGGGTAAAGAACTTCATCCGGACGACGCTCGGCATCTTCAATCCCGCGGATTGATGGTCGATGCGAATATCCAGCGGCCACGGCGGATTGCGTGCGTCGGTGATCATTGCCATCACGGTGTGACCCTTCGCGTTGAAAGCGCGCCGGCTCAGCACCGCGGCAGGACGTTTCACGCTTTGATCGGAGCCGGTGAATGGAAATGGCACAACGACGACCTCGAACGCATCACAGGTCATCGAAATTCTCGTGATCGTTAGTTGAGTCCCACTCGGCTAGAGTCGGCGAAATCGCCCGATGCCAGGCAAGGTCGAATGGCTCGGCCTTGCGAACCCGGACGGCATTCCCTTCCACTTCGTAGACCAGCGTGTCGCCGGATTGAACCCCCAGTTTGTCGCGAATTTCTTTCGGAAGGGTGGTCTGGCCCTTACTGGTAATCTTGCTGGTCATCGACATTACCATCATACCGTCCTTGCCTCCTTACAGCAAGGCAGAGCGGGGGTATTTGACATATCCCGAGAAACACATAATCATGGATGCCTATGAATTCGATCCGTTTGTTGACTGTCTGCGGACTGGCGACGGTTCTGACGGCGTGCAGCGATTCCGCTGCTAAGAAAGAGGAAGCGCGGGAACTGGAAGCCTGCAAACAGATGGTTCTGGGCGGCCTGCTGAAAATTCCGGACGCGCGCGACATGCGTTTCCTGGGCAAGGTGGCCGAGGCGACGGCAATCTGCCGCGGCGGCCAGAAAGCGGCGCAGTTCCGGATGACCCCGTGGGTCGACTGGTCTCAATATTGGGGCACCGGCGACATGGAGTCCCTGCCGAAAAACTACCTTTCTTCACAGGGACCGGCGTTTCGCGGGGTCACGGGCGCGCTGATGGACCTCGAATACCAACGGATTGAGCTGATCAAGTTCAACTTATTCGACAACAGCGGCACGTATAAGACCTACGTTGCGGGCAGCGGCTCGATCGGCGGCCGGGCCATCAAGGTGTGGCCGGAGATGCGGCTGCCGAAGACCAACCCGAATTACCAGGCGGTGGGCGGCGATCGCGCGCAGGAGTGCAAAGGCGAGCTGATCCGCGGCCGCACCACCACGGGTATCTGCAACGATATCCTCAACCCGTTGATGGGTTCGACCGGCACGCTGTTCGCTCGTAACGTGGAATTTGAAACCACGTTTCCGGATCTGGGCCGCAACGAGCTCACGAAGAACCGGCATGGCAACCGGCTCGGATTGCTGACGCCCGATCCGCAGGTGATCAGCCGCAAGCTGCTCACGCGCATTCAGGCTCCGGACTCGAAAGGATGCAACGCCGGTTTTGGCCTGCCAGATAATTCCCCCAGCGCCGACTGCGACTACCAGAAAGCGCCATTCTTCAACGTGCTGGCGGCGTACTGGATTCAGTTCATGACGCATGACTGGTTTTCCCACATGGAGGAGGGCCACAACGCCCCGGTGTACATCGACATGGGCTGCACCACGCAGCTTGTGAACGGCGTCCCCAAGCCGCTGACGCCGGCGGATGCGCAGGCTCTCGGATGCCGGCCTGGCGACCGCGTGGACCGGACGCTGGTGGCCAACGATTCGCCGCCGGAATCGTTTACGGCCGGCGGGAAGAAATATCTGGCGCGCGCGCCGAAAACGTTCACCAACAACAACACTGCCTGGTGGGATGCCTCGCAGCTGTACGGGTACGACGAGACGTCGAAGAAACGGGTGAAGCGGGATCCGAAAGATGCGGCGCGCCTGCTGCTTGAGCCGGTGGCCGGAATCTCCGGCGCGTATCTCCCCGTACTGCAGGCGGGCGACCCGATGCAGCCTCAGTGGATGGGCCAGGAGGCGGCCGGCTTTCCCGACAACTGGACCATCGGGATGAGCTTCTATCACAACCTATTCGCGCGCGAGCACAATGCGTTTGTCGAGGAATTCCGGAAGCAGGCGGCGGAGAGACCGAACGAGGACAGCGGCCTGCGGAACCCGACGGCCCCAACCAGGGTAATCGCCAACCAGGATGTCACTCCGGAGGAGCTGTTCACGGCTGCGAGACTGGTGGTCTCGGCGATGATCGCCAAGATCCACACCACCGAGTGGACCCCGCAGTTGCTGTACAACGACCCGCTCTACAAGGGCATGAATGCCAACTGGAACGGCCTGCTCGGCGCTGCCGACCCGGAAGTGTCGAAAGCTCTGTCCGACATTGTGGTCGAGGAGTTCGGGAAGTCGACGGACGTCGTCAAGGCGACGCAGTGGTATTCGGTTTTCGCTTCGGGTCCGGGCATCTTCGGGCTCGGCAGCCAGGTTCCTGGTTACGACATTACCAAGCCCGAATCGACCAATGGCGGCGTCAATCACTTCGGTTCGCCGTTCAATTTCCCGGAGGAATTCGTCACGGTTTACCGGCTGCATTCGCTGATTCCGGATTTGATCGAGTACCGGGATGCGCACAGAGATCCGAACCAGATCGTTCAGAAGGTGGCGGTGATCAACACCTTCGAAGGCAAAGCGACCGATGCCATGCGCTCCCGCGGCCTGGCCAACTGGGGACTGAGCATGGGACGCCAAAGGCTGGGATTGCTGACCCTGCATAACATCCCGCAGTTCATGCAGAACATCCGGCTGCCCAGGCTGGACACGCCCGGGAAGCAGATCGATCTCGCGGCGCTCGATCTGATCCGCGACCGCGAACACGGCGTGCCGCGCTTCAACGAGTTCCGGCGGCAGTACGGGCTGCGCCAGTTGACCAGCTACGACGACTTCTTCCCGAAGCCGCTTTCGGGGGAATATCAGCAGTGGGCGCAGCAGTTGCGCGAAGTCTATGGCACTCACGTCTGCGACGCGTCCAAGGTGATTACGGATGCGCAGCGCAACCCGGACAATTCGCCCATCAACGATTGCCTGGGCCATCCCAACGGGTCCGTGGTGGACAACATCGAGGATGTGGACACGGTAGTCGGCTGGCTCTCGGAATCGACGCGCCCGCACGGCTTTGCCATCTCCGAGACGCAGTTTGTGGTGTTCATCCTGAACGCTTCGCGGCGGCTCTTCAGCGACCGGTTCTTCACCTCCAGCTTCCGGCCCGAGTTCTACACGAAACTGGGCGTCGACTGGGTGCTCCACAACGGCCCCGGCCCCGAAGAGATCGAGCAGGGCATGCCGAACGGCCACAGGCAGCCGGTTTCGCCGCTGAAGCGCCTGCTGCTGAGGAATATTCCAGAACTGGCGGACGAGTTGAAACCCGTGGTCAATGTGTTCGATCCCTGGGCGCGGGCGCGAGGGGAGTATTACAGCCTGGACTGGAAACCGCGGCCTGGAGCGGAATCCGACCCCGCGTTTAAAAAGTGAGGCGCCGCCCAATTCTCTCTTGACACCGGCACCGGCTTGTGCTATTTTTTTAGCATATGCTAAATTTGCAGCAGGAGTCCCTCCCGTGAGCGCTCACGCCGGTCTCAGCCGGCGCGAACGCCAGATCGTCGAGATTCTCTATCAGCGCGGCAAAGCCTCGGTCACGGAGGTCCGCGAAGCCATGGCCGATGCGCCCGGCTATTCCGCGGTCCGCGCCATGATGCGCGTTCTCGAAGAGAAAGGCCACGTCAAGCACCAGGCCGAAGGCCTCAAGTACGTCTACGTCCCCACCGTCACGCGCGACAAGGCCAAACGCTCCGCCGTCAAGCATCTGCTCGACACGTTTTTCGCCGACTCGCCCCACCAGGTGGTGGCGGCCCTGCTGGATGTTTCCTCCACGCGGCTCACCAGCGAAGAGCTGGACCGCATGTCCGAAATGATCGACAAAGCAAGAAAAGAGGGTAAGTGAATGTTCGTCCATAGCGAATCGGTGTGGTCCGCCATGTTCCTGGGCGCGGCTTTGAAAAGCATCGCAGTTCTCTGCGCTGCCTGGTTGATGGCGCTGGCGCTTCGCAAACGCTCGGCCGCCTCGCGTCACCTGGTGTGGACCGCCGCGGCCGCCGCGCTGGTGGCGCTGCCCCTGCTTTCCATCTCACTGCCCGTTCTGCGCGTGCCCACCGGCGGACTGCTCGCCGCCGTGCCCAGCATCACGTTCCACGCCGACGCCAGTGCTTCGGCCGGCGGCGCAATCACTCGCGCCGCGCCGCCCGCCGCCCGCCCGGCCACGCCCTCCGCCCCGCGGCGCCTCGATCTGGCTCTTTGCCTGATGCTTCTCTGGACCGCCGGCAGCGCGCTCGCGCTCGCCCAGATGCTGCTCGCCTATACGAAGCTCTGCCGCATCCGCCGCGCCGCGCGTCCTTATCCGGCGCCGGAGGCGCAGCGCTCGCTCGCCCGCGCGCTCGGTATCGGCTGCCCGGTTGAAGTCCTCGAAACCTCCGCCGGCACCATGCCCATGGCTTTCGGCCTCCGCCGATCCACCATCCTGATGCCCGCAAACTCCCAGGCCTGGACCGAAGAGCGCCGCCGCATGGTGCTGCTGCATGAGCTCGCTCACGTTCGGCGCGCCGATGGCGCCACCCACCTGCTGGCCCGCGTCGCTCTCTCTCTGTTCTGGTGGGATCCTCTGGCCTGGTACGCGTGGCGCCAGTTCCTCAAGGAACGCGAGCGCTCCGCCGACGACCTGGTCCTCAGCGCCGGCGAACCGGCCGCCGATTACGCCGGTCATCTGCTGGAAGTGGCCCGCTCCCTGCAATTCGCGCCCGCCGCCTCCGCCGCCGTCGCCATGGCGCGCCGCTCCGATCTGGAAGGCCGCCTTCTCGCCATCCTCGATTCCGCCGCCGACCGCACCCACCCCGGCCGCGCGTCGGCTTTCGCCGCCGCCCTGGTGGCCGTCGCCCTGGTGGTTCCCCTGGCCGCGCTCCGCGCGCAGGATCCCATCGATCCGAAAGCCCCCAACATCGAAGTCACTTTCCGCACCGCCGTAGCGCAAAAGAATTACGATGCCCTCGATCAGGCCGCGCAGAATCTGGAAAAGCTCCGCCAGTATGACGACGCTCAGAAGTTCCTCGAAAGCGCCCTTGCCATTCGCCAGGAGCTTGCCGGCCCGCAAAGCGCTTCCTATGTTGCCGGCCTGCTGAAACTCGGAGACCTCGCCGCCAAACGCGGTCAAGCCAGCCAGGCCGAGGATTATTATTTCCGCGCCGTCGCCCTGGGCGACACGCCGGAGACCGTGGCGGCTCTGCTCTATCTGTCCCGCCGGGCGCTGGGCGTCAAAAACTACCAGCAGTCCGAAGCCCTGGCGCAACGCGCGTTGACGGTCGTTCCCACCGGCTCCTTCGCCGCCCGCGCGCTTCTGCTGAAGGGCAACATCTCGCTGGCTCAAGACCTCGCGGGCATGGCTGAAATCTATTATCTGCAGGCTCTCGGCGCCGTGAAACCCGGCTCTGCCGACTCCGCCTTCGTCATGGAGACTTACGCCCAGCTCATGCGCCAGCAGTCCCGCCTGGGCGAAGCAGACGGCATGGCGAACTCAGCCGCCGCCATCCGCAAGGCTCGCATCGCGGAACTGACGCCCCGGAGCAACGCGGCCGCCACGCCATCCCGCGTCGGCAACGGCGTCTCCGCACCAGTGCTGGTCTCGAAGATCGAGCCCGAGTATTCCGAAGAGGCCCGCGTCGCCAAGCTTCAGGGCACCGTCTTGCTCAGCATCGTGATCGGCGTCGACGGCCATGCCTACAACGCCACCCTGGCGCGCAGCATCGGCTTCGGTCTCGACGAGAAGGCCCTCGACGCCGTCCTGCAGTGGCAATTCAAACCCGGCACGCAGAACGGGCTGCCGGTTCCGGTGGTGGCCCAGATCGAAGTCAACTTCCGATTGCTGTAAGAGGCTGCCACGCCTTGTCGGGGGGCAGGCGGCGCCGCCTGCCCTTCAGTTTGGTTGCGAGCCCGGCGACTTATACACCGTCCCGGCCTTCATCACGAACTTCACCCGCCGCAGCGCGGCGATCTCCTTCGTCGGATCACCGTCCACCGCGATCAAGTCCGCGTACATTCCCGGCTTCACCTGACCGATCTCCAGGTGCAGCACGCGCCCCG
>JBEKYE010000290.1:0-6668 GCA_049511275.1 Bryobacteraceae bacterium
TTGCTGCGCGTGGATGAGGGCAATACCATCACCGATTTTGACGACGAGGAAATCTCCCGCAGAATCTCCATCTGCACGGCCGTGGCCGTCGCCGAGTGGAAGAAAGCCAAGATCAACATCCTCGACACTCCCGGCTACAACATTTTCATCAACGATACGCGCGCCGCCTTGGTGGCGGCCGACGCCGCGCTGGTGCTGGTGGATGGCGTCGCCGGCGTCGAAGTCCAGACCGAAAAAGTCTGGCAGTTTACCGAGGATTTCAAGCTTCCCCGCGTCGTCATCATCAATAAGCTGGATCGGGAGCGCGCCGATTTCGATCGCGCCCTCCTGAGTGTCCAGGAAAACTTCGGCCGCGCCGCCGTCCCCATCCAGATTCCCATCGGCTCGGAACGCGAGTTCTCGGGAATCGTCGACCTGATCCGCATGAAGGCCTACACTTATACGCCCGATGGCGACGGCAAAGGCAAGGAGGCCGACATCCCCGCGTCGCTCGCCGACGCCGCCCAGAAGGCCCACGAGGCCCTGATCGAAATGGTCGCCGAGGGAAACGACGCCCTGCTGGAAGAATTCTTCGACAAAGGCACGCTCCCGGTCGAGCACATTGTGGAGGGCCTCCGCCAGGGCATACGCGAAATGCGCATCTGCCCCGTTTTGTGCGCTTCCGCAATTCACAACATCGGGACCGACCTCATCCTCAACTTGATCGTCGATAACCTGCCGTCGCCCGTGGAGCGCGGCGCGGTCGCCGCCACCATCAACGGCGCCGAAGGGGAGCAGAAAATTTCGGCTGCCGGCCCGGCCTCGCTATTCGTATTCAAAACCACGGCCGATCCATTTTCCGGCCGCATCACTTTCTTTAAGGTCTACACCGGCGTCGTCAAGAACGACGCCAACCTGCAGAACCTCACCCGCAACGCCCCCGAGCGCTTCGCCCACATCGCCAGCCCGCAGGGCAAGACCCTCCAGCCCGTCACCGAGATCCAGGCCGGCGATATCGGCGCCGTCGCCAAGTTGAAAGATACCCTCACCGGCGACACCCTCGCCGAGAAGGGCATCAATGTCACCTATCCTCCCGTCAAGCTGCCGGAGCCTTCCATCGCCTTTGCCATTGAAGCCAAATCCCGCAACGACGAAGACCGCATGGGCAACGCCGTCCACCGCATCCTGGAAGAGGACCAGTCGCTGCGCTTCTATCGCGATCCGCAAACACGCGAGTTCCTGCTCGCCGGCACCGGGCAGCAACACGTCGAAATCGTGGTCAGCCGCATGAAGAAGCGGTATGGCGTAGACGTCGCCCTCAAAGCGCCGAAGATCCCCTACCGCGAAACCATCCGCGGCAAGGCCGATGTGCAAGGCCGTCACAAGAAGCAGACCGGCGGCCACGGGCAGTTCGGCGATTGCTGGATCAAGATGGAGCCTCTCCCGCGCGGCGGCAACTTCGAATTCGCCAACGAAATCTTTGGCGGGTCCATCCCCAAGAATTTCATCCCCGCCGTGGAAAAGGGCATCGTCGACGCCGCCGAGAAGGGCTACCTGGCCGGTTACCCCATGGTCGATTTCAAGGTGACCGTTTACGACGGCTCCTACCACGACGTCGATTCCTCCGAACTGGCTTTCAAACTGGCTGCCCGGAAGGCTTTCAAGGCCGCCATGCTGGAAGCCAAACCAGCCCTGCTCGAACCCATCATGAACGTTGAGATCCAGGCCCCCGTGGAGTACGCCGGCGACCTGATGGGCGACCTCAACGGCCGCCGTGGCCGCATCTCCGGCATGGAAACCAAGGGTTCCACGCAGTTCATTCGCGCCCAGGTTCCGATGTCGGAAATGCTCAACTACCAGAACGACCTAACCGCCATGACCCAGGGCCGCGCCTCCTTCACCATGGAGTTCGACCACTACGATTACGTCCCGCAACTCCAGTCCGATAAAATCATTGCCGCCGCCAAGGCCGCCAAGGAGGGAGAAGAGGAAGAAGAGGAATAGCGGTCCGAGCCTGCCGAGGTTGAGCGGAGGCGATGGCAACCTTCGCGCAAGCGCCGACCGAAGGCTAAGGTGTGTGTGGACGGGCGGCAAATGAGCTTGGTGGCGGGATAGTTTGGGGGTTAGTAGCCCATCCCCCAAACCCCTTGGACGTGCACCATGAGCAATGACGGCGAGAACCAATAGCTTGTCGGGAAGTGGAGAAGCGACCCAGACGACGAAGCGGCCATCGATGAATACGGGGATGCCTCGCTCGACTTCTCGCCGAATGGTGGGCTGACCTATACGGTCCATACCGAGCGGAAGCGGCAGGTCACGCTCCTAACGTATCGCGTCGAAGGGGAGGTTCTCATTACCGATCAACCATCTGATCCGAAGGAAGAGAGGACCATCTTCAAAATCAGATCCGATGGCAGGCTTGTTTTGCTTTACGAACACAGGCCATCGACATACGTCAGGGCTGACGAGAGTTCTGCGCCGTTTCCAGCCGTTAACCTCAACTGAATGTGCGCTCTCGCGTGATGGGAAATCGGATAAACCGAATTCTCGAAGTTGAAGTTGGGAGCCGCATCATGGGTTGAACCGATTGAAATCCACAACCATGGTGTGTACACTCAAGAAGACACATGAGCAAACGCATCAACATCGTTCTGCCGGACAAGACGCTGGCGGTTCTGGATCGCGTTGCCACTAAAGGCAAGCGGAGCCAGTTCATCTCCCGTGCGGTCCTGCACTTCATCGAATCGCAGGGGAAGGAAACGCTTCGCGAACGGCTCAAGCGCGAAGCGTTGGTGAATGCCCGGCGGGACGTTGAGATGGCGGCCGAATGGTTCCATTTAGAGGAAGAGGCGTCGGCCATGGCGACCTGCGCGCCGGCAAACAGGCGTCTAAGAACTCCTAAGGCGCGAGTCGCGTGACCCACCCCCGCCGTGGCGAGATCTACCTCGTCTCGTTCGATCCGAGCGTGGGTCATGAGATCCGAAAAACGCGGCCGGCAGTCGTCATCCAAAACAATGTTTCGAACCGGTACAGTCCGATCACCATTGTGGCCGCCATCAGTTCGCAATTTGGCGACCCACCTCATCCTCGGGAAATCCCGATCCCACCCAAGAGTGGACTGACCAAGCCCTCGGCGGTGATCCTCAATCAGATCCGGTCGGTCGACCGAAAACGCCTTGTCAAGCGCCTCGGCGCCGTCGATGCCGCCACCATGCGGAGAGTCGATGAGGCGTTACTGATCAGCCTCGGTCTGATCGACTTCTAAATGTAGGGCGGATCTCAGCAAAGCCGAACGCAATGCGATGAAGCGGTTGGTACAGATCCTGGTGGCGGGGTATCCGCTGAAGAAATAGGGGCCGCGATGGACACGAAGACCAAAACCAAGGGGCCGGCGAAGAAGACCACCAGGCGCATTCCGAAGAAACGGTCCACGGCCGGCCGGCACATCATCGAAGGTCTGGAGCAGGCGATCGCATGGACCCGCGGTGAGGACGTCAAGGTCCGCGTGACGCTTGTAGATTTGCCGAATGTCGATATACGGGAGGTCCGGATGAAGATGGGCCTCAGCCAGGCGCAGTTCGCGGCCAAGTTCGGATTCCCGCCCGCCACGTTGCGCAACTGGGAGCAGGGCCGCTCCCGCCCGGACGCTCCCACGCGCGTGCTGCTGGCGGTGATCGCCAAGCACCCGGAGGCGGTCGAGGACGTCCTGCGGAAGGCGAGTTGACGGCGGACGCAGTGGCGCGGTGGCCCGCGGGCCGGTTGCGCGGCTTCGTAACTGTGTTGTAGCCTTGAGGAGGTTCAGCACGGGCTTCTCCCGCGTAAGCCGTTTATTTTCAACAGTCGAGGCTGCTGATGCACGTTCGAAGGATAATCATCGCCGGCATCTGCGCACTTGCCGCACTCCTCACCACCGCCTGCTCCCTCAATCAGCCCTCCCGTTTTCGCTCTCCTTTCCTCCCGCCCGCTCCCACGGCCCTCGCTCCGGCCCATTTCGACGACCCTCCCGAAATCAACCCCTTCGTCGACCAGATGCCGCCGAATTTGCTCACCAGCCTCCAGCTCACCGACCGCGCGTCGCGCGCCGATCTCTCCATCCAGCGCGCCAACCAGGCCTTGCAGCGCGGCAAGCAGGCCTATCAGTCTAACGACATCCCAACCGCGCGCCGCGAATTCGATTCCGCCATCGACGTGCTCCTCGACGCCTTCGACCAGGATCCCTCCAACCGCCAGGAACTCGACAAGAAACTCGAGGAGATGGCCGACGCCATCCATCGCTTCGACCTCGCCGGGATGGGCGCTTCCGCCATGGTTGACGACGGTAAGTTCGAAAAGGCACCCAACGAGGACATCCTCGATATGACCTTCCCGGTGGACCCCAAGCTCAAAGACAAGGTCCGCGAGCAAGTCGCCGCCACCGTCTCCCAGCTTCCTCTCAGCGTCAACGACACCGTTCTCGGCTATATCAACTATTTCATGAACCACGGCCACAAGACCATCGTCAACGCCATCCAGCGTTCCGGCCGTTACCGCCCCATGATCCAGCGCATCCTCGATGAGGAAGGCCTGCCCCAGGAACTCATCCACCTGGCCCAGGCCGAGTCCGGCTTCATTCCGCGCGCCATGTCCCGCAAGGCCGCCGGCGGCATGTGGCAGTTCGTCAAGTTCCGCGGCAACGAATACGGTCTCCACCAGACCCCCCTGACCGATGACCGCATGGATCCCGAAATGGCCACGCGCGCCGCCGCCCATCACCTCCACGACCTGTTTTCCGAGTTCGGCGACTGGTACCTGGCCATCGCCGCCTACGACTGCGGCCCGGGAGTGATAGAAAGCGCCGTGGCCCGCACCGGCTACGCCGATTTCTGGGAACTCCGCAGGCGCGGCGTGCTCCCCGCCGAGACCACCAACTACGTGCCCATCATTCTGGCCATGACCATCATGGAGAAAAATGCCGCCGAATACGGCCTGGACGGCATTCAGATGGACCCGCCCCTGGATTACGACTCCGTCGAGCTCTCCGCCAAAACCAGCTTCGCTCTGGTTTCCGATATCACCGAGACCCCGCTCTCCGAACTGGGCGCCCTCAATCCCGCCGTACTGAAATCGGTCGCACCGGCCGGTTACTCGCTGCACGTGCCCAAAGGCTCCGGCACGCAGTTGATGGCCGCCCTGCAACTGGTCCCGCCCGAACATCGGGATGCCTGGCGCATGCACCTGATGGGCGAATCCGAAACCCTGGCCGAGATCGCCAAACGGTACGGCGTCACCCCCTCCAGCATCGCCACGACCAACAATCTCGCCTCTGCCCAAGCCGAGTCAGGCGACCGCCTCCTCATCCCGGCCGTTCTCGGTGCCTCGCCGCCCGCCAAACACCCAGCCGTGCAGACCGCCGTCCATCGGAAGCCCGCCAGTTCGAAAACCACCCCGGCAAAACCCAAGACCGCCGCCAGGTCCCGTGCCAAATCCCACATTATCGTCGCCCGGTCCGGCGCTCAATAGCCTTTGCGAATTCTTGCGGAATTCTGTTTTTCACTATTGCCTCGCCGTCAAAAAGGGGTATGCTATGGGTGATTACGCGCTGGCTACAGGAGGCTTGCCGAAATGGCCGATTGTTGGAAACTCGCCGCCAAGGACGAAGAAGAGATGGAAGACTTCCACGACTATGAAGATGAAGAGCGCTCCGAACTAACCTCCAAACTCGACGAGTACGACGAGGAAGAGGACGAGGAAGACGAGGAAATTGAGATCGAGATGATCGTCTCGACTCCCATTTCTCAAACGGCGCCCGCGGTGGCCGCCACTCCTCCCGCCCCGCAAAAGAAGCCCGTCAAGACAGCCTCGGCTCCCCACAAGGCGCCCGCCAAGAAGCCCGCCGTCAAGAAGGCTCCGGCTAAGAAGGCTGCCAAGAAGGCCCTGCCTAAGAAGGCTGCCAAAAAGGCCCCGCCTAAGAAGGCTGCCAAGAAGGCTCCAGCTAAGAAGGCCGCCCAAAAGGCCCCGCCTAAGAAGGCTGCCAAAAAGCCCGCCCCCAAGAAGAAGGCGCCGCCCAAGAAGGCCAAGAAGCGCTAGCTAATTTGCAGCTCAGCGGTTGCAAACAGTTTCGCGACCGGCCAGGAGGCCGGTCCCACCTGGAACTGCTTGCCGGGTCAGAGACCGAGAGTGCGCCCTATTCCTTATTCAGCACGCGCCGGCAACGCTCGAACAATTCCAGTAGCGCTTCGGCGTGTTCCTCCGCCGACCGCGCCACCGGTTTCCCCGAAAATCCCGTCGAACCCTGCGGTGACTTCCCATATCCCGTAGTCACTGCGATGAACTTCATCAGTTCCACTGCCACTTCGTCCTTGCTTCGCGCCGGCGCGCCGGCCGCGTCGCCGTTCGATTCCTTGTCCGCCATCGGCCTTCCTCCCGTGTGTTAAAACTCTAGGGTACTCGATTCCCATGCCGCTTACGGCTGTCCGGCACGTGCGAAAAATGCGGGGCGGAGCACAGTCCCATCTGCTCGAAGCGGATAACGGCTGCTGGTACGTCGTCAAGTTCCGCAACAATCCCCAGCACCGCCGCATCCTGGTCAACGAACTGCTCTCCTCCGTCTTCCTCGGATACCTGAAAATCGCCGTTCCCGAAACCGCGCTGATCCGCGTCACCGCCGAGTTCCTCGCCGAAAACCCCCAACTCCACCTCAACCTCGGAAC
>JBEKYE010000291.1:0-6666 GCA_049511275.1 Bryobacteraceae bacterium
CGGCCGCCTGGTGCGGCTGAAGTGAGAACTGAGCATATTCACCCAAAATATCCCACATATGTGGGGAGCGGGATTGGGGCTAGACGCGCAGAGCGGCTGCCACGCAATTTCTGCTGCTCACAGAAACACGAAGGGCGCGAGACTACTCTCGCGCCCCCGGTGGTTGAAGCTTAAGCCGCGCTTGCCAGAAGCTCGTCGACCTCGGCCGATTCGAACTCGTGGCGATCCGCGGCTTCCTGGCAGGTGATGCAGAACTTCGTCCAGGGCACCGCCTCCAGGCGCTTGGGCTTGATCTCCTCTTCGCAATGCAGGCAGATTCCATAGCTGCCGTCGGCGATGCGCAGCAGCGCGCCGCGGACGTTGCGGAGCAGGTTCGATTCCCGGTCCAGATTGCGGATAGCGAGTTCGCGCTCCCCGGCAAGCTGCACTTCGTCGAGGGCATCCGGAGTCTTCTCAATGGCAATGTCTTCGCGGTTACGCAGTCCCACGGAAAGTTCGGACTGCCTGGCCTCGAGCACCGCTCTATATTTGTTTAATTCGGTCTGGTTCATAAAATTGTCTCCCGGTTCTTTTTTGTCTTTTTTTTCTTGTCGTTAGCGTTCTTTCCTTCCGCAACAGTATAGACGGAATTTTCTGCCAAAGGTTTCACGCCTCCCGATCCCTCTTCAGGGCTATCGGCTCGCCTTGCTTCGCCCAGCGGCGAGCTACGAGCGTTTTTCTGTGCAATTCATTTGCCAAACTGCCAGCCTCCAAAAATCACCTGTTTTCATCCGGTCGCGCTCTTTTCACTCACTCATCGGCCAAGATGTTAACATCTCTAGTTGCATAGTCCTCCAACACCGACAAAATCTCACAAATATAGACTGCCCGGCACCCTGGCGGCGTCGATGGCTTGCGTGTATTTCCTGCTCGCCGGATTGTCGTTTTTGCCCAACCTGGGCGTCGAGAGCGACGAAACCATCTTTGCCATGGCGTTTCTCAAGCCCACCGGCGGAGCATACGCCATGCGCATCGGCCATGCTCATATCCCGCTCATGATCATGAGTTACATCGGCACATTGAAAGCGGGGCTTTACCTTCCGATTCTACGAATGTTTGGAACGGGAATGCTGCCTCTCCGCTTGCCGATGTTGCTGGCGGGAGTGGGCAGCCTGTGGCTGTTTTTCCTGCTCCTGCGCCGCATCGCTGGAGAACGCGCGGCAGTTATTGGATGCACTTTGCTGGCGGCGGATGCAACTTACCTGCTGACCATCTGCTTCGACTGGGGACCGGTAGCCCTGCAACACCTGTTGCTTCTGGGCGGCACGCTGCTGGTAGTGCGGTTTTGCCAGCGGCAAAGCCACCGGGCGCTGTTTTGGGGCTTCTTCCTGCTGGGGTTGGCGATCTGGGATAAAGCCTTGGCCGTGTGGATGTTATCCGGGATGGGCGTGGCCTCGGCGGTGGTCTTTCCCAGGCTCATCCTGCGCCTGCTTACCCGGCGGCGGGTAGCGCTGGCCGTGGCCGGCTTCCTTCTGGGTGCGCTGCCGCTCCTGATTTTTAATGAGAAGAACCACTGGGCCACCTTCCGGGGCAATTTCCATAAGGATACGAGCGACCTCCCGGGCAAAGCCCGCATGCTCATGAACACAGCCAAGGGCGGAGGCCTGTTCGGCTGGATGTTCGATGAGGACTGGCAGACCGCCGCGCCCCATCCAGCCAGAGGCTGGGCGCAGGAGTTTAGCGCCGAAATATCGTCACTGACCGGGCACCCCCGGCACCACCTCCTCTTTTATGCCTTCCTGCTGGCGCTGGCGCTGGGGCCGCTGGCGCGCGGCGACGCCTTGCGCGCCATGGCCTTCGCGCTGATCGCCCTGGCTGTGGCGTGGGTCCAGATGGCCATTACCGCCAATGCCGGCGGCAGCGTACACCACACCATCCTGCTTTGGCCGCTTCCGCAACTGGTGGTGGCCGTTTCTTTTGCCGCCGCTTCGCGCCGCCTGGGGCGCGCCGGCCTGCCGGCCCTGGCCGTTGTCGGCGCGGCCATGGTGATCGCGGGCGTGCTGGTGGGGGCCGAGTATCAATATGTCAGCTTCCGATACGGCGGCTCTCCGGTCTGGACCGACGCCATCTTCGGTCTTCGCGACTACATGAAAGGCGTACACACCGGCAACGTTTACTGCGTGGATTGGGGAATTCTGGACGGCCTGCGCCTGCTCAGCAATGGCACATTGCCGCTGCTGGTGGGCGACGATCCCATTTCCAAACCCGAACTGAGTCCGCAGGACCGCGCGCCCGTCGAGCGTATGGTGGCCGACCCTGGCGCGGTTTTCATCGCGCATACCAAGGACTTCGAAAACTTCCGCGAGGTCAACCACAAGCTCGTTCAGTTCGCGGAGGGGATTGGCTACCGGCGCGAAATGATGGCGGTGATCCCGGACACCTACGGCCGCCCGGCGTACGAAGTCTACCGCTTCGTGGCCATGCCCTAACGGGGCGGGCAATCCTGGCGGCTCTTTCGCGCCGCGGCCCTACCGAATCTCAAACACTCCGAACGCCAGGCCGAGAGCGCGCTGGTCTGCCGCGGTGTGAAACGTGCGCGCCACCCGCACCGCTACCTCAATCACCGGCCGCCCGGTCGCCGCTTCCGGCAACCCATACGCCAGTTCAAAGCTGTTTTCTCCCGGGCGAACGGCCGCGGCCGGAAGCGCCACGCCATCGATCCAAACCGTCACCGCGAGCGGCCCGTTGCGCAACTGCTCCTCGGGGCACGTTCCGTGCAGGTAGAGCTTCTGGCCCGCGGCGCCCGGTCCGGCCATGCGCAGCGTGGCGCGCTCCGGCATCCAGCGGTGGTTGCCATCGGGCGCATACCACTCGGGGCCCAGCAGCGGCGCGGCCAGCGGGTTGGCGACATCCACTCTCGAGGGCAGCCGCAGGTCGCGCGGCCTCTCGGCATAGGCCGACGTGATGTTGCGAAGCCGCGGGCCGCGCACGTCGTAGACCACCACTTCCTCGCGATCGAGGGCCACGGAAGTAAGGTCCGGCGGCAGCACGAACTCGGTTGTATCGCCCAAATCGGGGTAGGCCTGGATGCGGCGCTGGCTGTCGGGTGTCAGATAAAGGCGATCGACGCCGACCAGCCGGTTGGGATGATCGAGGACGGCGTTCCAGAACAGTTCGGTGTCGACGCCGTCGAGCAGCACGGTCTTGCCGGGATGCAATTGACCAACCGTCGCGAGGCCTTCCACCAGGTTGCGCGCGCGCATAGTGATGCGATAGTTCCAATCCGAGGCGGCCAGAGTTCGTGGCATCACCATCAGGATGTAGAGGGCGGCCAAAGCCAGCGCGGCATACATGGCGCGGCTCCCGGAGCGGGAAGTCTGCGCCAATGCCCAGCCGCCCAGCCAGCACAGGCCGATGGCCGGCACGAACGCATAATAATCGGTGATGTGGTCGCGCAGCGGCAGCACGGGCGCGATCGAGATGACGAACCAGGCCAGCGCAAAGCCCGCCGCGCGGCGCCGCAGAGCGAATGCCAGCAACCCCAGCGAGACCAGCGCCACGCCCGCCATCACCAGCCACTTCGGCGCGCCGACCGGCGTCCAGAAGTACATCGGCCCGACCGTCCAGGTCCAGTATTTCGCCAGCGTGCGGAGCATGGAGCCGGTGAAATGCAGCGCGTACTCGGGATTCCGGTCGGGCATCGCAAGCGCCTGGTGAACCACGAAATACACCACCGAGACCGCGAAAAGCGGCAACGTGCGGAGGAAAAACCGCCGGGCGCACAGCAAGGTGTAAACGGCGGCCAGGGCAGGGTAGACGATGTTTAACTCCATGGCGCCAAAACCGGCCACAAACGCCAGCCACTGATACAGGTTGTAGCGGGCGTGGCCGGTTTCGATGTAGCGCAGCAGGAAGTGGAAAGCCAGCAGGAGGAAAAACGCGCAGAGCACCTGGTTGTAAGCCGAGGCCCAACCCAGGGCGGTGGCCGCGGAGTTGTTCGCCGTCCAGAAAATGGCCGCCAGGAACCCGGCCCCGCGCACGCCCGTGAGGCGGTCGCCGAGCGAGCGAACCAGCGCCAGGTTGGCGAACTGGGTCGAGAAAATTGCGATGCGGAAGGGCAGCGCATTCAGGCCGAACAGCGCGTAGCCGGCCATGAAAAAGACGCGCTCGCTCAGCGGACGGATGGTGCTTTCGGCCATGGGAGAGAACAGCGCCTTCAGCAGGCCGGCGAAGTTGTGGACGCCCAAGGTGAGGCTCATCCAGGTGAAATCGTCGGCGCGAAACCAGGCGGTGAAGCCGCGCCAGTGGACCGCCAGGCAGAACAACGCCAGAACGGCGAAGACCATCTTTTCCCGCAGCTTCATTTGGCCAGCAGCCCCGCGCTTGTGACCACGATGCCCAGTTCCCGCAGATCGGAGGCGCCCGGCGCGATGGTTTTGTCCAATTGAAAATCGATGCGCACGGCGTCGCCGGAAATCAGCCTGGGATCCACGTCGCGCCGGTAGATGAACTCCCCGGCCTTGCGGTACGTTTCGGGCGCCAGCGTCGAGCCGCCGACCGACGCCGTGAGCGTCAGACTCTTGAGCGCTTCGATGCTGGGCTCGGGCACCGTCAGGTGGACATCGAGGACCGCCCCCTGGCGCGCGGCCTGCGCGGGCGGCCGCAGCTTTACGGCGAACTGCTTTTGCGTCCAGCGCCAGGAGCCGCCTTCGATGTCATAAAAGCCGCTGACGAGCTGCGCCGCGGCGGTGGCGTCGCCCATGTGCACCGTGGAAGCCAGCCGCGGCGCTTCTTCGATGGTCGGTTGCCTGGGGATTCTTTGGTAATTGCAGGCGGCTGCCGCGAGCAGCATGGCCGCCAGCACGGCCGGGAGCGAAGCCCGGCGCAGCGGTCGAAAACGGATGGTCATCAATCTCCGATTCTCTCAACTTCCACGAGACAACTGTGAGTCGCCGGCTGGAAAGCCGGCGTTGCGGACCGGAGGTCCGCTCCACATCGCTCTTATCCCGTCCGCTCCGCCGCTTCGCCCGCGTCGCCGTACACCTCTTCGCGGATGATCCGTTCGGTGGCCTCGTTCAGATATTCGTTGAGCGCCGAGCGCAGCTCCTGATACTCGGGCCACAGCGTCTTGTCGACGAACGACGGAGGAACCCGCACCATCACGGTGGTGTAGCGCTGCCGCTTGTAGCGATATGGCTCCAGGCCGTAGCGCCGGCACAACGCGGAGAACAAACGACGCTGCCACCGGTCCGGCATGCTGAACTGGAATTCCCGCGGCTGCTCGGTTTGTTGCGCGATGCCGAGCGCCTTCCTGACGCGCTCGATGGCCGCCGCCGCGGCGCTGCGTTCCCCGGCCGTGGTGGCGCCTTCGAACAAAGCCGAGATCTTGCGCAGCCTGGCCCGGAGTTGTTCCTCGGTGATCATCGCGATTCCCTGATGGTACAACGGCGCGCCGCCGCAAAACGAGGACTGCTGCCAATTGCCGCTTTTGGAATTGGATAGCTGTCCCCGGTTTGCCCTGCGCTACCGCATGGGCACCATGGAGGCGATCTCCGCCCCAATCGCCAGCGACGCCGTCGCCGCCGGGCTCGGCGCGCTCAGCACGTGCAGCGCGTTGTCGCGCGCGATGATGCTGAAATCCTGCACGATCTCGCCATCCGCAAGCAGCGCTTGCGCGCGCACGCCGGATCCGCCGGCGGCGAGGTCGCCGGGCTGAATCTCCGGCACCAGCCGCTGCAACGAGCGGCAGAACAATTCGCGGCTGAAGGAGCGGCGCAGCTCGTACCACGCGATGGATGGATACCTGGCGAGAAATCGCCAGAAGCCCCGGTAAGTGAGCGCGTCGATAAAATCGGCCAGATTGAAATCGGTCTTGCGATACCCTTCGCGCGCGAAGGCCAGCACCGCGTTGGGGCCGGCTTCGATGCCGCCGTGGATCAGCCGCGTGAAGTGCAGCCCCAGGAAGGGAAGACGCGGGTCGGACGTGGGGTAAATGAGGTTGCGCACTAGGTACCGGCGCTCCGGGCGGATGCTAAAGTATTCGCCGCGGAAGGGCAGAATGCGCATGTCGCGCCGCTCGCCGGCCAGTTGCGAAACGCGGTCGCACTGGAGTCCGGCGCAGTTAATGACGTAATCGGCCGGGAACTCGCCCGCGGTGGTTTCGGCCATCCAGCCGGAGCCGGAGGGCCGCAGTTTTCGCACCCGCGCCCTGGTGACCACGCGCGTGCCGTGCTCCCTAAGCCGCTTGACCAGCGCGTCGCAGACGGCCTGGTAATCGACGATGCCCTCCTGCGGCACGTGCAGCCCCGCCACACCGCCCACGTGCGGTTCGATCTCGCGCATCTGCTCGGGCTCCAGCCAGCGCAACCCTTCGAGACCGTTGGCCGCGCCGCGCTCTTGCAGCCCGCGCAGCCGTGGCACTTCGCTTTCATCGGCCGCCACCACCAGCTTGCCGCAAACCTCGTGCGCCACGCCGTTGGCCTGGCAGAACTCCACCATCTGGCGGATCCCCGTGACGGCCAGCCGCGCCCGGATGGAGCCGGGCTTATAGTAGAGGCCGCAATGCAGCACCCCGCTATTGTGGCCGGTCTGATGTTGGCCCACGCCCGCTTCCTTTTCGAACACCGTGATCTCCGCGCCCGGATCCCGTTCCCCCAGCCGGTAAGCCGTGGCTAACCCCACGATGCC
>JBEKYE010000292.1:0-6643 GCA_049511275.1 Bryobacteraceae bacterium
AAATGCCGCAGCGGGTCAATCACGGAAACCAGCCCGAGGTAAACCAGGACAATCGCCAGCGTCCAGCCCAGGAAAACTCGAAAGAAGGCAAACCCACCGGCTGGAGCTTGGGTGGGTGCTCTGGACCTCGCGTCGCCCGGCGAACCGCCGGTCCCGCCCGCAGCAGGAGCCTGAAGAGCGGCAACTGCAGGGATGACCGGAAGACTGTGGACCGTTCGGGGCATATGAGGATGATCGGCGGGTTCCGAGGATTTCTGTAGCGCCCGCGGAAGAGGCAGCCCTGGAGGCCAACTTCACTTGCATCTGCCCGCGGCTCATTCACCCATGTCGCGTAGTTGAGGATTTGGCCCTCACGGTTATTCCAAACGACCGCCGGCTACCTTGGACGCGGACGATGGCGAACCCGAGGCCTGACGACGCCGGGAACACAATGCAGAGGCTTCGCCGGACGTTGCCCAAACGCGAACGGAGCCAGATCTGCGGGCGACGCGCCAGCACATCGGTTGGGGCCTCACGTCGTTTGGGGCAAGTTTCCGGAAATCCCACTTTCGAGGAACTTTCCATGGGCGCTCCCAACTGGGTTCGTAAACGCTACGGCGTTCAGGAAGGAGCTATCCCTTTAACTTGCCACATGTCAACAACGGGAGTTATGTCTCCAGTGGCGCACGCCGGACTCCTTTCCACTAAGGCTTCTTTGTGAAAAGGACTTCACTGCTGCCGCGCCGCTAGGTCTCCCGAGCGGATGAGAGTGTTCTGAAAGCTACTGATGAGCCACCTTCCGTTCGCCTCCACAAGGACTCGAATTGAATGGCAACGGCCTAACGTCTCGGGAGGCGCATCAACTAATTCCATCGTGCCGTGCACCACTGCGGTGTTTGGTGCTGGAAATCTGACTTGCTCGACGTTCACCAGCATATTGCTCTTGGCGAATGCCGTAGCGTGCACACTCCGCAACTTTTCTTCGACCTCGGCACGCCCTTTCCACCACTGTCCGAAGATGTTGATAAAGTTTACGTCGTCGGTATGCAGGTCGGCCATCGCTTTCGCATCGTGACTGTTCCAGGCATCGGCAAAATCGGAAATTACTTTCTTACAGCTAGTTCCTCGGTTTGAGGCATGGTCGTCTGCGCACCCAATCTTCCTCCAGCAGGTCCGTTTTACACAGGCAAACCGCAGCAAGCAAGGAAACGCAAGCCGGACCGCTTTCAGCTTTGGTCATCTCGACGAGTATATTCCAAACGGAGGGTCGTCACTCGCGGCTGGTCGCGAAGGGGCGGCCTATCAGACGCCGACGCTACTGCGAAACCGGTGCATCGCCCGGTTCGATGCCCATTCGGTCGTTGACTGCAAAGCGCAATTTCTGCTTGCAGCCGAGGTACCGTTCGGTCGTTTGGATCGAAATGTGTCCAAGCAGAAATTGGATCTGGTCCAGCTCGCCACCGGCAAGATGGCAGAGCCTCGCGCAGCTGCGCCGAAGATCATGCGGCGCGAGTTTTTCAATTCCGGCACGTTTCGCGGCGGTTCGGACGACCTCCCAGAGTACCTTGGGCGTCATGCCTGTTCCCCAGACCCGACCCGTTTTGTTGATCGATCGAAATAGCGCGCCTTCGGTGATGCAACCGGCTTCCTTCCATTCATCGATCGCTGCCTTCACCCATGAGGGGATTGGTACGGTACGGATGTGCCCAGCTTTGCCCAGGAGGTCGGCGATAACCCAGTGCTCCTCGCGCGACTGGATGGAGTCAACCCGAAGGGCAAGTAATTCGCCGCGGCGCAGTCCGCATCCGACCAGCATCGCGATCATGGCGTGATCCCTCTTGCCCCGCAGCGAACCCCGATCGGCGACTGCGAGCAACCTCTTCGCCTGTTCAGCTGTCAGCCAGTTTCCAACGCGAACTCCGATCCGGCGTACGCCCTTGACTCGTCGGATTCCGGCAGCGAGTTCCGGACTGAGAAGGCCGGAATCGGCAGCTTCAAACGCGACACGTCGGACAGCAGCCAAGCGGAGATTGATGGTTGTGGCTGCATACTGCTTCTGTTCGAGAAAGATCCTGTATCGCAGAACCACTGTACGGTTGAATGCGAGGCGCGGTTCTGAACAGTACCAATCGACGAAATCGGTTATGGCCCGATCATAGCTGCGCTGACCACTCTTTGACGTCAGTGTATTGAGTACCGCCGTTTTGGACTGTTCGAGGTCGGGAAGCGCGAGGACGCGCTTGGGCGGGCGCTTTTTCTTGCGTGGTTTTGACATCGGAGACGGCTTCCTTTGGACCGTCGCCTGTCAGGATCTCCCCGCAACCCGCTCCTACGCCGTCAGGGAGGATGTATCCGCCGTGGGCGGCAAATCTCAGCAACGGGCATTTCACATCAACTCGAAAGCGGACCGGTCGAGAGTAATCTCCAGCGAAGCCTGTTCAGGACGGTTGTCTGAGTAGACTACTCATCTTATTCATCCTGGAATTTGCTGGCGAAGCTATCGCCTAAGGTCATAGTCACTGCCCAGGACTACTCAGAGGCGGACCCACCACCTCCATGTCGCATTTTTCGAATAGTCGGTCTACCGCAACCCCATCCGCGGATTCTCCAGCGAGTGCCGGGAATTCGATGAGAAACTCTTCGAATTGGCCGGCGGGCTGGAGCAGAATAAGGAGCTTCCCTGGTTCTACGCCGGTATTCTCCCAAGTGTGCGGGATCATCCTCGGCGCGAAAATGCTCCCCCCGGCCTGAATAGTGTACTCGTCGGAGCCGATGCGGAAACGATGTTTCTCCTTCAGAACATAGAACCATTCATCTTGCCGGCGATGGAAGTGCAGCGGCGGGCCGGCATACGGGAGGCTGGGGGTTTCGAAGAGGGTCCAGACGCCATCGGTGTCCCCCCCCGACACTTTAAAAGAGATCTCGCCACCCAGGCCTTTCGCCCCTTGTGTGCGCGACGCACCCGGCAGCACCATGAACGGATGAGTTGCCCGCATTTGTTGTCTCCTTGCGATCTGAAACGAGCTACCGCGCGGGTGGTTCCACACCCTCTTTCCCGGCGGGTTCTAACTCTAGCAGGGGGATGAGATCCTCCGACCCGCACACCCAGCCGAAGAAAAGCTCCATTCGCAGCAGTGCAGACTCGTGGAGTTCCCGGGTAATGTCAGCGGTACAGTCCGACAGGACGAGCGAATTGAACTCCAGGAACAACGCGTCGCGAAGGGTGGACTCCACACACACAGTGGTCGTTCCGCCGGCAAAGATGAGCGATTCGATATTGCGCGATCTTAGGGCTTCGTGCAGATTCGTCCCCCAAAAACCGCTGAAACGCGTCTTTGTTACGATGACGTCATCTGGGTGTGGACTAAGTTCAGGAACGATTTCCGCTGTGGGGCGGTCCTGAAGTAGTGGGTTCTCGTCTTCAGACCCGAGGCCGAGCATCATCTGGCGGGTCCGCGATCCAGGCCGGCCGGCATTTTCCATCTTGTGCGAGAATTCCGTCCGGAGATGAACCACCGTCATACCGGCAACGCGTGCGAACGGCAGGAAGCGAGCGATGCGCGGAACAATCTCACGCATGGCGGCAAACGGCGGCAGTTCGGTGAAGGCCCGCTGTACATCGACCACGATCACAGCGGATCGTTCGGGTACCAGCAAGAGCGGGCTGCCTGACCCCGGAGGCCGTGGCGCCTGGGAATCCGGTCTAACAGAAATGACACCGTTGTCGCAAAGCACCTCTCGGGTCGGTTTGAACATGCATCCCTCCTCTTTACCCCATCCACCTTCGGGCAGTGCAGTCATTATGCACTGCTTTCGGAAGTGCGCACACCACCCAAACTAGTAGTTTTTCAATCTAGCTCGCTCCGAGGAGATCCGTGGAGAGTCCATGGCGATGGGCGAACGAGGCGGCTTCGGTGCGGTTGGACGCGCCGGTTTTATTGAAGATATTGCGCAGGTGATAGGCAACCGTGTTCAGGCTGACAAACAGGTCTTCGGAGATTTCCTGGTTCGTGCGTCCGGCGGCGACACACCGGAGTACCTCCACCTCGCGCTGGGACAGACCGACCGGGTAGGAGGCCGCTTTGGGGCGCCGGCGGCGTTGCGCGATTGCGATGTCGATCTCTTCTCCGAATCCCTTGGCGATGAACCGGGTCATCGTCTCCATCGCGGCGTGATCGCGCCAGACGTCCATGCCCGACTTGCCCGGCACAATCACAAGTTCGGCCTGCCGCATGCGCTTGACAATTGTCTTCACGTGATGCATTCTCACCAGTTCGTCATTGGACGCATGGAGCCATAGGGCAGGCGCCTCTACCCGGGAGGCAAGCGGGGACAACCGGGTTTCGAGAAGTAGTTCTTCCCACAACTTCAGCGCATCGGAGCTGATCGCCTCCTGCGCCACTGCCGCCAACGCGGAGGCATTGCGCTCATCGTCCAGACCGCCTAGTAAGGCCCCACGCAGACGAGCCTCCAGACTCGGACTCGTATGTCGCAAGCTCAACACCCTGCGGTTTGTCTCAGATTCACCGGCAGCGATGAAGACTATGCTCGCTACCATTGCGGGCAACTGCGACGCGAAATAGCAGGCGATGAGAGCGGCGTCGCCCAACGCGCACAAGGCGACGCGCTGGATGCCAAGGCAAGCCAATACGCCGTGCACGTCATCCGTAAATTCTTGTATCGAAAGGGACTTCACTGATCGGTCCGACATGCCGGCGCCCCGAAAATCCAGATTGATCACTGTAAAATTTCGCGCCAGATATTCAAACGCTCCACGATGCAGCGGAACTTGCCAGTTCAGGTTTAGATGATTGACATGATACGGGAATAGGATTGCAACCGCAGGCCCATTGCCAAGCGCATGGAATGCGATACCCGCGCCATCGGTGTATCGAATCTTTGGCAGGCCCATGACCGAGATTGTTCCTGGAGTCCTGCGGTGCGGCAGCCAACGACGGTTCCGTCGACCTCAGGACTAGTCGGATTGTACTCCAGAAACAGACCCGATTTCTGGGCGTCTGCTATCAGCAAATCCGGAACTGGGAAGTTTTGACTAGAGGAGACGACTAGTCTCGTGAGCCGCCGTCCCGCGGAAACTGCATCAGAGTATATTCGCCGTTGCGGACACTGGCCGGCACCTCGAAGCGGCTGTTCCCTACGATTGATCCCGCCTTGTCGCAAAGTGTTTACCGATCTTTCGGTCTGGCACAAAAGCGTTAGGGGCAGGAAAACAGGTTTTCTGGAAACCTCCCCCGCGTCTGGAACCGTGGCTTTCTTGGGTGAATCCGCCGCTCAGGCAAGTGGACCAAGCGAGGTTTTCGGCGCGCGAATTCTGGACAATAGCGCTGCCGACGGGCAGTGCCGGGGTGAGAGAGAGCGCGCGGCCGGGAGGCACTGAAGACTCCCGGCGGCCCGATCCGGCCTTGCGAACGCGGCAGGCCGATGGCACTCCGGCAGCGGGTGTGGCGCCTGTGAAACGCCGCGCGCGGACAGTCCAGGAGGACTGTCCTACTTAGCCATCGCGTGGATTACGGCGGCGGTGAATTCACTGGTGGAGGCCTGGCCGCCCACGTCTCCGGTGAGGTGGCGTCCCTCCGCGTAAACCCCGCGGATGGCGTTCTCGATGCGCGCCGCGGCCTCACGTTCGCCCAGGTGCGCCAGCATCAGCACACCCGATTGCATCAGCGCCGTGGGATTCGCCAGGCCCTTGCCGGCGATATCGGGGGCCGTTCCGTGCACGGCTTCGAAGATGGCGGTTTCGTCTCCCAGGTTGGCGCCCGGCACGATCCCCAGGCCGCCCACCAGGCCGGCCGCCAGGTCGGAAATGATGTCGCCGTAGAGATTCGGCAGCACCAGCACGTCGAAAGTTTCCGGGCGCATCACCAGTTGCATGCAGGCGTTGTCGACGATCAACTCGGTGTACGCGATTTCGGAATACTGCGCGGCCACTTCGCGGCAGCACTTCAGGAACAGGCCGTCGCTCAGTTTCATGATGTTGGCCTTGTGGATGGCGGTCACCTTGGCGCGGCCTTCGCGGCGCGCATATTCGAAAGCCGCGCGGGCAATGCGCATGGAGGCGTTGCGCGTGATGATCTTGAGACTCTCCACCACGCCCGGAACCACTTCGTGCTCCAGGCCCGAGTACAGGTCCTCGGTGTTTTCGCGAAAGATCAAGAGGTCGACCGGCACGTCGTGAAAGCGCGTCTGGAGGCCGGGCAGCATGCGCACCGGGCGGAAATTGACATACAGCCCCAGTTTCTTGCGCAGGGCCACGTTGATGCTCTGGTGACCACCCGCGATGGGCGTCGCGGTGGGACCCTTCAGGCCCACGTGGGTGGCCGCCAGCGACGCGAAAACATCGTCGGGGATCAACTGCCCCTGCTCGGCCAGGGCGCGCGTTCCGGCCTGCACGCGCTCCCATTCGATCTCCACGCCCGCGGCATCGATCAAGCGCACGGTGGCCTCGGCCACTTCGGGTCCGATGCCATCCCCGGGGATCAGAGTCGCCTGATGAGCCATCATAGCCATTGTAGTGCGGCGCAAATTGCGCGAAACAGGATTTCCAGGGGCAAACCCCGCTTTGCGGCGCGTATGATAGGGTTGGGGTCCCGACATGCGACTGCGCACCGCCCAAGACCGCCTCAAGGTGGAACACAGCATCATC
>JBEKYE010000293.1:0-6642 GCA_049511275.1 Bryobacteraceae bacterium
ACGCCGCGCATGCCGCGCAGGCGGTTCGAAACCACACCCGCAAAATACTTCACGTAGCGCAGCGTGTTGCGCCCCTCGAACAGCACCACCTCGAAGCGGTCGTCGAAGAGCGTCACCGTCCGGGCGATTTCAAAATCGCCGCCGTAATTGCGAACCTTGCTCGCCAGTGCGAACGAACACCGCCGCTCGCGGCCCTCGATCTCCACTCCGAACTCCGTGAGGCGTCTGCCCAGCAGGCTCCAGCCGGCCACCCAGTATGCCAGCTTGCCGATGCGTGCTTTGAGCGGGCCGTTGATGTGGTAAACGATATGCGCGTCCAGACCGACGCCGGCCATCAGCAGGAAATGGCGTTCCGCGCCGTCCTCGCAGGTGAGGCGTCCCACCGAGATGCGCCGCGGACGGAATTCCCGCAGCCGCCGGGCCGTGTGCTCCAGCCGCCGGCTCAGCTTCAATTCCGTCGCCAGCACGTTGGCCGTGCCTCCCGGAAGGATCGCCAGCGGCACGTTCGAGTGCATCATGCCGCCCATCGCTTCGTTGATGGTGCCGTCGCCGCCCGCCACCACAATCAGGTCGGCGCCGCGGGCGATGTGGGCGCGCGCCAGCGCGCCGGCGGTGGCCGGCCCGGTGGTGGGGGCGATGGTGATGGAATGCCCGTCCTGCTTCAGAATCTCGAGGGCGGGCCGCAGCGCGTCGCCGCTCCCCCCGAATTTGCCCGCACGGGGATTATAAATGAGGACGGTGTCCCTGAATTCGGTGATGGCGTTTTCTCCGGTATCCTCGTTAAATTATAGTTGAGGTGCCCATGAAAGATCCCGCCATGGAGATCGCGGACCTGCGGCGCGCGTTGCGCCGCCACGAGCACTTGTACTATGTCCTCGATCGGCCCGAAATCACCGATGCCGAGTATGACGCGCTGATGCGCAGGCTGCGCGAGCTGGAGGAGCTCAATCCCCAACTGGCCTCGCCCGATTCGCCCACCAGCCGGGTGGGCGGTAAGCCCCGCGAAGGCTTCGTCAAAGTTCCTCACAGCTCCCCCATGCTGAGCCTGGACAACGCGCTGAATGAAGAGGAATTGCGCGACTTCGACCGGCGCGTGGCCGAGCTGCTTTCCGGCGCCCCATACCGCTACGTGGCGGAGCTGAAGATGGACGGGCTCTCCATGGCGGCCATTTACCGCGACGGCCGGTTCGCGCTGGCCGTCACCCGCGGCGATGGACAAGTGGGTGAGGACGTCACCGAGAACGCGCGCACCATCCACTCCCTGCCGTTACAAGTGGAAGGCGGCCCGGCGGCCTTCGAAGTGCGCGGCGAAACCGTCATGAACCGCCGCGCCTTCGAGCGCCTGAACGTGGAACGCGAAGACAAGGGCCTCTCGCGATTCGCCAACCCCCGCAACGCCGCCGCCGGTTCCCTGCGTCTCCTCGAACCGCAGCTCACCGCCGCGCGCCGCCTCGACTACTACCCGTACTTTCTCCTGGTGGATGGCCTGCCGGCCAGGCAGAGCCACTGGGCCTCGCTCGAAGAGATGGCCCGCCTGGGCTTCAAGGTCAACCAGCACCGCCGGTTGTGCCACAACGTGGACCAGGTGCTGGCTTATTGCGCGGAATGGGAAGCGCGCCGCGAGCAGCTTCCTTACGAGATTGATGGCGTGGTGGTGAAAGTCGATTCGGTGGAGCAGCAGCGCCAGCTGGGATTTACGGCCAAGGCGCCTCGCTGGGCCATCGCCTACAAGTATCCGGCGCGGCAGGCCAAGACCATCGTGCGGGCCATCGAGGTGCAGGTGGGACGCACTGGAGCTCTGACGCCGGTAGCTTTGCTGGAGCCGAAGGAAGTCGGCGGCGTGACCGTATCGCGCGCCACCCTGCATAACGAAGATGAAATCGCCCGTCTGGGCCTTGAGGTCGGCGATGAAGTGGTCATCGAACGCAGCGGCGACGTTATTCCCAAGGTCGTGCGGGTCAGCGCCCAGGGCTCCGCGCGCAAGCCGTTTCAGATGCCCGCGGAGTGCCCGGTCTGCGGCGGCAAAGTGGTGCGCGAGGAAGGCGAAGCGGCCAGCCGCTGCATCAACACCAATTGCCCCGCGCGGCTGAAGGAATCCATCCTGCACTTCGCTTCGCGCGGCGTGATGAACATCGATGGGGTGGGCGACGCCTTGGTCGATCAACTGGTGGACAAGGGCCTGGCCAAGGGCCTGGCGGATCTCTACCAGCTTACCCTGGCCGAGCTGCTCGGCCTGGAGCGCATGGGACCGAAATCGGCCGCCAACATCCTGCGCAACATCGTGGGTTCGAAAAGTAATCCGCTGCCGCGCGTCATCGCTGGGCTGGGCATTCGTTTCGTCGGAGAGCGCACCGCGGTCTTTCTGGCGGAGGCCTTCGGCAGCCTGGACACGATTGCCTCGGCCTCCCGGGAGGACTTGCAGCGCTCCGAGGAGGTGGGTCCCAAGGTGGCCGAAAGCGTGTACCAGTTCTTCCGCGAACCCCGCAACCGCGACCTCGTGGAGCGCCTGCGCGCGGCGGGCCTGATGTTCACCTATGAATCCATGCGGCCGAAAGGCGGAACGCTCCACGGGCTGACGTTCGTGCTGACCGGCACGCTGCCGTCGCTCAGCCGCGAGCAAGCCAAAGAACTGATCGAAGGTGCGGGCGGCAAGGTGGCCGGGTCGGTGAGCAGGAAAACCAGCTATGTGGTGGCGGGTGAGGACGCCGGATCCAAGCTGGCCAAGGCCCGGGATCTCAGCGTGCGCATCCTGGACGAAGCCCAACTGCTCTCGCTCATCAAAGCCGGCTGAGCCGGATCTCGGGCACCTCGAGCACTCGCACATTCGAAGCCGGCCGCTCCACCGCGCCCACCAGCGCGGCGATCATCTGCGGTAGCGTCACCAGGCCGAGGCGGCGCGCCGATTCGCGGGTGGACGGCACCAGGCCCATCAACCAGTAGGCGGGCGCCAGAAGTAGCGGCCAGCGCCGTCCCGGACCCAGCACGTACCAGGGCCGCAGGATCGTGGCATGCAGTCCGGATGCCCGGATGGCCGCCTCGGCTTCCGCGCGCGCGGCGATGTACGCGTGCATCATCGGCGCCGGCTGCGCCACGCTGACATAGATGAAGTGGCGGATTCCCGCTGCCACCGCGGCGGCCACGGCCGCTTGCGCGGACGCCAGATCGATGGAGCGGAACTGGGCGGCTTTGGCCGGGCTGGGATGCGGCACGCCCACCAGTTGCACCAAGGTATCCGCTGGAGCGATCTGCGCGCCAATGGTAGCCGCGTCCAGCGGGTCGCCCGTCACCGCCTGGCAGCCCGGCGCTACGCGGGTTTCCGAACCGGCGCGCACCAGTCCGCGCACTTTGTGGCCGCGCCGCAATAGCTCGGCCGAAAGGCTGCGGCCCATGAATCCGCTGGCGCCCGTGATGAAAACGCAGGCCATCGGTTCATGATACGAAATGCCGCGCCCGGCGGATTGGCGTCTCGCGGATTCAATCGGCCCCTGCGCCCCTACTGGTCGTCCTTGCTGGCCTTCATCAGCTTGTTAATGGTCTTGAGACCGCTCCGGATCTCGTCCGTCGCTTCTACCATTTGGTTTGTATCGTAGATCACGCGCGGTGTCAGAAAGATGATCAACTCGGTGCGCGAGGTGGTAATGCTCTTCGAACCAAACAGCGGGCCTATAATCGGAATCTTGTACAGCAGGGGGATGCCGCCGTTGCTTTCCGCGTACTTCTCCAGGATGATGCCGCCGATCGCTACGGTGTCGCCGTCCTGCACGGTGATTTGCGTCGAGACCGAACGGTTGGAGAAGGACGACGATTGAACGGCGGTGCTCACCCCCAGCGGAGGCGGCTCCGGGGCGCTCACCTGCTGGTCGATGACCATCGTCACGATGCCGCTGGAGTTGGCGCGGGCGACAATCGAAAAGGTCACTCCGGTGCTCGCGCTGCCGATGGTATTGGCGAACGGTGTAGTCCCACCCACGCTGACGCCGCCCACCGCGGCCTGCGACGTCTCGACCGGGACCTGATCGCCGACATTCATGGTTGCCGGCACGCTGTCCGTCGCGATAATGCTGGGCGCGGAGACCACCCGCGTCCGGCCTTTGTTCTCCGCCAGGTTCAGCGTGGCAAAGAGTTGCTTGCTGTGCAAGACTACTTCTCCCAGAGTGAGAACCGCCCCGGCTGCGCCCCCGGTCGCATTCACGCCATTAGGATTCGTGCCCTTCGCCGTCAACGCCGATTCCACGCCTGCCGAGAAAGCCCCGGTCAGATCGACTTCGTAGATCTTGGCGTCGATCAGAATCTGCCGCGGCGCCACATCCAACTGCCGCAGCAGGTCTTTGATCTGCTCAATCTCCTGTGCCGAGCCCTTGATGATCAAGGTGTTGTCGAAGGGATTGGGAACCACCACCGGCATATTGCCGGCCTGGCCTGCCGCCCCGGCCCCCTGCGCGTTCCCCAAAAAGTTGCCCGTCTGATCCCGTGCCGCGCCGCTGCCGGCGACGCCTCCGCCCGCCACGGCCTGCCCGTTGAAAAGCCCGGCGTTCTGATTCGCAGCTCCGCCCCCGCCATAGCCGTTGAAACCGCCATACCCGCCGCCACCGTAGCCGCCGCCGTAGCCGCCACCGTAGCCGCCGCCACCGTAGCCGCCACCACCGTAGCCGCCGCCGCCGTAGCCGCCACCGTTCATGCCGCCGTAGCCGCCGCCATTCATGCCGCCGTAGCCGCCGCCGCCGTTCATGCCGATTCCAGCGTTGAACATGTTGCTGTTCATCTGTTGCGCCATGTTGATCAATGCGTTGATATTGCCCGTGTAGAGCGCCATGATGGCCATCGCTACCGTCTCGGCTCTGGCGTACTTGAGCCGGTAAACGAAGTTGCCCGTCGCTCCTGCCGTGATCTTCACCGGAACGTCGAACTTATCGATCCACTTCTTCACCTCCGCGAAGATCCCCGGATTCGGCGCCACCGCGATGATCGTGTTGATGCGATCCACCGGAACGAACTTCACCGCGGAAGCCTTGTCGGAGAGCGCGAAGGCCTTGAAGACCGTGTCCAGATCTTTGACCAGGTCCGATGGCCGGCTGTTGGTGATATCGTACAGGCGCACGCGCTGTCCCGCGAACGTGTCCGAATCGAACAGATCGATGAGTTGCATGGTGCGCTTCATGTTGCGCGCGTTGTCCTGCAGGATCAGCAAATTGGCCGGATCGTACGTCGAATGGCTGGCCCCTTCGCCCAGAAACGGCGTGATCAGCGAGTCGATTTCCTTGGCCGTGGTGTATTTCAGGAAGATCAGGTCGAGGATCATGCGCTCGTCTTGGGGCAGCGTCTTCGGGTCGGCATCCGTCATCGGCGGCATCGGCAGTGACGAGATTTTGTTGATCGGAACCACCCGGTAGAGATCGCCCACCTGCACCATGGTGGCCCCGTTGACGCGCAGCACCGTCAGCAGCAGTGTCATCAAATCGACCGGTTTCACTTCGCCGTAGGTGTAGAGTGTCACCGAACCCTGCTTGATCGCCGGATCGAGAATGTAGTTGATCTTGAGCCGCCGCGCCATGATGTCGATGAACTCCGTCAAAGAGGCGTTGGGGATCATGTAGTCGAAACCGCTGACGGGGGCCGGGCCGGCGGCTGCCGGAGCCGTCTGTGTCGGCGTCGTCTGCGCGGGCGTCGTCTGTGCGGGCGTCGTCTGCCCCGGCGCCGTTGGTGGTGGTGCGGCTTGTGTCGGCGCAGTCTGCACGGACGTGCCAGGAGCCCTGGTGATCGGCGGTGGTTGCTGGGGTGGTTGCGGTGGCGTGGCGGCGTCGCCCTGGCCGAAGGCGGTCTGCGCCGCCAGGACGGCCAGCAGCAGCATGCTGCAGCGTCTGAATTGATTCCGATCCGGCGATTTCATCTCGACTCTCCAGAATTCCAAACTCATCACTTCACCGGCTCCCAGTGGCATTCGTTGCCGAATATGGTGGGCCTCACAACTTTTTGATAGCCGTCCGCAATCGCGCCATTGGGACTGTTGTCGTTGGCCTGGCAGGGGCGAAAGGTGTTGCCGCTATCCGGGCCAGGACCCATTTCGGAAAGCCGGGGCGCGGGCTGCGGAGGGGCCGCTACTCCAGGCATGATCCCGGACACGGCCGGCAGGAAATCCGCCGCCGAGCTCCGAAAGCCGGACTCCTGCTTGGCCGCATCGTCGGTGCGTTTGTGGATCACGCGCCCGTCCCATTCCAGCGTAATTTCCTTCAAGTTGAAATCCAGCAGCTTGAAATCCCCGATCATCCCGCCCGCGTGCACTTCCTCCTGTCCTGCCGAACCGGCCTTGCTCAGGATCGCGAAGGGCCCGTCGCCAAGGTTCATCATGCCGTGAAAAGACGGCAGTGGAGGCGGTTCCTTGAGTGGCGGCGGCGGCGGCGGCAGCTCGATCGGCACATTCGGATTGCGCGACTGGTCAAAAAGGTCGTTCTGCGCCACGGCCACATAGGACGCGGCCGCCACCGCCGGGGGCGTCGGCAGCGGCGCTAGGGTGGGCGGCGGCAGCGGCGCCACCTTGCGGCTCAGAGTCGCCGCTTCCCGCGCTTGCGCGGCAGCGCGCCGTGCGTGGAACTGGAAGCCGGCGTAGATCAGCGCCGCTACCAGCAACAGGTTGAGTGCCAGCAG
>JBEKYE010000294.1:0-6605 GCA_049511275.1 Bryobacteraceae bacterium
CAAGGGAAAGAAGGTCACCAGCAGCGAGAAGGACCCGGTGGTGGGCGAACTCGACATGGTGACCGACGGCGACGATACGCAGATTGAGGGCAATAACGTCGAGTTGGGGCGTGGAGTGCAGTGGATTACCATCGACCTGGCGGCCCCGCAGGAGATTTACGGCGTCCTGTTCTGGCACTACTATCAGCCGAGGGTATACTTCAGCGTCATCGTGCAGACGGCCGACGACGAAGGCTTTACCAAGAACGTACAGACCTGGTTCAACAACGACACCAACAACAAGGCCGGACAGGGCGCGGGCAAGAACCTGAATTACGTGGAAACCTATGAGGGAAAGCTGGTGGACTGCAAAGGCGTTCAGGCGCGCTACGTGCGCCTTTACAGCGCCGGAAACAACGCCAACACCCTGAACGACTACATCGAAGTGGAAGTCTTCGGCAGGCCGGCGAAGTAAGGGCCCGTGGGACAGTCGATCGGGTTTGGTCGTCTGTCAGGCGGCTGCTGGAGCGGGGCCGTCAGACCACGAAAAAGGATGGTCCGTCCTACCGCTCTCACGCCAGCGACCAGCCCTTGCGGAAGGCGGGCTTGAGATACTTGTTGGCGTCCGCGTTGTTGGTGATCTTCATCTTGGCGGCATCGTATTCGATCTTGCCCTCCACCCGTAGCGCGATCACGCCCAGCAACATCCATTCCACAAACGGCGCGGCAATATTGAAATTGGAGCAGGCCGGATCGCCGCCCTTGGCGGCGCGAATCCAGTCTTGATGGTGCCCGGGCGAGCGGGTCAGCAGCCGCGCCGGGAACTGGTAGTCTTTCATCTTGTCGACGGGGATGAGCCGCGTGTTCTCGCCATAAGTGCCGGTGGTCAGTATGCCCTTGTCGCCGATGAAGACACTGCCGTCGGGTTTGGGAACGTTTGGGTTGGGATCCTGGCGGACCAGTTCGAAGTCGGCAAAATTGAAAACCCGTCCTACAAATCCCGTGGGCGCCGGCGGGGCGCCCCGGCCGGCAGCCTGCCCGGCGCCCCGGCCGCCGCGGCGCGCGCCGCTGGTGGGAAGGTCGCCGAGATACTCGCCCTTGGGGACGCCAGGGATTTCGGGATTCGCGGTCAATCCGTCGTACCAGAACAGTTTCAGCGGAGGCATGTTGCCGCGGGCGGGGAAGTCGAAGCGAATGGTCGACTTCTTGGGGAACATGAAGTCGCTGGCGCCTTCCTTGTGGATGCATTCCACACTGGTGGGAGTGCCGAGCTTCAAAGCCAGGTTAGGAGCGCCCAGGATGTGGCACGCCATATCGCCCAAAGCGCCGCAGCCGAAATCGTAAAAGCCGCGCCAATTGAATGGCTGGTAGAAATACCCGTTCTCGGTGGGATAGCCGGGGCCGCCGTCGGTCCACGGCCGCGCCGGAGCGCTGCCCAGCCAGAGGTCCCAGTCGAGAGTATCGGGCGGCTTCGCGGGCGGGGGAATCTGGGTGAGCCCCTGCGGCCAGATGGGCCGGTCGGTCCAGGCGTGCACCTCGGTGACGTTGCCGATTTCTCCGGACCAGATGATCTCGGCCACCTGGCGCGTGCCTTCGTTGGAATAACCCTGGTTGCCCATCTGGGTGGCGACCTTATATTTGTTGGCGGCTTCCATCAGTTTGCGAGCTTCCCAAATGGTACGGGTGAGGGGCTTCTGCACATATACGTGCTTGCCGCGCTCCATGCACCAGGTGGCCGCCGTGGCATGCATGAAGTCGGGGATGGTCACGATCACCGCGTCGATGCTTTTCTCCTGGTCGAGCATCTTGCGGAAGTCTTTGTACTTGGGCGCCTTGTCGTACTGGCTGAACTTGCGCGCGGCCTGCTTTTCATCCACATCGCACAGCGCCACGATGTTTTCCGACGCACAGTTGGTCAGATCGCTGGCGGCCTGGCCGCCGGCGCCGATCGAGGCGATGTTTAGTTTCTCGTTGGGAGACTTGTATCCCAGCCTGAGGAGCGACGCGGTGCTGCCGTACCCGCCGCTTGGGATGGCTCCGGCGAGCAGCGAGCCAAAGAAGAAATGACGTCGAGTGAAGTCGTATGCCATAACAGCCCTCGCGGATATCGTACCTCACGGCGAGCGTCAGCGCTTGGGCAGCGAAACCTGGATATTACGGAATCGCAGGCCGCCGGTGTGATCGCCCTGGAGGAAGATCGGGCCGGGCTCGGCTTCATTGGCGTCGAGCGCGCCGCCGGTGATCCCCGGGATTTCCTTGTGATCGATGGTCACCACTCCGTTGCGGATCACCGTGACCGTTCGGCCCACCAGGGTGATGTCGAAGCTCTCCCACTCGCCCGGCTTGCGCGGCAGATCCACCGCCGGCGTCAGAAAGCCGTAGATCGAACCGATGCGGCGTTCCGGGGGATTCTTGCTGAGGGGTTCATATTCCACCTGGACCTCGTACCGGCCGCGCAGGTAGACGCCGCTGTTGCCGTCGTCGGGGCAGTTGAACTCGATGTGCAGCTTGAAGTCGTCGAATTTGCGGGTGGTCTTAAGATTAGCCCCGTGCGAGTCGTTGACCAGTTCGCCCGAGCGTGCGCTCCAGTGATTGTGGGCGGGGTCGAGCGGCTCCCAGCCGGTCAGGTCCCGGCCGTTGAAGAGCGGCTCGGGGGTGGTCCAGGCAGCCGGTTCCGCGCGTTTGAGTTCGGGCGCGCGGACGCCCGTCAACTGGATCTGGGTGTCGCCGCGTTTCTGGATCCCGGTGAGTTTGTCGCCGGCGGCATCGAGTTCCCAGATCAAGGCCGGGTTCTTGGCGCCGGCGCGTTGCAGGTTGAGCGTCAGGTGCGAGCCTGCCGGTTTGAAGTCCTTCACCTGGTAAACATTGCCGCCGGTCGGCTGGAACCAGATTTCCAGCCCGCCGTCTTTGGCGGTGACGCCCAACCAGTTGGCGCGCTCGGGAGCGATGGTGAAATCCCAGCGTCCGAGGAATGGGTTCGGCGCTTCCCGGGGTTGGGCCGGAAGCAGGCAGGCGGTGCCCGCCAGTAGAAATGCCGCGAGTAGCTTCATGATGCCTAGTGTGACATGACCAGGGGCCGCGCAGAAGGGGGAGGGTGACCGGACGACGGTTGAGTCGACGACTGCGCATCGGCTGAAGGGCGTGGCGCACGCTTCAGCGTGCCGCGTCTCCACTCCCGGGGACGCCGGTTTCCCAGCGCGTGCGCCATGCGGAACGGGGAAGTTATTGGGATGCTATACGGGCGCGCCAAAGCCGGCGCTCTCGGCTATTATCTATTCATGGACCTGAAACAGCCCATTCCCCGGCGCGACGTTCTGACGGCGGCCGGCACGGTGTTTACTACCTCTCTCTTCACCGGGCGCGTGAAGGGAGCCAACGATCGCATCGCCGTCGGCTTCATCGGTATAGGGGCCATGGGATCCGAGAACCTCTCCTACGCCATGCGGGTGCCCGAAGCGCAGCCGGTCGCGGTGTGCGACGTGTATCGGCCGCATCTCGACCGCGCCGTGGAGGCTGCCCAAAAAGGCGGCTTCCAGGTGAAGGCCGTGAAGGACTTTCGCGAGGTGATCGCGGACCGCTCCATCGACGCGGTTTGCGTCTCTACGCCCGACCACTGGCACGCCTACATGACGGTGGAAGCCTGCAAGGCCGGCAAGGATGTGTACGTGGAGAAGCCCGCCAGCAAGGGCGTCGATGAAGGCCTGAAAATGGTCCAGGCGGCGCGCAAGTACAATCGCGTGGTGCAGGCGGGCACCATGCAGAGGTCCGGCGGCAATTTCCAGAAGGCCGCGGAACTGGTAGCCGCGGGCGCCCTGGGCGACATCACGTTCTGTCACGCGTTTCAGAGCGGGTCGACGGCCCGCGAGGGCTACGGCGATCTGCCGGATGCCGCCCCGCCGGCAGGCCTCGATTGGGACATGTGGCTCGGCCCGGCGCCCGCGGTTCCCTTCAACCCGAACCGCTGGGGCGAGCGCATCCATTTTCCAACTTTCCGCTATTTCTGGGACTACGCCGGCGGCGCCATGACCGATTGGGGCGTACACCTCATCGACCCTCTCCACCAGTGCTTTGGCGAAGTGATGCCCAAGTCCGTAGTGGCGCTGGGTGAAAAGTTCTATGTGCAGGACAACACCGATACGCCCGATACCATGCACGCGACGTTCGAATACCCGAAGTTCCTGGTGACTTACGAGAGCCGCACGTGCAACCCCATGCCGCTGCTCGGGCTGAAACAGGGGGCCGGGACGTCCATACACGGCACCGAAGGATCCATCCTGGTGAATCGCAGCGGGGTCTGGTTGATTCCCAACCAGGGTTCCAAACTGACGGCCTCCACCTGGCAGAACATCCCCGACATGACGCCCATGAACGTGCCGCACTGGAGAAATTTCATCGAGTGCATCAAGACGCGGCAGAGGCCCATCAGCGATATCGAAACGTGCGTGCGGTCGTCGTCGGTGTGCCTGCTGGCGAATGTTTCGATGCGGGCCAAAACGCGGGTGGATTGGGACGAGAAGAATTGGACGGCGCAGCAGGAAGCCGCCGGGCCATACTTGAAGACAGCTTACCGCAGCCCCTGGAAACTGGAGGTGTAACCAGGCGCTTCGCCCTGGAAATCCCGCGGGATCTGGAAGTCAGGAGTGAGAAGTCGGAAGTCAGGAGTTAGAATTGCAGCGGCGGTGGAGTCTTCACATGGCAAGAGGGGAAGGAGCGTGGGTATGAAGAAGTGGAAGACGGCGGTTTTCGGAAGCGGGTTCATGGGACGCGTTCACGTCGAGGCCCTGCGCCGCCTGGGATCGGTGGATCTCTATGAAATCGCCGATCAGGACTTGGGCGCGGCGCGGCGGCTGGCTGCGCAGTTTCCGGTCAAGCGGGTGGATATCGACTATCACCGCATCCTCGAAGACCCCGCGCTCGACGCGGTGCACATCTGCACGCCAAACGCGCTGCACTTCGCCATGGCCAAGGCCGCTTTGGATGCCGGCAAACACGTCCTGTGCGAAAAGCCCCTGGCCACTTCGGTCGAGGAGGCCCGCAAACTGGTGGCCGCGGCGGCGCGCGCCGGACGCCGCAACTGCCTCAACCACAACCTGCGTTATTACCCCATGGTGCAGCAGATGCGGCGCTTGTGCGAAGCCGGAGAATTGGGCGAGATCCTGGTGGTGCAGGGGACTTATTCGCAGGACTGGCTGCTGTACGACACCGATTGGAACTGGCGCGTGGACTCGTCGGCTGGCGGGCCGTCGCGCTGCATGGCGGATATCGGCACGCACTTTTTCGACATGGCGGAACACGTCACCGGCCTGCGCGTTCGCTCGTTATGCGCCGACCTGCAGACCTTTCACAAGACGCGCAAACGGCCCAAAGGCGCCGTCGAGACGTTTGCCGGCAAACTGTTGCAGCCGGAAGATTATGACCAGGTTGCGGTTTCCACGGAGGATTTCGGCGCGGTGATCTTCCGCATGGGCGAACAGACGCGCGGGGCCATGACGGTCAGCCAGGTTTCGGCCGGGCGCAAGAACCGGCTGAGCATCGAGATTTACGGCTCCAAGAGCTCGGCCGCGTGGGACCAGGAACGCCCGGACGAGCTGTGGATGGGCTGCCGGAACCAGCCCAACCGGGTGCTGCTGAAGGACCCGAGCCTGCTGCTGCCGGGCGCGCAGTCCTACGCCGATCTGCCGGGCGGCCACAGCGAAGGATATGACGACACCTTCAAGCAGGTCTTCCGGCGCTTCTACGCATCCATCGGGAACCCGGAGGCTGCGGCGGAGTACGCGCAGTTCCGCGACGGCCTGCGCCAGTTGATCATTCTGCAGGCGGCGCTCGAAAGCCATGCGGCGCGCGCCTGGGTCGACGTTCCGGCGATGGAAAAGGAGAAAAGTTGATGTTGATCCTGGCTGCGGTTCTGGCGATTTTCGTATACGGGGTGATCGCGGCGATGCTGGGCACCATCCTGCCCGGCCTGTCGGAGCGGTTTCACCTGACGCCCAATCAAAACGGGGTGATCGCATTCGCGCAGGCGCTGGGCTTGATGATCGCTTCGGTTGGCGTCGGGCCGCTGATCGACAACGAAGGCAAGAAGATCGGACTGATCATCGGGCTGGCGCTGATCGCCGTGGCGCTGGTCTCGCTGCCCAAGGCGCGCGGCTACGGCAGCATCATCGCGCTGTTTTTCCTGCTGGGGCTGGGCGGCGGCGTGGTGGTGACGGGGGCCAACGCCCTGGTCAGCGACGTCGGAGAGGCGCACCGCGGTACGGCATTGAACCTGGTCAACCTGTTCTTCGGACTGGGCGGGATGGCGACACCGTTTATTGCCGCCAACCTGCTCAAACGCGACTTGGTGAAACTCTGCTATACCGCGGGTGTGTTCGCGGTCATTGCCCTGGCGGTGCAGTGGGCGGCGCCCATTCCGGGGCCCACGGGTGTGCGGAGCTTCGTGCTGGCCGATGCCGGCGCGGTGCTGGGCAAGCCTATCCTGCTGTTGTGCGGGCTGCTTCTGTTTCTGTATGTGAGCTGCGAGGTGGGCATGTGGAACTGGCTGTCGCAACACCTCATCGCGCAGGGCATTTCGGAATCGCGCGCGCTGAACGTGCTCTCGTTAGGTTTTGCGCTGGGCCTGCTGGTGG
>JBEKYE010000295.1:0-6588 GCA_049511275.1 Bryobacteraceae bacterium
ATTCTCAAACAGGGCGCGGCTGAGTCCGGGCGGCGCCGGCCACGCCTTCAGCCAGATCCCCAACATCCGCGCCACGTCGGCGTTCGCCTGCTGCAGTGTAATGCCGGCCTTGAGCCGGGCGATGCCTTGGTAACTGAAATTCCCCAGAAACTCCTTGTTGCGTTCGAAACGCAGCGGCAGAATCACATCCGCCTTCGCATTCAGAAACCGGAAATCCCGCGGCATCACGCCGATAACCGTACGCGGCTTTGAATCCACCGTGAACGTGCGCCCCACCGCCGATGGGTTTCCGCCGAAGCGCCGCTGCCAATAGCCGTACGTCAGCATCACCGTTTCGGGTGTGCCCGGAGTATCGTCGGCCTGGGAAAACCAGCGTCCCAGTATGGGTTGTACATTCAGGGCTTGCAGTATGCCGTACGTGACATCCAAGGCTTGGACCTGCTCCGGCTCACCCACGCCGGTGATGCTGGCGTCGTCGTTCGACCATAACCCGAACTCTTGAAAGGCGTGGCTTTCTTCGCGATAGGTGAAGAACATGGTAGGCGCACAGTTGATGTCCCCCCTGAGCCCGGCGATCCCCGGCGCCACGTGCCAAACCCCCACCAGCTCCTGGCTTCGCGGATACGGCAGCGCCTTGACCAGCACCCCGTTGAGCACGCTGAAAACAGCCGTATTGGCGCCGATCCCGAGCGCCAGCGTGACCAGCGCAATCGCCGTGAACCCCGGCGCCCGCCGCAGCCGGCGCACCGCATGCTTCAGTGCCCGCATGATACATATTACGCCGTAGCCGCCGCCTTAGTTCGCAAGAATCACCATCGGAATTTGTGGGGCAGACCCCCTGGTCTGCGCGGGTCCCTTTGGACCCGCTCGCCTGACCAAGAATCAAGTCCTTTGACCACTGTGGGAGGCCGGCGGGGCGTCGGCCGCAGTCCCGGGGGACTGCCCCACCTCACTTTCCCCTTGACTTCTGCGCCGTTTAGTACTAATTAATTAGTATGCGAAGGCGCAGCAGCATCCTCACCGAGCACGAGCTCGAAATCATGAAGATCGTCTGGCAGCACGACACCTCCACGGTCCGCGACGTCTACGAGGCGTTGCTGGAGAAGCGCAAAATCGCCTATACCACCGTCATGACCATGATGAAGGTGCTCGAACAGAAGAAGTACCTCAAAAAGACCCAGACCGACCGCGCTTACGTTTACCGCCCCGCCCAGCCCCAGCGCCAGGTGGTCGGCGCCATGGTCCGCGATTTCGTCAACCGCGTCTTCAATGGCTCGGCGGAACCGCTGCTCGTGCACCTGGTGGAAGAGCACGATCTCTCCCGCGAGGATCTGGAAGAGATCGCGCGCCTGAGGAAGAAACCATGAGCACCGGCCTCATCCTGAACAACCTGGTGTCGTACAGCCTGCAGATCGGGATGCTGGTAGGCCTCGCGGCGTTTGTTCCGGCTCTGCTGCGCCTGCGGCAACCGGGCGCCCGGCTGGTTTACTGGCATATCCTGCTGGCGGCCTGCCTGCTGCTGCCGCTGGCACAGCCCTGGAAGCCGGCGATCATCGCGGGCACGGTCGAGATCACCACCGTCATCACCGCCGTGCGGCCAACGGTGCACGCGTCGCGCTTCTCCACTCCCCGCAGCGAAATCGCTTTGCTGGTGCTGGCTTCGGGCGCGCTGGTCCGCCTCTTCTGGCTGGCGGTGGGCTTTTGGAAATTGCGCCGCTATCGCCGCCGCTCCCAGCCGCTCCAACCGGCGCCAACTTGGGGCGTAGAGGCCTCGTTGCGCGTTTCCGGCGATATCCTCAGCCCGGTCACTTTCGGTTGGCGCAGGCCCGTCGTGCTGCTGCCCAAGGCCTTCCCGGCACTGGACGACCGCGTGCAGGACGCCATCCTCTGCCACGAAGTATTGCACGTGCGGCGACGCGACTGGCTCTTCACATTGGTCGAAGAACTGGTGCGCGCCGCCTTCTGGTTTCATCCCGCCATCTGGTGGCTGCTGGGCGAGATAGGCCTGGCGCGCGAGCAGGAAGTCGACCGCCTCGCCATTGAGATCACCCAGCAGCGCGACGAGTATATGGATGCGCTGCTGGCCATCGCCGGCTCGCGCGGCTCGCTCGACCTCGCGCCCGCCCCGCTGTTCCTGCGCAAACGTCACCTGAAACAAAGGTTTATTCTCATTCTTACGGAGGCTCGTATGTCCAAAACGCGTTTGATTTCCGCTCTCACCGCAAGCGTGGTTGTGTTGATCGCCGCTTGCTGGCTGGTAACCGGGACGTTTCCGCTGATGGCGGCGCCCCAAGTCGTCCCCGATGCCCCCGGCGTCACTGTCGGTTTGAACGGCGCTTCTTTGCTCCACCGCTCTCCGGTCGATTATCCCGCCGCGGCCCTGCGCGCAGGCATCCAGGGAACCTTGTCGGTGGAAGTCAAAACTGACGCGAAGGGCAATGTCATCGACGCGCATGTGCTGAGCGGCCCGGATGAACTACGCAAAGCCGCGTTGCAATCCGTTTTGCAGTGGCACTTCACCAGCGATTCGGCCGGCGCCACCAGGGTGGCGCAGATCACCTTCGAGCTCCCCAAGACGCCGGATGCTCAAGCGGTGTCTACGCCAACGGCGAGGGCTGGCGTAGGGAGTGGCGTGGGTAACGGCGTGGGGGTTGGCGTGTCAGGTGGCGTCCAGGGCGGCGTGTCAAACGGCGTCCAGGGTGGCGTAATCGGCGGTCGTATCACGGCATCAACCGTCAGCGGCGGCATCTTCCGCTCCGGCTCGCTGAGTGGCTCGATCCCGCCGCCATCGCCGGGCCAGGCGGAGGTTCCGTTGCGTATCCAGGCCATCAACGTGGACGGGCTCCCCGAGCAGGCTCGCGACGAACTGCTCTCCCGGCTGCCGGTGCATGAAGGCGATATCTTCTCCAACGAGAGCGTCCAGAAGGTCAGCCAGGCCGCCAAAGACTTCGACGAACATTTGAGCGTTCGCTTCAGTGCCGGCAGCAATGGCGTGTCCATCCAGATCCTCGCGCCAGGCGCTGAACCGCCCGCGCCGCAGAGAATCAAGGTCGGCGGCAACGTGCAAGCCGTCATGGTACTGACCAAAGTGACGCCCGTGTACCCGCAACTGGCCAAGTCCGCCCGCGTCGAGGGTGTCGTTCATCTCGCCGTCATCATCGCCAAGGACGGCACCGTGCAGGAGATTCGCTCGCTCGATGGCCCGGCCCTGCTGATTCAGTCGGCCATGGACGCTGTCAAACAGTGGGTGTACCGGCCTACGCTGCTGAACGGCCAGCCGGTGCAGGTGGAAACCACCGTGGACATCAACTTCACGCTAAGCCAGTAGCCACGCGTCATTCGTACCGCAGCACTTCCGCCGGCGCAATGCGCGTGGCGTTCTTGGCCGGATAGAGCGTCGCCACAAAACTGATCGCGATGGCCACCGCCGCGATCCAGATGCCGTGTACCCAGTGCGCTTCAAACGGCACGTAGGAGAAAGCGTACACCGATTCGTCGATGCGGATCCAGCGGTACTTATCGGCGAAGTAACAGAGTGGGTAGCCCACCGCCAGTCCGATGGCGCTGCCCACCACCCCGATCAGCACGCCCTGCAGCATGAAAATCTTGCGGATCTGCTGGCGCCGCGCTCCCATCGACATCAGCACCGCGATGTCGCGGTACTTTTCCATCACCATCATCACCAGCACGATCAGAATGTTCAGCGCCGCCACCAGCTCGATCAGCCCGATTACGATCATGGTCACGATCCGCTCGCCGGTCAAGGCATTAAACAACTTGGAATTCTGCTCCTGCCAGGCGGTCGCCGTGTAGTGCGTGCCCAGCAGTTTCTCCAGATCTCTGGCGATCTCCGGCGCGCGGTTCAGGTCGTCCACCATCAGCGCGATGTCGTTCACCTGGTCTTCAATGCCGAGCATTCTCTGCACCGCGGCGATGGAAGCGAAGGCGTAGTGTTCGTCGAAATCGTAGAAGCCGCTTTCGAAGATGCCGGCCACGCGAAACTCGCGGCTGGTCGGCGTATTGCCAAATGGCGTGAGCTCGCCGCCCTCCGGCGACAGCACGCGGACGCGGTTATTCACCCGGATCGCACCTTCCTCCGCCATGCGCCGGCCCAGCACGATGCCCGGCGGCCTGGCCGCGGGGTCGCGCAGCAGATCGAGCGATCCGGCATAGAGGTGTCGCAGCGTTTCGCTGACCGCCAGTTCCGCGCCGACGTCGATGCCCTTCACCACGCCCAGGCCCGATTGCACGCCCGTCACCATGATCGGGCTATAAAGCTCCGGCGCGGCCGCCGTCACGTGCGGCGCCTGGCGCAGCCTGGCCATCAGGCCCCGCCAATCCTCGATGCCTTCACCCGGCACTTTGGGAATTACGTTGATGTGCGCCATGGCGCCCAGCAGGCTGCGTTGCAGCGAATTGCGCATGCCGGTGGTCACCGCCATGGCGATCACCAGCGCCATCACGCCCGCCGCCACGCCGATCACCGAAATCACCGTGATGGCCGACACCACCGTGTGCTTGCGGCGGGCCCGCAGGTAGCGGCTGGCGATGAATAGCTCGAAGGTGGAAGTCACAGCTTGTCGAATTCGCGCATCAGGCTTACCAGTTCGATGGGGCCTTCCGGCCGCAGCAGCGGGAACAGGATCACGTCGCGGATGGACCGGCAGCCCGTCAGGATCATGGTCAGGCGGTCGATGCCGATGCCTTCCCCGCCGGTGGGCGGCATGCCGTAAGCCAGCGCGCGCACGTAGTCCTCGTCCATCTGGTGCGCTTCTTCGTCGCCGCGCTCCCGCATGGCGATCTGCATTTCGAAGCGGCGCCGCTGTTCCTGCGGATCGTTCAGCTCGGTGAAGGCGTTGCCGATCTCCATCCCCGCGGCGAAGATTTCGAAACGCTCCACCATCGTCGGATCGTCCGGTTTCTGTTTGGAGAGCGGCGAGGTTTCCACCGGGTAGTCGTAAACGAACGTCGGCTGGATCAGCTTGTGTTCCGCGTAGCGCTCGAACAGTTCCGTCAGCGCTTCGCCGGGCGTGGCTTTGCCGGAGTGGCCGCTCAGCCATTGCGGATCGCCAGCCTCTTCCACGGTGGGCCGGCCGCCGCCTTCCCAGAATTCCACCACGGCCTCGCGCATGGTGTAGCGCTGGAAGCGGCTGAAATCGAGCTGGTGGCCGTCGAATTCCACCTGGTGGCCGCCGGTCGCTTCCAGCGCCACCTGCCCCAGCAGTTCCGCCGAGAGGTCCATCAAGCCGCGGAAATCCGTGTAGGCCTGGTAAAACTCCAGCATGGTGAACTCGGGATTGTGATTCTTGGAAAGGCCTTCGTTGCGGAAGTTGCGGTTGATTTCATACACCCGGTCCATGCCGCCCACAATCAGGCGCTTCAAATACAATTCCGGCGCGATGCGCAGGTAGAGATCGATATCCAGGGTGTTGTGATGCGTCACAAAAGGACGCGCCGCCGCGCCGCCATAGAGCGGCTGCATCATGGGCGTTTCCACTTCGATGAAGCCTTTGGCCTCCAGTTGGCGCCGCAGCGAAGACACGATGCGCGCGCGCGTGACGAAGACTTTCCGCACTTCCGGATTGGCAATCAGATCCAGATACCGCTGGCGATAGCGGATCTCCACGTCTTCCAGGCCGTGCCACTTTTCCGGCATGGAGAGCAGCGTCTTGGAAAGAAACTCGAGCCTGTCCGCGTGAATGCTCAACTCGCCCGTGCGCGTGCGGAAGAGATAGCCTTCCACCCCGATGATGTCGCCGATGTCCAGCATCTTGAAGAGCTGGAAGTCGCGCTCGCCCACGGCGTCTTTTTTCACGTAGATCTGCAAGCGCTCGCCGTTTTGCTGCAAATGCGCGAAGCCGGCCTTGCCCATGTGGCGAACGGCCATCAGGCGGCCGGCCACGCGGACGCGCACCTCCGGCGCCAGCTCTTCGGCGGTCTTCAAGCCGTAGTCCGCCAGGATGTCCGGAATGGTGTGGGTGAACTCGAACCGCTGTCCGTAAGCGCGGTAGCCCAGGGCCTCGATCTCGCGAATGCGCGACAGGCGTTGTTTGAGTAGCTCGTCTTCTAGCGACAAATGGATGTCTCCCTTGGAATAGCGCAACCGAACGACCGGAAGGAGGTTCTCAACGCGGAGGCGCCGAGACGCGGAGAAAAACAACTCTTGCCGAAAGCGTATGATCTGACATCATCTGCACCCGCCGCTAACCTCATCACTCATCGATCGTTCCAATCTTCTCCGCGTCTCCGCGCCTCCGCGTTGAATTCTTCGCCTTTCAAACCAGCTATTATAAGTCTTCGCTTGCGAAGATCCATTTCCATTATCATTCCTGCGTTCAACGAAGAGAAGCGGCTGCCGGCTACCTTGCGGACAGTCCGGGCCTGGCTGGATGCCACTTCGTGGGAATTCGCCGAGATCGTCGTGGTGGATGACGGTTCGCGCGACTCGACCGCGGAGCTGGCCCGCAACGCCGGCGCGCGCGTGCTGCTCAACCCCGGCAACCGCGGCAAGGGCTATACCGTGCGCCACGGCATGCTGGATGCCCGAGGCGAGTGGGCGCTTTTCACGGACGCCGATCTTTCCTCGCC
>JBEKYE010000296.1:0-7668 GCA_049511275.1 Bryobacteraceae bacterium
TGGATGGTGTGGCTCATAATGAACATGCGCATACATACGATGCGCGGCATGGTGAACACCGTCTTGCCGCCCTGAAGAAAGGCCCAGTTCGCCATGAAGTGCTCATCGCTCGCTCCGGCGATGGCGGCCCGCGCCGCGGCCACGGCCTTGTCGAAGCGCTCCAGCAATTCCTTCTTTGAAGAGGCGAGCTCTTCCTTATAGGGTGGTGCGCCGGGGGGCGCAACGTCGAAGGAATCCTTCGCAATCACATCCACGGTCCAGCCCGCCATGTTGGCGATGTGAGTCCCCAGCGCAATCATGGTGAACGATTTGGGATGCGGGCGCCAGTCGAACTTGTCTTCCGGCACGCGTTCCAGGGTCTTTCGGGTGTTGGCCATTTCCTGGTCAAACTCGGTGAGTAAGGCGTCGCTGATCTTCATGCTGTCCTCCAGTGAAGATGTTCGCCTTTTCTTCGCTATTTGTCAAGAGCGATTTGAGGTGTCAGGATGCTTCCCCGTAGGGGCCGGAGAGGTGTTCGGAACGTGCTAAGAAGACGGAGTTTCCCGACTTTGGATTCCCCGGCAGGGCTCAATTGGCGCTTGGGGAGCAAAAAGACGGCTCCAGGAAAAAACCCGCACCTCGGAGGATCAAAAGTTGGCGGCTGGGTGTATCATAGCTGAAAACCGGGAACCAAAAAGGGAAATCCCGGCTCAAACTGCTCAACAATCTCATCTGGGAGGGTATCAATATATGACAACCAAGCTCGTTTTTGCAATGCCTGCGACGTGCCTGGCCGCTAGGGCGGGAGTCGTGCATTTAGGACTATCCAAACACGGAGGGATCAGATTGCAACAAATTGGTTTGCTGGGCTTGCTGTGCTTCATGCTGCCGGGATCACTGCGGGCGGGTACGGTTTACACGTACACAGGCGAAGCCTATACCACTTGCAACCATACGTGTGGACCCCTGTCAATTACGTTTGGGACATCGTTGTCGGGTGCGGCGCTGGATAATCTGCCTCTGACGGACATAACATCAACGATAACCTCGTATGATTTCACCGACAATAGTGGCGAGCTGGATATCTACAACGGTGATGGGCAGACTGTCACCTCCCAGTTCGCCTTTATCGTTGGAACCGACAGTGTTGGGGACATCATTTCGTGGTATATCACCGAGCAGGAAACTGCTCCTGCGGGCGGTTATCAGGAGATTACATCATACTGTGGTCACATCACCGTGGAGTACAACGTGACGGGTTACAGCGATTATTCCGCGAACTCAGAGAGCAACCCACCTGAAGGCGGCACGACAGGCAACGAGTCGGACGCCGGCTGCGGGACCGCACCCTTGATTATGGTGCCTTCTGCCCCGGCGGGCACGCCGGAACCATCCTCCTACTTGCTGCTCGGCACTGGACTGGGCCTCTTGGCGTTGGCAGCGCGAAGCAAACGCCACGCACCACCGGCCTCATCCTGATCGGTGTCGCCGGCAGCCAGTCACGCGGGAAGCCGCGGGCGGGCGATACATCCTGGAGCGTCAGGCCGGTTTTCCAGGACAAAAGCTTCCGCTACCAATCGGTGAACGCGGTTTAATGGCCCGGCGATATCCTGGCGCCCTGGAGCGACTCGGCTTGGGCGTACTTAGGCCAGTTGAAACCATAGAAGGCCACGAAAGCGAAGCAGAACATGGGCACGATGAAGCCGCGCGACATATCGAACCGGTCGGCGACGTAGCCCATCAGCTTGGGCAGAATGGCGCCGCCCATAATGGCCATCACGATAAAGGCCGAAGCCTTCTTGGCGCGCGCGCCCAGCCCGAAAATGCCCAGCGCGAAAATGGTGGGGAACATGATCGACATGAAGAAGTAGCTGAGGAACACGCAGACCACCGAGAACCATCCCAGCTTGCAGAAGATCAGCAGGGTGACCACGACATTCAGCGCCGCGTACAGGCTCAGGATTTTGTGGGCGGCGAACTTCCTCAGCAGGCCCGCGCCCGAAAAACGACCCACCAGGAAGCACACAAAACCGACCGCCGCGAGGTTGGAAGCGCCCTTGTTGCTGATGGCCAGCACGCCGGCTTTGTTGGGCTCAAACCAGCCGTGCAGCCAATCGTGCAGAGGGCCGGCATGCGCCGAAAGGCTGGTAAGGGCGGAGCTCCACGAGGCCGGAATCGGGGGAACCTCAGAGGTCATGTAATTGATGAAGAAGCTGAAGATGCCGGCTTGCGCGGCCACATAGAAAAACTGCGCCGCCACCGCCATCACGAAATGCGGATGCGACCAGATGGAGTGGGAAGCGCCCGGCGAGGCGTCGTCCAGGTGATAGTCGTCTTTGGTCTTGATGTCGGGAACGTTGGCGAAGAAGAAAACCGCCGCCAGCACAATCACCACGAAGGCCACGCCCATGTAGGGAATGTAGAGCGTCTGGCTGCCGGTGCTGTGGCCCAGCTTGTCCTTGGAGTAAAAATAGATGCTGCCGACGATGGGGCCGCAAATCCAGCCGATGCCGTTGCAGGATTGCGCCAGGTTGATGCGCGTGGCCGCGTACTGCCGGTCGCCCAACACCGTCGTATAAGGGTTGGCGATGGTTTCGAGGAACGCCAGCCCGGTGGCAATCAGACAAACCCCGGCCAGATACGCCACGAACGCGGTGGTGGGCGAGACCCTGCCCTGGTGTGCCAGAGCGTTGATGTGGGTGGCCGGGATGAACCAGAATCCGCCCGCCGCTACGATCAGCAAGCCAGCGATGATGCCGCCCTTGTAGCCCAGCTTGACCGCGAGCCAGCCCGCTGGAATCGCCATCAGGCAGTAGCCGAGATAGTGCGCAAACTGCACCCAGGCCGATTGCGCCTTGTTTAGGCTCAGCTCCTCCTGGAAGTGCTTGTCCATCACGTCGATCATCCCGTTGCAGAATCCCCAGAGGAGAAACAGCGAGCTGACCAGGATGAAGGTGAACATCAGGTTCCGGCCGTCATCCCCTGTGAATAGGCCCTTGCGCTCTGCGTTCATAGCGTGGATAACGATTCTAGCAGGTGGAACCTAGGTTGAGGCTTCCTGGATAGCTTCGAGAACCTGCTTGGTGATTTTCGGATGCAGTGTCGCGCTACTGTGGAACGGAACCACGACTCTTCGACCGCCCTTTGCGTAGATCCGATGACTACCCTTGGACCGCAGCCAAACGAAGCCGCTTTCAACAGCATCGTTTCGGCATCCGTCGCGGTCAGGCGCAGCGTTCTAGGCATTAACCTCGACCGCAGTGGCAAGAATCTCCCGGCTCAACGCTGCGGAGCGCTCTTCGTCGGTCAGGGTCTCCAGGTAGAGTTCGATCGCCTCACGTATGTTGGAAAGAGCTTCCTCGACGGTCGTTCCCTGCGATTGGCATCCTTTCAATTCTGGACACCACGCATAACATCCGTGTCCGTCTTGCTCGATTACGACACTGATCTTGCCCGTCATCAATGCTTGTTTTACCTCCACGCACACCATAGCGTGATGCTTGCTGCTGCCATCCAGGATGACGCTTCACGCCTGCGACACCAGGTAGACGGCCACTTCCGCCAGCAGATTGGGCAGCCAGGTCACGCTGCGGTGACCCGCCAGGAAGTAGCGGCGCTCCACGCGGAAGCCTTCGGCGGCGGCCAGGCTTTCGAAATCCTGAACCGTCAGGAAGTGGATGTTGGGCGAGTCGTACCACTCGTAGGGAAACAGACTGGTGCGCGGCGCGCGGCCGCTGACCAGCATGGAGAGGCGCACGGCCCAATGGCCGAAGTTGGGGAAGGCCACGATGCCGCGCAGGCCCACGCGCAGCATTTCGCGCAAAACTTCGCGAGGGTGGCGGGTTTCCTGCAGCGTCTGGCTGAGGATCACGTAATCGAAGGCCTGGCCGGGGAAATCGGCCAGGCCGGCATCGATATCGCTCTGAAATACCGAGACGCCGCGGGCGATGGCGCGTTGCACTTTGGCGCCGGAGATTTCGACGCCGCGCGCGTCCACATTCTTGTTGTGAGCCAGCCATTCCAGCAGATCGCCTTCGCCGCAGCCGAGGTCCAGCACGCGCGTGTTGGGCTCCACGATCTGGCCGATAATGGCGTAGTCGCTGCGTCCCAGCAGTTCGGGAACGAAGGCGCGCTTGCGGGCGGGGTGCGCCTTCATGCCAGTTTCTCGAAGGTGCTGGCCAGGAAGCCGCGCACCAGGGAGGATTGTTCCCCGACATCCGCCAGGAAGGCATCGTGGCCGTAGCTGGATTGCAGTTCGACGTAGGCGACGTCGCAATTGCGCGCGCGCAGGGCGCGCACGATTTCCTGCGACTGGTAGCTGGGGTAGAGCCAGTCGGAGGTGAAGCTGATCACCAGAAAGCGCGCGCGGGCCGGTTGAAACGCGGCGGCCAGCGAGGCCTGGCCGCCGGTCAGATCGAAGTAATCCATGGCCTTCGAGATATAGAGATAGGAGTTGGCGTCGAAGCGGCTGACGAACTGGGTGCCGCGATAGCGCAGGTAGTTCTCGACTTCGAAATCGACTTCGAAATCGAACCCGAAGGCCTCTTTGCCGCGCAGGCGGCGGCCGAATTTTTCGCGCATGGAATGGTCGCTCATGTAAGTGATGTGGCCGACCATGCGGGCCACGGCCAGACCGCGCGCGGGCGGTTCCTTGCCGTAATAATCGCCGCCGTTCCAGTGGGGGTCGGCCATGATGGCCTGGCGGCCCACTTCGTTGAAGGCGATTTGTTGGGCGCTGTGGCGCGCGGTGGTGGCGATGGGGATAGCGGAGACCACGCGGTCCGGGTGCGCCACTGCCCATTCGAGCGCCTGCATGCCGCCCATGGATCCGCCGGTGACCGCGAGCAGCCGCGGGATGCCGAGCGAATCCACCAGCATGCGCTGCAGTCGCACCATGTCGCCGATGGTGATTACCGGGAAGGTCAGGGCGTAAGGACAGCCGGTGGCGGGGTTGATGGAAGCCGGGCCGGTGGTCCCGCGGCAGCCGCCCAGCACGTTGGAACAGATCACGCAGTAACGATCGGTATCGAACGCCTTGCCGGGGCCGATCATGTTGTCCCACCAGCCGGGCTTGCCGTCTTCCGGGCCGGACGAGGCCGCGTGCGCGTCGCCGGAAAAAGCGTGCAGCACCAGAACGGCGTTCGATTTGGCGGCGTTCAGCTCTCCACAGGCTTCGTAAGCGATCTCGACGGGACCGAGCGTGGCGCCGCTATCGAGGGGCAGGGAATCGAACCGGACGGTATCGGCAGTGACGATCATGCGGGAAGATTTTCATGATAACAGCAGCGGGCGCGCCGGGTGGGATTGCTCTTGACATCGGAAACCGTTTAGGGCAATCTATATCTCGAATGTCTAGGCATACGAGCACTCCCCATGAGGCGGAGCTTCTGCAAGGCACACTCGACATGTTGATTCTCAAGATTGTTGCCTTGGGCCCCATACACGGCTACGGCATTGCGCAGCGGATCCAGCGCATTTCGAACGAGGCCCTGCAGATTCGCCAAGGCTCGCTTTATCCGGCGCTCTACCGCCTGGAGAGCCACGGATGGCTCAAGGCCGAGTGGAAGATCTCGGAAGGCGGACGCGAGGCGAAATACTACTCCCTGACAAGAGTTGGTCAACAGCGTTTGAAGGCCGAGACGCAGAGCTGGGATCGATTGTGCTCCGCCATCTCGCTGGTCCTTCAGGCGGCGGAGTAAGGGTGCGGCATGCTCTGGGATGCTCTTTTTCGAAAGGTCCGGTGGGAGCGCCGTCTCGACGCCGAAATGCGCTTTCATCTCGCACAACAAGTGCAGGATTACGTGGCGCAAGGCTTGAGCCGCGAAGAGGCACAGCAAAGGGCCTATCGGGAATTCGGTGGAATCGAGCTCTCGAAAGAGGAATGCCGGGATCAAACGCCTTTTCCCTGGCTGGAACATGCGATCCAGGACATTCGATATGGTTCGAGGCTGCTGATCCGCAATCGGACATTCAGCCTGCTGGCGATCTTCTCTCTGGCGCTGGGTATCGGGGCCACCGCGTCGGTCTTCAGCGTAGTGGACCGAATTTTGTTTCGCAGTCTGCCGTATGGCGATGCGGACCGGCTGATATCGATTGGAGTCGGCGCCCCCATGCTGCCGTACGATTTCATGTTCGGCGCGACTTATCTGCAATTTCGCCGCGACCAGACGGAATTCTCGGCGGTGACATCCTGGAGCGGTGTAAACGATTGCGATCTTACTTCCGGTGAACCTACCCGGCTGGTGTGTGCGTCCGCGGAATCTTCTTTTCTAAGCACGCTGGGAATCGTTCCGGCACTGGGCCGAAGCTTTACCGCCGACGAGGATGGGCCTAACAGGCCCAGAGTGGTTCTGCTTTCCTACGGCATCTGGCGGTCGCGGTTCGGAGGCCATCCGGATATCTTGGGACGCACGATTTTGGTCGACGGAGAACCTAACCGGGTGGTTGGAGTCTTACCACCCGATTTCGAGACGCCCACGCTGGCACACGCCGATCTGGTGATTCCGCAGGGGCTGAATGATGCCGCGCTGCGGCGCGCCGTCACCGGCAGGCCCCTTCGGGTGATCGCACGCTTACGTCCTGGGGTGACCATCGCCGCGGCGCAGGCCGACGCTAAGACGGTCGCGTGGGTTCTGTTCGGCTCAGTCCTGGCGGTGTTGCTACTGGCCTGCGCCAATGTGGCCAACCTGTTGCTGACCCGCACCGAGGCGCGTCGGCGTGAACTGGCGGCGCGCGCGGCTTTAGGTGCGAGCAGAACGAGGCTGGTCCGCCAGGCATTAACAGAGAGCCTCTTGTTGGCCCTCCCGGGAGGGTTGTGCGGCTTCGGATTGGCATACGTGCTGCTCAAGATAGCGGTGAACGCGGCGCCGGAGGGCATCCCGCGACTGGCGCAGGCGACCCTGGACTGGCGTGTACTGGCGTTCACCTTGCTCTGTTCGCTAGGGAGCGCGCTGCTATTCGGCACGCGCCCGGCGCTGGCCAATCCAGGCGCTACAGCTCTCTTCTCATACCGTTCGGCCGCCGGCGGACGCGGCCGATTCAGACAGGCGCTGATCGTCGCCCAGCTTGCGTTCTCGCTGGCTTTACTGAGCGCCGCCGGGCTGTTATCGCGCGCACTATGGAGGTACCAGCAGATACCGTTGGGCATGGATACCCAACAGGTCCTGACGGCCTCGCTCTCACTTTCGCCGCAAAGGTATCCGACTGCCCAGCGGCGACTCACGTTCTCCGAGGAATTGGAAGAGCGCCTGCGTTCCACGGCCAGTTTTGCCGAAGTTGCAGTTAGTGACTCGTTTCCGCCCGGTGTGCCGTTGCGGTCGAAACCCCTCGCGGTGCAGGAGATCGATGGAAGGCCGCAAGAGTCCCCCGCTCAGGGAACGGTGGTTTGGCGCGCCGTGAGTCCCGGGTATTTCCGCGCCTTGGCCGTTCCCATACGCCAAGGACGCGGCTTTACGGAACAGGATCGCGATCCGGGCCGCGAGGTGATGATTGTGAGCCAGTCATTGGCGCGGCGGCTGTTCCACGATCGGAACCCGGTGGGCCATTTTATCGGCGCCGCGCAAATCGTGGGAACCGTCGTCGACGTGCGTAACAGCGGCGGAACGGCGCGTGACGATGCGGAATACTACGTGCCTCGCAGCCACGCCGCGGCTGCCCCGATATACAGCGCGCCGGACGAACTCCGCCGCG
>JBEKYE010000297.1:0-6577 GCA_049511275.1 Bryobacteraceae bacterium
CAGCCACAGGTGGCGATGGTCCATCAGGAAGTCGGTGCCGTGCTCCTTGGGCGTGATCGGGTAGGGGTCGGATTCCGGCACGCGCTGCAACACCTGCAGGCTCTCCAGGTCCATCTCGTATCCGCCCTGCGCCCGCTGTTCGGCGCGGATCTTTCCGGTCACAATGATGGACGATTCCTGGGTCAAATTCTTGATCGCTTCGAACAGCTCTTCCGGCAGCGCGCTCTTGACGGCCACGCACTGCATCAGGCCGTAGCCGTCGCGGACGATCGGGAACGCGATCTTTCCGGAGCGTCGAATGTTGTAGAGCCAACCGGCGATCTCTACTGTCTCGCCCACATGCTGACCGGCTTGCGCAATCGTAATTCGCTGAATCATAGGTTTCGCAACGGCCCTTCGGCCTGCCTTTACTGTTCTTCCAGCAGCCTGAAAACCGGCAGTACGCTATCCAACGGGTTGGTGTGATCGTTGCGGTCTTTCAGCTCCAGCAGCAGCGGGTACTGATCCTCCCGGCCGCGCAAGAGCTGCATCGTGGTCTTCCAATCCACCGTGCCGCCCTCGTTCGTGAGCGGCGCCAGATGGTTGTCGTCCTTGCCGTTGTTGTCGTGGATGTGCGTGGAGCGGATGCGCTGCTTCATCCGCCCGTAAGTCGATTCCACGCCGGCGCCCATGTTGGCGTGCCCGGTATCGAAACAGAAATTCAGATGCAGGTGCGTCAGCTCTTCGAATTGCAGCAGCCGCTCGGCGGTCGAAAGATCGTTGGGGATATTCTCGAGCAGAATTTCCACGCCCCGCTGCCGCGCAAACAGGCTCAACTCTTCCAGCGCCGCGCAAGCCGCATCCACCTTGGCCAGCTCGAATTCCTCTCCGCTCACTCCCACGTGCTGGATCAGGTAACGGAAGGGAATCACTTCGGAAATCTCCAGCGCGCGCTTGATCTCGTCCACCATCTCCAGCCGTTTGGACTTCACCGGCTCGGTGATGGTGATCACCGCGTGCGGCCCCGAGCGGCCCCAGATTTCGTCGGTGTACATCGGTGAATGCAGCGAGTGCAGTTTCAGTTCGGAATCGCGAAACCAGTGGCCCAGCTCGGCCACCTGCGCTTTGTTGCGGTAGTCCAGATGCTGCCGCGCGCAGAAGATCTCCACCAGCGGAATCCCCAGTTGCTCGATCTTCGCCAACAGCGCCACGGTGAGCCGGTGGCCGACGAAGAGATGAGTTGACAGTGCGTGGGTCATCGAGTGTTCAGTATCCTCCGGCTGTGCCTGCGCTGCGCGGATCGGCCGCGCCTTCCAGCCACCCGTTATTAAACCGGATGGCCGCGCACTCGCCTTGCGCGCCCACGCGCCGGACCGTGTAGCCGCGTTTGGTCAGCAGATCGATGGTATCGGGCGAATATCCATTCTCCATGCGCAATTCGTCGGGCAGCCACTGATGATGGAAGCGCGGCCAGTTGACCGCGTCCTGCACGTTCATGTTCCAGTCGATCATGTTGATGGCCACTTCCAGCACCGTATTGATGATGGTGGGTCCGCCCGGCGATCCCAGGACCGCGAACGGTTTGCCATCGCGCATCAGAATGGTCGGAACCATGGAAGACAGCGGCGTCTTGCCCGGCTGGATGGCGTTGAACTCGCCCTGGATCAGCCCGTACATATTGGCTTCCCCGGGCTTCGGGGCGAAGTCGTCCATTTCGTTGTTGAGCAGAAAGCCCAGTCCCGTGGCCGTCACCTTGCTGCCGTAGCCGCCGTTCAGCGTGTAGGTCACGGCCACCACGTTGCCCTGCCCGTCCGCCACGCTATAGTGCGTGGTCTCGTTCGATTCGCGCCCGCTGAACACCGCCGCGTGCACCTGGCTGCTGGGCGTGGCCTTCTCCGGGTCGATCGAGCCGCGGATCTTCAGGATGTACTTCGGGTCCAGCAGCGCCGTGAGCGGCACCTTCACGAAATCCGGATCGCCCAGATGTTCCGAGCGGTCCGCGAAAAAGTGGCGCATGGCTTCCGTGATGTAGTGAACCGCCGTGGCCGAGCCGGCGCCCGCCTTCGCGAAATCCGTCCCTTCCAGAACTCCCAGCATTTGCAGGATGCCCACACCGCCCGAACTCGGCGGCGGCGCGGTGATGATGTCGTAGCCCCGGTATTTGCCCGTCAGCGGCTGGCGCTCGATGGCTTTGTAATTCTTCAGGTCGGCCGGCGTGATCAGTCCGCCGTGCTCCTGCATGTCGGCAGCCAGCAGTCTCGCGGTTTCGCCTTCGTAAAAATCCTTCGCGCCCAGGCGCGCAATCCGGTCGAGCGTGCGTCCCAGGTCGGCCTGGATGAAAGTCTCGCCCGGCTCGTAATACGCGCCGTCGCGCAGGAAGATGCGCTTGGATTCCGGGAAGCGCTCCATGCCCCGGCCGCCGCCGCGCAGCGAGTTGGCTTCGCCATAGGAAAGCGCGTAGCCTTTGGATGCCAGGTCCGCGGCTGGCCGCACCAGTTGCGCCCAGGGCAGCTTGCCGAATTTCTGCGAGGCCAGCTCCAGTCCGCGCACCGTGCCCGGAACGCCGCTCGCCCGGTATCCCACGGTGCTGTCCCCGGTGGCCTTGCCGTTCGCATCCAGATACATGTTGCGCGATGCCGCCGCGGGAGCGCGCTCGCGGAAATCCAGGAAGGCCGTGCGTCCATCGGCCAGCCGCACCAGCATGAAGCCGCCGCCGCCCAGGTTACCCGCGCTCGGGTGCGTCACCGCCAGCGCCAGTCCTACCGCCACCGCGGCGTCCACCGCGTGGCCGCCGGCTTGCAGAATGCTGACCCCCACTTCGGTGGCGTGCGGTTCCACGCTGACCACCATCCCGTTCTTGGCGCGAACCGGTTGCGCGGACCACGCCGGTAGGGCGGTGGCGATTGCGAACAGAAGCACAAGACGTCGCATAGAACTCGATTTTACTGTACTGACGGCCCGTGGGGCAGACCCCCTGGTCTGCGCGGGTCCCCCTGGACCCGCTCGCCTGCCAAAGGATCGGTCCTTTGATCACTGCGAGAGGCCGGCGAGGCGTTGGCCGCAGTCCAGGGGGACTGCCCCACGAACAATGCAGATGTTCGGTCAGAGGAAAAGTATGTGGCATTAGGCTGGAATGCCCGCGCCACACCGGCTCTAGCGGCCCGCGCGTCGCCGCCGCCATTCGAACAGCACGATGCCCGCCGCCACCGAGACGTTCAACGAGGAGATTTCCCCGGCCACCGGAATGCGCACCAGCGCGTCGCAATGTTTGCGAACCTGTTCGTGCAGCCCCTTGCCTTCGCCGCCCAGCACGATCGCCGTCGGCGCCGCGTACTCCACCTGGTCGTAGTCCTCGGTGCCGCGCTCGTCCAGACCGTAGATCCAATATCCGCGCTCTTTCAGTTCTTCGAGCGTACGGTTGATATTGGTCACCCGCGTGAGCGCCACATGTTCCAGCGCGCCCGCCGCCGCCTTGGCCACCACGTCGGTGACTCCCGCCGCGCGCCGCTCCGGAATCACCACGCCGCCGGCGCCGGCCGCATGCGCCGTGCGGATGATGGCGCCCAGGTTGTGCGGGTCCTCCACGCCATCCAGCACCACCACAAGCTGCGAGCCCGCTACATCCTCCAGACCGGCGAACTTTTTGCTCGCGCCCAGGGCCACCACTCCCTGGTGCGCGGCCGTTCCCGCCAGCCGGTCCAGCGCCGGCCGCGGCTCGAACCGCACCGGCACCGACGCCCGTCGCGCCAGATCGATGATTTCCTGGATGCGCGCGCCGCCGGCCCCTTGCGCCACCAGCACCCGGTCCAGCGCGTGATTCGACCGCAGTGCCTCGGCCACCGGGTGGATACCGCTCAGGATCGCCATCAGCTCGATTGCCCGGTTTCCGGCAGAATGTGCAGACCGTTGTTAAACCGGTTGGTGAAGTTCGAGAGCCCGATCACCAGCGTGATCTCGACAATCTGCTCGTCGGTGAAGTGCGCCCCCAGCGCGGCTCGCGTTTCCGTGGCGTTGGCCGTGCGCGTCAACTCGCGTGCGTATCGCAGTGCCGCCTGCTCTTCCGCGGGAAAGATCTCGTTCCTCTCGGCTTCCACCGCTACCAGTTCTTCTCCGGTGATTCCGGCCTTGCGCGCGCCCGGAAGGTTGCTCGAAATGCAGTAAGGGCACTGATTGGCGTACGAACAGGCCAGATACACCAGCACCTTGAGGCGCCGCGCCACCGATCCCGGCCCTACCACCGCCATGTAGAACGGCGGAAAGTTCTTCAATACCTCCGGACGATGCGCCATGGCGCGAAAAAAAAGATTCGCCTGTTTGCTGCGCGCTTCCAGGCTCGCTAAGACTTCGTTGTCCCGGGGGTCCACTAATTTGACTGCGGTTGCCATAGAAACCAGTATAGAGTTTCCCGGTATATGCTACACCAGAGTGGGAGGCCGCAAGACGCACAACGACCTGTGCGCCTCAACGCCAAATTGCCGATTCTGGCCGAGTCCCCCCGATCACAACGTGAGGTGTTCTCATGATTCAAGCCGCCGACCCCAGGTCCCTTACTTGCGATGGAAGCGGTATCCGGTGGGAGCGGACCGGCCCTGCTCCGGCCTTGCAGGATGCTCCCCGCAACGCGCGCGCTTCGGCCGTTTTTTTCAACCGCGGTCAGAAGACCTGGCCTCTGATCGCGCGAAACAAACCGGTGGCGGCGGGAACGTATTGGGCCTCGGCAAGCCCGGTGGATGGCTCGCCCTCGCCAGGTTCGACGCCACTAAAGCAGGAGTTCTGCGTGAAGGCCAAGAATCAGTATGGTATCTCCGTAGTCGCCATCGGCTACCAGTTCCTGGTGCAGACCGGCGGCCGCTCGGAGGCCTCGGACCGGTACGTAACCAGGATCGAGATCGCGCCGAATCAGGTGGAGCTCGCCTGGGGATGGAACGTGGAGATGACGGTCGTCATGCAGAACCCGGGGGAGTATGGTGAGCCCGGCGCACCGTTTGCGGTGTTGCCGGCGCAGCTTGAACTCACCGTCGCCACGGAGCTCAAGAGTCTCCGGGTAACCCAAATGCACATGGTTTTTCCCCAGGGCGTACTGCTCGTGTGAACCGGTCGGCAGGCGTGGCTAGAGAGGTTGCTCAGTAGGCTCTCGAACTCAACCCGCGCAGAAATTCGATGTCGCCTTCCACAAAATCGAAATTGCTCAGGGATTGCACCGGCTCCCAGCGCATCTCGTCGAAGATCAGGTTGACCGGCTCCCCCTGGAATGCGATGACGCGGAAGAAGAACAGCCGGATGGGATCGCGGCCCGCATAGGTGTACTCGTAGCTCGCAATCTCCGGGCCGGCTGCGCCGCGGATTCCCAATTCCTCTTCCAGCTCGCGGTCGAGCGCCTGCGCCGGCGTTTCGCCTGGTTCCACTTTGCCCCCCGGAAACTCCCACTGCAACGGGTGCGATTGTTCCGCCTTGCGCCGCCCGATCAGGATCTTGCCTTCGCGCTCGATGATCGCCGCCACCACTTGCACCATGGCATTATTGGAACATACCCGAGTGTATCCCCAACGCCTGCTCGATCATTTTCAGAATCCGCGCAACGTCGGTGAGCTGGCGCCGCCGGCCGTCACGGTGGAAGCTTCCAACCCGGCATGCGGCGACATTCTGCGCCTCTCGGCGCGGTTCGAATCGGGCGTCGCAGTCGAAGTTCGCTACAAGGTGCGCGGCTGTACGGCATCGATCGCCGCCGGGTCGGCGCTGACGGAATGGCTGGAAGGCCGGACGTCGGCCGAGATCGCCCGCTTCACGCCGTCGATCGTGGACGATGCCGTAGGTGGCCTGCCGGCCGAATCCAAGCACGCCGCCGCGCTCTGCCTCGATGCCGTCAAACTTCTGCTCCGTGGAGCGGCCAATTCTGGCCGCAGCCGTCTTTAACCGGCTCTTTCCTCACCCGCCCTTACTCCGCTTGCTGGCGCAACCGCTCCACCTCACTGGCCAGCCGCGCAAGCTGCACACTGCATTCGGCCACCGAGCCCGAGGCCGCCTGGCTCTCCATCGCCGCCAGAACCGTCGCCGCCGCGTTGGCCCCCACGTTGGCGCATGCGCCTTTCGAGTAGTGGGCTAGTCTCGCGCACTTCGGCCCATCCCGCTCGCGGATCGCCACTTCGAGCAACGGAATCTGCCGCGCCGTGTCGTCGATCAGCGCCGCCAGAATCTGCCCCATGAGCTCGTCGTCGTCGAGCGTCACCTCTCGAAGCTGTTCCAGGTCCAGGACTACGGTCGGATCGATCACTCTCACGTCCCGATTGTGACGTCCCGCGTGCGGCTTTCCTATCCAGAGGGAACCTTAGAAAGCTGGATTATCTGCCTTGCGTGGGCGAGGCAATCCCCCACTGAAACCACACCCGCACCGGTTCGAGCCGCGCGTCCAGGATGGCCGTGGCCACGAATGCCGGTGCGCTGGGTGTGCCGAAGCGCAGGTCGCTCAATTGCACCATGCGGCCGTCGGGAAGGTCCGGTGCCGGCGACACCCGCCACAGCGGGAACTGCGAGAACCGCTCGACTTCCTGGAACGCCGGCGTGCGCCGCGCCGCCTCAATCGCCGCATCCGGCGGCGGCT
>JBEKYE010000298.1:0-6569 GCA_049511275.1 Bryobacteraceae bacterium
ATGGAGGGGGAAGTCCGTGGCTTCCTGGTTTTACGCACCTTAGACGGCGCGATCGTCGCGGACGGCGACTCCACCCAGGTGGCCCATGGCCGTGAAGTGACCAATCGACTGGTCTTTCATTTCAAGGATGGATCGCTTCAGGAGGAAACCACGGTCTTTTCGCAGAGCGATCGTTTCCACCTGCTGTCCGATCACCTGGTACAAAAAGGGCCGGCATTCAAGCACCCGATGGATGTCTCGATCAACGCTTCCACCGGCATGGTGACGGTTGGCTATACAGACGGTAGGGGCAAAGACAAGACAGAAACCGCCCGCCTGAAACTTCCGCCAGACCTGGCCAATGGCATGGTTCCGATCCTGCTCAAGAATTTAGCGCCTGGCGCCCAATCGGCCACGGCATCCATGGTCGTGGCCACGCCGAAGCCCCTGCTGATAAGACTCTTGATTACCGCCGACGGCCAGGAACGGTTCTCGACCGGCGCCGCCAGCCACGAAGCCACGCGGTATCTTGTCAAAGTGGATATCGGAGGCGCCCGGGGAGTGTTGGCACGTCTGTTGGGAAAACAACCGCCTGACACCCGTGTGTGGATGCTCGGGGGAACCGGCCCGTGCTTCCTGAAATCGGAGGGCCCGTCCTCCCAGGACGGTCCCATCTGGCGGACGGAGCTGGTAAGCCCGGTTTGGCAAAAAAGCGGCACAAACACAGCCGCGCGTTAAGACCAGTTTTTTTTCGACGTCGGCGCCGCCTAATTGACTCCGGACATCAGCTTCACGGTGGGCTTGACGAGGATGGCCATAATGAGCGCGGCCGCCAGGCTGAATGCTGCCACCGCCTCGAAAACCGTCAACATGGGCATAGAAGCGGTCAGCGACGCGGCCTTGCCGGACAGCCAGTTGCCGATGCTGGTGGAGAGGAACCAGATTCCCATCATGAACCCCGCGGCGCGGTCCGGCGCCAGCTTGCTCATGGCGCTCAAGCCAATCGGGCTGAGCAACAGTTCGCCCAGCGTCTGCAGGAAATAAGTGCCCATCAACCACCACATGGAAGCCTGCGCGCCGTGAGTGGCCGCCGCCGCCGGTGGCACCAGGATGGCGAAGGCCAATCCCGCGAAGACCAGGGCCAGCGTGAACTTCGCCGGGCTGGACGGCTCCCGCCGCCGGCGGCTGAGCACCAGCCAGAGCCAGGCGAACACCGGCGCCAGCGCCACCACGAAAATCGGCTGCACGGTCTGATACCAACTGGCCGGGAAGAGCAGGCCGAAGGGAAGATGGCGGTCGGTATTGTTCTCCGCGAAGAGACTGAGAGTGGAGCCTGCCTGCTCGTAGGACGCCCAGAAAAGCGCCGATGCCACGAAGAGCACCAGAACCGCCGCGGAACGTTTCCGCTCCACCGGCGACCAACCGCCGCCCAGCAGAAGCCAGGAAAATACCACAACCGAAATGGCGAGCAGGCACCAGCCTAGCCCGTCCCCGATTATTTTAGGGGTGAATGCCAGCACGCCGGTAGTCCCCAGAATCGCCAGCAGGGCGAAGACTCCCAACCCGCCGCCTACCACCAGAACGGCGTTGCGCTTCTGCCGCTGGTCCAGCGCGGCGTTTCCCGTGCTGGCCGGACGCAGGCCGGCGGAGCCAAGATGCTTGCGTTGCAGCACGTACTGGAGCAGGCCGGCCAGCATGCCGAGGCCGGCCACTCCGAATCCCAACCGCCAACTGATGGTCTCTCCCACCCAGCCGCAAAAGATCGGCGCGATCAAGGCCCCGGTATTAATCCCCATGTAGAACAGCGAGAAACCGGAATCGCGCCGCGGATCGCCCTTGGCGTAGAGTTGGCCCACGATGGTGCTCACGTTGCCTTTCAGCAGGCCGGTGCCCATCATGAGCAAAACCAGCCCCGCGTAGAAGAAAACCTCCGAGGGAACCACCAGGCAGAACTCGCCCGCGGCAATGCAGATGCCGCCCATCAACACCGCGCGCTGCTGCCCGGTGACGCGGTCGGCGATCCATCCGCCTCCCAGGCACAGCAGGTAGACCATGGAGGTGTAGAGCCCATAGACCGAGCCGGCCTTGTCGACACCGAAGCCCAGGCCGCCCTCGACGATCTTGTGGGTCATGTAATAGATCAGGATGGCGCGCATCCCGTAGTAGCTGAAGCGCTCCCACATCTCCGTGAAGAAGAGCGTGGCGAGGCCGCGGGGATGGCCGAAGAAGCTGTGGTCGGCCTGGGCGGCAGTGAGGGGCGCTTGGTCGTCGCGGCTGGGCATGAGTTTATCCAGTATAATCTCCGGCATGGTGAGATGGTGCCTTTTGATTTGCTGTGCGCCGCTGCTTTTCGCGCAGGGCGATCGAATCCGCGCGATGTTGAACCAGTCGCAGGCGGCGTGGAACCGCGGCGACCTGGTGGCGTTTGCGTCGGACTACGAAGATTCGCCGGAGACCACGTTCATCGGCAAGAGCATTACCCACGGCGGGCAGCAGGCGGTGCTGGAGCGCTACCGGCGGAACTACCCGAACCGCGAAGCCATGGGGACGCTGGCGTACTCGGAAATCGAGGTGCGCGTGCTGGGGCCGAACCTGGTGCTGGCGAACGGAAGATTCGAGCTGAAGCGCACGGCGGCCGGCGGCGGCGATGCATCGGGCCGGTTTACGCTGGTGATCCGCAAGACGGCGGCGGGGTGGAAAATCATCCACGACCATTCGTCGAGCTGAGCGGGCGCCTACGGCGCCAACATCGGTCTACGCGCGATTGCTGTTACACCTGCCGCCGCTCAACCTGTTCGACTCAGGTTTGCATCCATGTAGGTACGCAGCACGGCATTGATTCGCGTTTGGTAGCCCTTTTCCTTACGCAGCCACTCAAGGAGGTCCGCATCCAGGCGGATGGTGACGGTTTGCTTGGCCGCCGGAATCACCACGCGCGCCTTCTTCCAGAACGCCGCATTGGTGGGCCGCGCCTCGGTGTCGCGCTCAAGGGAACGCCGGATTTGACGGTCGTTCAGCGAACCAAGGCGCTGCCAATCAGTGCTTGGCTCAACCGAAGACTTTCCAGTACGCTTCTCTTTCATGTCGCTCTGCCTTCCATGCCGAAATGATTCGGCGCTCATCTCGAGAAGCATCGGCATAAATGACCGTGATCTCGATGCCGTTAACGATGCCAATGGCGTAGACGCGGATCTCGCCATAGTCGAACCGGTCGTCCACGCGCTCCAGCGTGGGGCCTTCGAAGATCCTGGCAGCGTCTTCGAATGCGATGCCGTGACGGGTAGTGTTCTGACGATTCTTCGCCAGGCTCCAGGTGTACGTCATCGTGCCATATTTACATTATGTATTTACGCTAGGAAAGGTGCAAGGGGCCCGGCGACATGTTACGCGCGATTGCGGCGTCCCGATTTCACGATCCAGTCGCGGAACATGGCGGCGTACCCGCGAGCCTCCGGGTCCGTGCGAAGCTGCTCGACGGTGAAACGCATCTTCCTTCCCCAGTTCGGATATTGCCATGTGGTCGAGGGGAGGTTCTGCTGGTGCAGTTCCTTGGTGAGGTCTTCCTGGTTAATCGCCAGCAGTTGCGAAGGGGTCAGCGCCAGGAAACCGACGATGGCGTGGTGCAGCGGGCCGCTCAATTCCGGCCAGGCCGCGGCGGCGCGCGGCGCCCCGGCCGGCAACAGGTCCTGCTCGAATAAGACGTCGAGCATCTTCTGCTTCTCGGCGTGTCGGAATTCCCCCTGGCGGCGGAATTCGGCATCGTCGATGGTGGCGGCAGCGCGGCGCGCTGCGATATCGGTCCCGGCCCAGTAGCCGGCGAGCGTCGGCAAGTCGTGTGTCGTGGAGGAAACCAGCGCCTGCCGCGGGTACTCTTCGTGGCGGCGGAATTCGCCGCGCTGGTTCTTCTCGAAATAGAACAGGCGGTAACTGAGGATGCCGAAGCGCGCCAGAGTTTCGCGCACGGCCGGCTCGACGGTCCCGAGGTCCTCGCCGACGATGACCACCTGGTTGCGAACGCTTTCGAGCGCCAGGATGCGCAGGAAATCTTCGGAGGGTTCGCGGACGTAAGCGCCCTGGGTGGCGTCGGAGCCATCGGGAATCCAGTAGAGGCGGAAAAGGCGCATCACGTGGTCGATGCGCAGGGCGCCGCCGTGACGGCAGTTCTTGCGGATGGATTCGGCAAACAGGCGATATCCGTCTTCGCGGTGATGGCGGACGTTGGGCGGGGGAAAGCCCCAGTCCTGGCCCTGCGGCGAAAAGTCGTCGGGGGGCGCGCCGACCCGGCAGCCGGCGGCGTAGAAGGGGCGGTGGGCCCACAGGTCCGAGCCGGAGCTGTCGGTGGCGAGGGCCAGATCGTGGTACAGCCCGATGGAAAGATGGCGGTCCAGAGCGCGGCTCTGGGCGCGGCTCAACTGAATGTCGATCTGCCACTGGACGAACTGGTAGAACAGGACGCGCCGCCAATATTTCTTGCGGAACGCGGCCACTTCGCCGGAAGCGGGGTCCCGATCGGCGGCAGGCCATTGGGGCCAACTCCAGGCTTGCGGAACCAGGCGATGGATGTGTTCATCGAGAGCGCAATAGATGGCGAAATTCTCGAGCAGCGCGCCTTCACGCTGGAGAAAGGCCTGGAATTGGCGGGCGCGCGGCGAGCCGGCGCGCCATTCACGCCGCAGAAAGTCCAGGAATAGCAGCTTAAGGAAGCGCAGCTTGAGCTCGGCCACGCGTTCATACTCGACAAACGGCGCCGCGCGCAGGGTTTCGAGCGAGTTCTGGAAGGCGGCCGACTGCCACAATTCGCGGGCGCGGCGGCAGCGCGGGAAATCCTCCAGGGCTTCGACATCGAGATAAAGATAGTTCTGATAGAAAGTGGAGTTGGGAAGGTAAGGGCTGGTGTTGAACGGGCGGCGGTTGTGGATGGCGTGAAGCGGGTTGAGCGAGACGAAGCCGGCTTCCAGATCTTCGGCGACGAAATCGACGACGTCGAGGAGGTCGCGGAAATCGCCGCAGCCCCAATTTCGCGCCGAGCGGACGCCATAGAGGCTGACGGCCAGACCGGCGGCGCGTCCGCCCTGGCCCAGGTGCGGGGAGACGAATGCGCGGTCCGGCGTGACGATCAGGCGGGTGCAGGCGGTAGCCGTGCCCAGCGTCAGGGTGACCCGGTGATAGCCAAGCGGCAGGGTCAGCGGCAAGAGCGCCTGTTTGCGGACCCAGGTGCGGCCATCCATTTCGATGTGCGCGGTCTGTGCGAGTTCCCAGAGGTTCAGTTCGAGCTCGGCGGTGGGGCCATCTTCCTGGTGAATTAGCAGGTGGGCGCGATCTCCCAGCGATTCGGCGGGAACGTTAATAGGCAGCTCCGCAACAGCCGATTCGGAGACGACCACGGCGGGGGGCAAAAAGCGGTCCCATTCGTGGCGAGTCAGAGCGGCCAGCGAACTATGCAGTTCTTCGGCATTGGCGGCGGGGACTCCCATCGTCGCCAGGATGGATTGCCGGATCGCAACGGTGGTTTCGTGATACTTGCCCCAGATATCCCAGTAGCCCGGCTCGATTCCACAGACGGCGGCGGCGCGGTCAAGTAATTGCTCGAAGGTCTCATCGGGCATGAATCATTCAGGCTAACATCAGGGCGCGCAGCCGTGTCAGCAGGGCCGGAAAAGCGGCGGGCGCGCGTTTGAGGTCGTGGCCGGCGCCGGGGATGTCGAGCAAGTCGGTACGGCACGGGATGAGCGCGACGGCGGCGCGCATCTCTTCGAGCGAGCCGAAGGGATCGGCGGATCCGTGGACGAACAGTGCGGGGGCGCGGAGGTCGGGGAAAAACGCGGTGCGCGGCTGATCGGGCCTGGCGGGCGGGTGAAGCGGATAGGAGAGCAACAGCAGGGCTCGGGCAAGCGGGGGATGCTCCGCGGCGGCCATGGCGGTCTGGCGGCCGCCGTAGGAGTGGCCGCCGGCGCAAATGCGGTCCGCGTGCAACTCCCTGAGCGTGGAGACGGCGCAGGCGACACCCTGGCGGTCGCGCGCCGCGCCGGCGGGGAACGGCGGACCCTTGGGGCGTTGCCGGCGGAAAGGCAGATCGTACCGCAGCACCAGGAACCCGGCCTCGGCGAAGGCACGGGCCAGCAGGACCAGCAGCGGAGCGTTGCAGTTTGACCCGGCGCCGTGGGTCAGAGCCAGCGCCTCTCCGGTGGGCTGCGCCGGATGGTGGAGAACGCCGCGGACAAGGTCTTGTTCGAAAGGACTCTCCACGGTAGCCGGGCTATTCCTTTTTCTTGAGCAGGTGATCGTTCTCCTGAATAAACTGGCGGATGCCGTCGGCCAGTCCCAGCAGCTTTTCCCATTGCTCGCGATAGAGCGTGACCGGAAAACGGCCCAGGCCGTAGACGGAGAGAGCGCCTTTCTCGCTGACTTTCAGAGACATCTGCCCGCGCGCGGGCCGCTTCAACGCTTCGTTCTCGGCGCGTAGACGTTCGACTTCCGCTAGTAGTTCTTCTTCGGATGGCATAGGTTTAATTTCAGTGATACCACACCCGGGCGTGCTAGGCTGAAATTCTCTTCGTCATTCTTTCCGTCATGCCCTGGTTCGATTCCAT
>JBEKYE010000299.1:0-6544 GCA_049511275.1 Bryobacteraceae bacterium
AGATGCGCGAATGGTATTCGAAGCATCTTGGACTCGCTGACAAAGGCCAAGGCGTGATGCTTCCGTGGCGCGAACACGACGACCCGCAAAAGGAACACGTTACAGTTTGGACTGTTTTTCCCGCCTCCACGAAGTATTTCGATCCTAGCCCCGCACCGTTCATGCTCAACTACATCGTGGACGATCTGGATGCTTTGCTCGACCGCTTAAAACAAGAGGGAGTAAAGATTGACGCCAAACGAGGGGATGAATCCTACGGTCGCTTTGCCTGGATCTATGACCTGGATGGGAATAAGATCGAGCTCTGGCAGCCGCCGTCCGCAAAGCCCTAAGGGCCTTCCACTGCACTTACTCAATCGGTTTTCTGTGGCTACGGTCCCGTAGTCGTAGAATGGCTGGAACATTAAGCGCGGATCCTCAGCGATGGTCCATTCCAACGTCCGCGTCACGCGCCGGCTCGACAGACAGCTAGAGGTTGTTCAACGGGTTCGGTAGGCCAGTCGTCTTCCGGGTCACCTGAGCACGTAAGTGACGCTGACAGTGGTGTGCCGGCCGTTTTGGTCGTTCTCCAACAGGTAGATATTCAGACTGCGCTTGCTGTCCTGCGCCATGATATTGCCGATCCCACCGGCCACCGGATTCGGCGGGAACGTCATGCCTAGGGCCTTAGCCTTGTCCTCGTACCAGGAAGCCACCTTGGAAAGTGAATCCGGGCTGTTGAAGGAGAAAGAGCCACCATTGTTGCCGCCCGCGAAGTTTTGGATCTGGACGTCCGGGTAGACCGGGACCCATGCGGGGAGCCCGGCGGTGGCGCCGGTCACAGAATTGGACGTAGAAGAAGGAGCGTTCGCCGGCGGCGCTGAACAGGAGCCGAGGAAAGTCACGCCCCCGAGGACACAGATGACAGCAGCGACGACAGCGTGGAAACGGATCCTGGTCGTAGCACGGATTTCCATTTTGGATCCCGGATGCCTGCCAGTATACACCCAAACTCGCGTCTCGAAGAATCAACTTCCCGACTGCGACAAGCCGGCCGGGGGGCCGTCTGCAGGCGAGGGCGCCTGCCCCACGGCAGGGGTCAGGAGAGCTTCATGGGAGCGCCCGCTTGAGGAATTCGAGGACCTTGGGCGTGGAATCGAGCGAGGATTCGGCGTCGCCTTTGGGAGAGCCTCCCGGGTCGACTTCCCTGCCGGAGGTGGGGTTGCGGACCCGGCCGTGCCAGGAAGGAAAAATGTCGGGGCGGCCGGTATAGTGGCCGGCATGCGGGTATTTCAGGTTTTCGAAGCTGTAAGCAAAGTGGGAACGCTTGAGGCGCGAGACCACGTCGTCGGCCATCTCCGCCGAGGGCCACACATGGTCGTCCTGGCCGGAGATCATGAGGACGGGCCCCTGGGTCTTTTCCACTTCGATAGCGGCCCGGGTCATCACTTCGGGAAGCCGCCGTCCGCCGGGAATCACGTAGGCCAGGGCACGGCCGGTCCACGTCCAGGCGGGCCCGCCGCTGTTTCGGCAACAGGCCGCCACACGCACGCTGGAGGGAACGTAAGCCACCACCGCGGAGATGCGCGGGAACATGGAGCCAAGCTGCAGCGCGAGTTCGCCGCCGCGCGAGGCTCCCATGACGGCAAAGCGGTCGCCGGAAACTTCGGGACGCTGCGCCAGCCAAGCCAGCGCCCGCTGGAAGTATTCCAGGGGGATGGATTCCAGTTGCGGAGGCAGATCCTGATAGCGGAAATAGGCCAGCGCCAGCGCGGCATATCCGTGGGAGGCCAGCCAGGCAGCCCGGGGAAGCGGCAAACCGCCTTCCGATCCGCCGACCACCAGCACCGCCCGATGGCGATCGCTGCCCGGCGGCACCAGGAAGACACCGCGCAGCCCGTTGTCGCTCACCTGCAAACGGCGCACGCCATCGGCCAGCACGACCTGTTCCAGTTGCGCACTGGCCACCGACTGGTTCCCGCGCAGCAAATGGAACTCGATCGGTTGCGCTCCCAGGTCGCGAATGGAGGTGTAGCGCTGCGCGCCCTTCGACACCGGCATCATCGACCAGATCAACCCCATGGCCGATACCTCCTTATAGGAGCCGGTTACGGGCGCCTGCTGGGATGCGTCGACGGTTCCGTCGGCGCCGGCCACGAACTCTGCCTGGGCCGCCCAGCGCGCGCCGGCTCCATCGGTGAGCGAGGCGCGGATGGCGACGTGTTCGTTGGGCTCGAGGCCGCTCGCGCGGATGGCGGCCGCTTCATCGGCCATCACGCGCGCCGGCGACACCTCCAGGGTTTGCGCCGCCAGACTGTATACCAAGGTGAACAAACCGCATGCCAGCGGCAGGTTGGATCCCATGTGCAGGCCACCACAGCCTTACACAGATATTACACAAAGCGGCCGGGAACGGCAGTTATAATAGTTTCAGCACTCAAACTCGCTAATATGGAAACCCATCCCAAGGGCTCCAGAGCCCGAGTACTGCTCACTTCCGTCTTTGGCCCTTATGCCCAGGACGACGAATTCGGGAGCCGTAAGATCAACCCGATGGAGCTGTACCACAACCAGGTGACGCGCGAACAAGGGCCTTTTTCGCTGCGCATGTTCCACCGTTCGTGGGGCATTCTGATGATCCAGCAGAATATCTCCGCGCCTACCACGGTGTTGGATTTCCCTACGCAGGCGGCCTTCGAAGCCGAACTGGCGAGCAACGATTACGATATCGTGGGCATTTCCTCGATCATCGTCAACGTCGGCAAAGTGCAGGAGATGTGCAAGACAGTCCGGCGCCTGGCGCCGAAAGCCACCATCGTGATTGGCGGACACGTCGCGGCCATTCCGGGCATCGAGACCATGGTGGATGCGGATCAGATTGTGCGCGGCGACGGCATTTCCTGGATGCGGCGCTTCCTGCGGGAAGACGCGACGGCGCCGGTGAAGCATCCGCAGATTGTTTCCGGGTTCGGCGGACGGACCATGGGAATGACGCTGCCGCAAAACAAGGGAAACACAGCCGCGACCATCATTCCATCGGTAGGATGCCCCATGGGCTGCAACTTCTGCACCACGTCGGCCTTTTTCGGAGGCAAGGGAAAATACCTGAATTTCTACGACACCGGGGCGGAACTCTTCGCCGTGATGGCGGAGATGGAAGCCAAGTTGCACGTCAAATCGTTCTTCATGATGGATGAGAACTTCCTGCTGCACAAGCGGCGGGCCATGGAACTGCTCACCCACATGCAGGCCGGCAACAAGGCCTGGTCGCTCTACGTCTTCTCGTCGGCCAATGCCATCAGCCAGTATTCCATGCGGGAATTGGTGGAACTGGGCGTCTCGTGGGTCTGGATGGGGCTGGAATCGCCGCACTCCTCCTACACCAAACTGAAGGGCGCCGACACGCTGTCGCTCGCGCGCGAGCTGCGCCGGCACGGCATCAAGCTGCTGGGCTCGACGATCATAGGCCTGGAACACCATACCCCGGAGAATATCCACGAAGAGATTGAGCACGCGGTGGAGCACGACACGGATTTCCACCAGTTCATGCTCTATACGCCGGTGCCCGGCACGCCGCTGTTTGCGGAGATGACGGAACAGGGGCGCATGCTGGAGGGCGTCAACCTGGCCGACATCCACGGGCAGCACGCGTTCAACTTCCGGCACGCGGCGATCTCTCGCGAAGACTCCAAGAAGTTTCTGGACGGAGCCTTCCGCCGCGATTTCGAGCGCAACGGTCCCAGCATCTATCGCATCTGCCGCACTACTTTGAACGGCTGGCTGCGCTACAAGAACGACCCGGATATGCGGGTGCGCGCGCGCTTCGCCTGGGAATCGCGATCGCTCAAGGATGGTTATGCGGCGGCGCTGTGGGCCATGGAGAAGCACCTCGGCGCGACCAATCCCGCGGTCAGCGAGAAGATTGGCGCGCTGCGCAAGGAAGTGGGCCGGGAATTTGGATGGATGAGCCGCGTGGCCACGGGCGTGGTGGGTCCGCTGCTGTTATGGTCGTCGCGCCGCGAGGCCCGGCGGCTGGCGCAAGGCCAGACCTACGAGCCGCAGACCATTGTGGAACGCCGCAACTGGGTGTCGCCGCCGCTCGAGCCTTCGGACGAACGCGTGGGCAGCCTTACTGTCCTGCCAGAAACTTCTGGTAGTTGATGCCGTTCCGGATTTCGACGGTGCGCGTCGACTGCTTGCCGTCTTTCCATTCCACCGTGATGCTGTAAGTGCCCGGCGCCAGGTTGATCTGGGCAGGCGTGGCCTCGGTGTAGCGCCTGCCGTTCACCAGCACCGCGGCGCCTTCCGGCTGGCTGGTAAGCATCAGGGTTCCCTGCACGGCGCGCAACACCACCGCGGGCAGTTCCACGGGGCTCGCGCCCACTTCCACATCGCGGTTCTCGACATCGTATCCTTTTTTGGCGATTCCGATGGTGTGGTGGCCGGGCGCGGCTTCGATGGAACAGGGTGTGGTGCAGACGGTATCGGCCTGGCGATCGAGGGTGGCGATGGCGCCTCCGGGGCTGCTGATCACCATGATCGGTTGCGGAAGCGCCGGGCGAACCGGCGGAACGCGGCGCACGGGCGGGGAAGCGTGCGTGTCCTTCTTCGGCTCGGGCGGGGCGAGGGCCTCCGGCTTGGGAGGCGCGACGTCCTTGGGCGGCTCCGCCCGGGCAGCCGACAAGGGACTGGGTTTGGCATCCGTGGCCATGGATACGGGCGGCGCGGTGGTCTCGGGTTGCGGCTGGGGCGGCCGAGACTCGGCCTGCTTGGGCAGGTCGGGGTGGATGAGACCGCGCCACGGCTTGGTTTCCCATCCAACAATCGCGAGCAAGCCGGCAGCCACCAGGGTGGCCATCAGAAACGGCAGAAAGCCGGACTTGCCCCGCGTCTCACTGGTGGTGCTAGCGGATTCCTGGCGCGCGGCGCGCCGCGGCGGCGGCAGGGCCACCGCGCCTATTCCCTGCCCCGGCCCCACAGTGGTTGCGTTGAGACTGCCTCCGCGCGCCATGGCATGCCAGTCCTTGCTGGAAGCGCAGGCGGCCTCGAGCGCTTCCGCGAATTCCTGGCAGGTGCGGTAACGCGCATCGGGCTTCTTGGCGAGGCCCTTGCGAAGAACGCCATCGATGGACGCGGTGAGGCTGGCGTTGATGCGGCGCGGCGCGGGCGGTTCTTCCGCGACGATTTTATAGACGACCGTGGTGAGGTGCTCGCCGGTGTAAGGCTTTTCGCCGGTAAGGACTTCGTAGGCAATCACCGCCAGGGAGAACTGGTCCGAGCGGCCGTCCACGGTTTGCCCCTGCACCTGCTCCGGCGACATGTAATGGGGCGTGCCGACGATCGACCCGGTGACGGTGAACTGCTCGGAAGCGGTGATCTTGGCGATGCCGAAATCGGTGATTTTGGCGGTGCCGTCAGCGGCGATCATGATGTTGGCCGGCTTGATGTCGCGGTGCACGATGCCCTTGCCGTGGGCGTAATCGAGGGCCGCGGCGGTTTGCCCGAAGATGCTGAATATGCGCTCCGGCGCAAGCGGCAGAGGCCCGGAGAGAAGCTGGTCGAGAGTGGGACCATCGACATATTCCATGGCGATATAGGCCAGCGAGTCCTGCTGTTCGACGTCGTAGATGGTGACGATGCCGGGATGGGAAAGAATGCCGGCCGAGCGAGCCTCGCGGAAGAGGCGCTCGCGCATGCGTTCCTGATCCTGGGCATTGGGGACGGCGCCCAGGTTGATGGTCTTGATGGCGACCGGACGGCCGATATTGGGGTCGATGGCGTGATAGACCACACCCATTGCCCCGCGTCCGAGCTCCCGTACGATTTTGTACCGTCCGATACGGTCCATTCAGTTTAGGAATAGCACACGGGAGGAATGATCGCTCCCTGACGGTCGCGGCTCTGATCGCGCACTAAGCGCACGCCGAAGCTCCGGGGAAACCTGATATGCTTTTGACACGTCCCATGAACATGTCCAAAGGGTTTCTCCACCGCGCACTGAGTTGCGCGCTCTTCTTTTTTGTTCTGTGCGCTTACCCGGGGTTCGGGCAGCCAGCGCGGCCGCGCCTGGTGAAGCGCGCGCCACAAGCGGCGTTGGCCCGGTCCGAGTTTATTCCCAATCGTTACACGCTGGTGCTCAGCGACGCTCCGGTAGCCGACCGGTTTCTTTCGCGAGGAGCCCTCGAAAGCCCGCAGGCCGACAGCTACCGGCGGCAGATCGAAGCCGCTCAAGCCCAGGTGAAGAGCGAGCTTGCCACGCGCAATTTCCAGATTTTGGGCTCGGTCTCGTTGCTTCAGAACGCGATCTTCGTGGCCGCGCCGGCCTCGCGCGTGGCCGAGTTGCAGAGCATTCCGGGCGTGGGAGCGGTCAAGCCCGCGCGCAGGATGAAGCTGCTGCTCAACCGGGCCACTACGCTGGCCAACGCGGCGGCGGCGTGGACCGCGGTAGGCGGCGAAGCGAACGCGGGGGCCGGGATGAAGATCGGGGTCATCGATACCGGAATCGATCAGACGCATCCGGCGCTCCAGGACAGCTCCCTCTCGACGCCCTCGGGCTTTCCGAAGG
>JBEKYE010000300.1:0-6526 GCA_049511275.1 Bryobacteraceae bacterium
GTTCGAGCCGATCACTTCGCTCGAAAGCCCCAGGTCGGCGATCAATTCGAGCCCCGCCGGCTTGATGGACAGGAAGCTGTCCGGCCCCGCTTCGAGCGTGCAGCCCTCCACCTGCTCGGTCTGGATCACGCCGCCGAGCCGCGGCCGCGATTCCAGGATGGTCGACGCCGCGCCGCCCTTGGCCAGGTAGTATGCCGTCGAGAGGCCCGAGATGCCGCCGCCGATGACGACTACGCGAGGCATCGCTTTGCCACTTCGGCCAGGGCCGCGGTGAAGGTGGCGGATCCGTTCAGCGATTCCGGCCGCTCGAGCGTGATGCCGCGTTCCCGCGCATAGCCGCGGAACAGGATGTCGATGTCGTACAGCACTTCGATGTGATCGCAGACGAAGCCGATCGGGTCCACCACCACTTGGCGGATGCCCGCGGCGGCATAGCGGTCCAGGCAGGATTCCACGGTCGGACCCAACCAGAGGTCGTCGGTCATGCCCTGGCTCTGGTACGCGAAATCCCAATCCGTCAGTCCCACCCGCGCCGCCACGGCCGCGGCGGTCGAGCGCGTCTCGCGGTCGTAGGGGTCGCCCGATGCAAGCGCTCGCTCCGGCAGGCTATGCGCCGTGAAGAGGATCTTGCGGCCCGCTCCGAGCGGCCGCAACCGCTCCGCGAACGCTTCCACCAGCAGCGGGTCGTCGTGAAAGCTCTTGGCCCACGCCAGCTCCGCCGTCACGCCCAACTTCTGCATGGCTTCTTCGGTCCGCTTGATATAGAGGCCCACGCTCAGCTCGGAAAACTGCGGCGCCAGGCAAACCGCCGCGATGCGCTCTACGCCCGCTTCCCGCACCTTCTCCATGGTTTCGGCAATCAGCGGATACCAGTTGCGCATGCCGAAGAAGACGGGTATCGCCAGCAGCTTTTCCAATGCCGCGGCCTGCGCCGCGGTCCATGCCCGCAACGGGGAAGATCCGCCGATGGCCGCGAGGCGCTGCCGCACTTCTTCCACCACCTTGGGAGGCGTCGGGCCGGGACGCCCGCCGCGCACGAATCTCAGGTATTCTTCGACATCCTCTACCCGCTCCGGCGCGCCGTGAGCGAGCAGCAGAACCGCCTGCTTCACGGCTTGAATTCCCGCACCATCTCCACTACGGCCTGCACGTTTTCCACGGGAGTTTCCGGCAGGATGCCGTGTCCCAGGTTGAAAATGTGGCCGGGCCGCGTGCCCGTGCGCTTCAGCAGCTCATGCACCTTGGTGCGCAGTTCGTGGAGCGGCGCGAACAGCGCCACCGGGTCCAGGTTCCCCTGGATCGCCGAGCGGTAGCTGATGTCCATCCACGCCTGGTCGATGTTGATGCGCCAGTCCACCCCCATCACATCGCCGCCGGCGGCGTGCAGTTCCTTGAAGAATCCCGAAGCGCCCGTGCCGAAGTGAATCACCGGCACGCCCGTGGACCGGATGCGCTCGATCAGCGCCCGCGAATACGGCGCCGCGTACCGCACGTAATCGTCCGAGCCCAGCGCGCCCACCCAGCTATCGAACACCTGGATGGCGCGGGCGCCGGCAGTCACCTGCAGGTGCGCAAATGGCGCCAGCACGTCCACGATCTTCCCCATCAGCCGCCGCCACAGCGTTTCGTCGCTGTACATCAGCTTCTTGGTGCGGATGAAATTGCGCGACGCCCCGCCTTCAATCATGTAGCTCGCCATGGTGAACGGCGCGCCCACAAACCCGATCACCGGAACGCGGCCCGCCAGCGACCGCACCACGCTCTGTATGGCCTCTCCCACGTAGCCCAGGTCGTCGGTATTGGTGGTGGAGAGCGAATCCACGTCGTCGGTGGTGCGCACCGGGTTCGCAATCACCGGTCCTTCGCCCTTTTCGTACTTCAGCTTCAACCCCATGGGCTCGACCGGCAGCAGCAAATCGGCGAAAATGATGGCCGCGTCCACGTCCAGCGTCTCTACCGGCTGCAAAGTCACCGTCGCCGCCAGGTCCGGACGCTTGCAGATCTCCAGAATTCCGTGCTTGTCGCGAATCTGGCGATACTGCCTCAGATAGCGGCCTGCCTGCCGCATAAACCATACCGGCCGCACGTCCGTGGGCCGGCGCCGGCAGGCGTCCAAAAATCGGCTTGTCATCGGAGCCGCGCGCATGGCTGATCCACCCTGTCTTTCGTCAGAAACACTACCTCAAGTTCGCTGGACTCGCGCTCGGCAGCCCTACTGGCCTCGGCTGCCGCTTACCCGCTGGAGAGATTCCGGCCGGGTCGCGGCCGGAGCCGCCAACAGAAACAAAACTACCATAATTTGTTTGGTTTGTGGGCTAATTTTCGGCCCGCCCGCGAGATTTTTTCGCCCGTTTTATCAAAAAGTCGATCCGGCTGTCCGCGTCCGGGGCCTTATCCCGCTCAAAATGCAGTTCCGGGACCCGCCGCAGGCTCAGCCGGCTGGCCAGTTCGTGACGTAAATACCCTTGCGCATGGTCCAGCGCCGTCATCGACTCGTGCTGCTCCCGTTCCGTCCCCCGCGCCGCCACGCGGATATTCGCGTGGCGCCCGTCCAGGCTGACGTGCACGTCCGTCACTTCCACCGCCAGCAGCCGTGGATCCTCCGTCTCAAATCCGATGATTTCCGATAACTCCTCCCGCACCGCCTCGGAAACCCGCAATGCCCGCCGCTCGTCCATATCAAACTTAAAGCCCCGGTCCTCTGTCCTGGCCGGTCCAACCCCTGCCTTCTTACGCCAGCCATTCCACGGTCGCCCCCGTCAGTTCCGCGCCCAGCAGGGCCGCCGCTTCTTCTTCCACCGCGCGCAACACCTTTTCCGCATGGACCCGGTCAGGGGAAACCGTCACCGCCGCTACCGCCGACCGCTGCCACAACTCCTGGTATTCGATCTCCGCCACCGCCACGTTGAACTTGTGGCGCAGCCGGTCCTTCAGGCTTTCCACCACGTGCCGCTTTTCTTTGAGCGAATGCGCGTTTTCCAGCCGCAACTCCAGGGTTACCACGCCGATGGCGGCCATGTCTTAGGAGGCTTCGTTGGCGACGCGCTCCGTCTTGAAGGCTTCGACGATGTCGCCCTGCTTGACATCCCCGTAGTTCTCCAGCGTGATGCCGCACTCCATCCCGCTCTTCACGTCGCTGACGTCGTCTTTGAAGCGCCGCAGCGAACCGATCTTCCCGGTGTAGACCACTACGTTGTCGCGCAGCAGCCGCACTTCCGAATCGCGCGTGATGGCGCCATCCAGCACGATGCAGCCCGCCACGTTGCCCACTTTGGTGATACGGAACGTATCCCGCACTTCCGCCTTGCCGCGGTAGACTTCCTTGTATACCGGCGACAGCAGTCCGGTCATCGCCAGCTTGATCTCGTCGGTCAGGTTGTAAATGATGGTGTGCAGCCGCACATCCACTTTCTCCTGCTCCGCCAGCGCCGCCGCGTTGCGCTCCGGCCGCACGTTAAAGCCGATGATAATCGCGTTCGAGGCCGATGCCAGCAGCACGTCCGATTCGTTGATGGCGCCCACCCCCGAGTGGATCACCCGGACCTTCACCTTCTCGTTCGAAAGCTTCTGTAGCGATTCGGACAGTACCTCGGCCGAGCCGCCCACGTCCGTCTTGATGATGATCGGCAGCTCCTTCACTTCGCCGGCCTGCATCTGCAGGTGCAGTTGTTCCAGCGTCAGGCGGCTGGATTTCGCCAGCGACTGTTCGCGCATCTTCTGGTCGCGGAATCCGACTATCTGTTTGGCCTTGGCGGTGTCCGTCACCACCTGGAAATCGTCGCCCGCTTCCGGCATGGAATCCAGACCCAGCACCTCCACCGGCGTCGAAGGCTCCGCTTTGCGGATCTGCGCGCCGCGGTCGTTCTGCATGGCGCGCACCTTGCCGAACACCGCGCCGCAGATGAAGAAATCTCCCACCGACAGCGTGCCGTTGCGCACCAGTACGGTGGCCACCGGTCCGCGCCCGCGGTCCAGTTGCGCTTCAATCACCGTGCCCATGGCGGGCCGGTTCGGGTTGGCCTTCAGGTCCTGCAAATCGGCCACCAGCAGGATCATCTCGAGCAACAGCGGGATGCCCACCTGGGTGCGCGCCGAAACCGGCACCATCACCACGTCGCCGCCCCAGTCTTCGGCCAGCAGGCCGCGGTCGGCCAGTTGCTGCTTAATGCGCTCGGGCTGGGCGTCGGGCTTGTCGATCTTGTTGATCGCCACGATGATCGGAACCTTGGCGGCCCTGGCGTGGTCGATGGCTTCGAGCGTCTGCGGCATCACGCCGTCGTCCGCCGCCACCACCAGGATCACGATGTCCGTGACTTTCGCGCCGCGGGCTCGCATGCGCGTGAAGGCCTCGTGGCCCGGCGTGTCGATGAACACGATCTTCTTGCCGTTCATCTCCACCTGGTACGCGCCAATGTGCTGCGTGATCCCGCCGGCTTCCCGCGCCGCCACGTTGGCTTCGCGGATGGCGTCCAGCAGCGACGTCTTTCCATGGTCTACGTGCCCCATGATGGTCACCACCGGCGCGCGCTTGTGCAGGTCCTTGGTTTCCTCGGCTTCTTCCACCGCCTGCATGGCTTCTGTTTCGTAGGTCACGGTGGCGGTGGAAGCGCCGAATTCGCGCGCCACTTCGGTTGCCAGCTTCGAATCCAGCGTCTGGTTGATGGTCGCAAAGATACTGCGGTCCATCAGCTTCTTCATCACCAGGGCGGCCTTCACGTCCAGCTTTTCGCAAAGCTCCTTCACCGTGATGCCTTCCGAAATGGTGATCTCGCGGTTGATGGGCGGAGGGCCGGCTTCCACCTGCCGACGCGCCGGCCGCAGCATCCGCTCCTGTTCCTGGCGCTCCCTGGGCTGCGGGCGCGAGGGACGTTTGTCGCCGGGGCGTCCGCGCGGTTGCTCCATCGGAGGTGGCGCCAGACCCGGCTCCATCCGCCCCCGCGAGGTCGGATGCTGGGGCCTCGGTCCGGCTGGACGCACGCCCGGAGTCGCGGGCCGCACGGCCCCCTTGGCCACCATCGGCTGTCCCGGCCGGATCGGTCCACGATAGATCGGTTGGCCCGGTACCGGCGAGCTGGGCTGTCTCGGAACACCCGGGCGCGGAGATGCCGGCAGTGCGGGCATTGCCGGTTTTGGCGTGCCCAGCTTGGCCACCAGGTCCGGACGCGGTGGAACCACCGGCCGTGCCGCTGGCTGTCCGACTAAGGTCCGCCCCGTGGTCAAAGGCATGGAACCACCCGTTGCGGTCGCGGGTGCAGGCGCCGGAGCGCCCGGCCCGGACGCTCCTGCCGCCTTCGGCCGGCTTACTACGACGGGTTTGGCCGCCGCCATCCCGGGCATCGCCGCTCCCGGACCGGAAACCCGTGTTGCTTCCGCCGGCGTGGTCGGAAATGGTTGGCGCGGCCCCGAGAGAATCTGTCCCGGACGCGGAGAGGAAGCCGCCATTCCCGGCAACGGTTTCGCGGCCGGTGCCGCCGCACGTCCCGGCGCAATCACTGCCGCTGGCGGGGTTGGCGCGGGCGCTGGAGCCGGCGCCGCCCGCGGGCCTTCCGGCCGCGGCACCCCCGTTCCCGCTACCGGCGGATGGATCGGCCGGCCCGGGGCCAGCGGCGGCCGGATGGGCGCCGCGCTTGCCGGTGCGGCCTTCAGTTCCTCGACGGCCGTCTTGCCGGCTTCGGCCGGCGGCTGTACGTGCCCGGCCGTCTCAATGTGCGCGTGCACGGCTGGGGCCGCCGGCGCCTCCGCCGTTTCCATGGTTTCCGTTTGCGCCGCGCCTTCCTGAGCCCGCTCGCCTTCCGCCCCGGTTTCCGCCGGTGTTTCGAAACCGTAGAGACGACGCAGCTTTATCGCTACGTCCTCATCGATCGAGCTGGAGTGCGTCTTTTTTTCCGTTACGCCGAGTTCGGGCAGCCGGTCCAGGATCTCGTGAGCCTTGACTTCCAACTCCCTTGCCAGCTCGTTGATTCGAATCTTCTTCATAGAGAGAACTGTCTGCATCTACCGCTTCTTCCGCCGTACAGGCGGTACTTCCCCGTTACAGGCACCGTGGCAGTCTTACTCGCCGCTTTCAGCCGGGGCGCCCTCGTCCGGTTCGGTCCCTTCCGGGCCGTGACCTTCCGACGGATTGTGAGTGGGGGAAGCCGCGTCTTCTATCGTACCAAACTGCTCCGCCGCCGCTTCGCTTTCCACTTCCACTGCCGGAGAAGCCGCTTCTTCCACTGCAGTCTCCGCTTCCGCCGCCGTCTCCGCTTCCACCGCAGTTTCTGTTTCCATCGCCTCAGCCACGGCTTCCGATGCCTCAGTCACCGCTTCCGATGCCTCGGCCACGGCTTCCGATGCCTCAGTCACCGCTTCGGATGCGTCGGCCGCCGGCGGCTCCTCGAACTGGCTGTAGTAAGCGTTCACCGCTTCCTGGATGGTCTCCACTACCTGCGGACCCACGTCCTGGATCTCTTCCAGTTGCTCCGGCGTCATGCTTCCCAGTTGTTCGATGGTGCCGATTCCCGTCGCCACCAGCCTTTCCACCAGC
>JBEKYE010000301.1:0-6506 GCA_049511275.1 Bryobacteraceae bacterium
GAGCTGAAACCCACGCCGGCGCGCGAAAGGGCGATGGAGACCAGCGCCGCATAGAAGCTGCGCGTCTGGCTGAAGAGGATGTACGATCCGCCATGCACGATGTAGCAGATGACAATCGACCGCTTGTAATTCTGAAAGGTGAGTTGGCGGCCGAAGCGGTAGGCGCAGGCTCCGCCGATCAGCAGCCCGACGCCGGCGCAGCCCCAGATGAGGCCCAGGCCATAAGGTCCGCGGTTGAAGACCAGCTCGCCGAAAATGCTGAACAGGATCTGCGCGGCGCCGCCGCCGGTGGCCCAGCCCACGTTGACCATGGCGAGCCCGAGGATGAGCGGGACGGAGCGCATGTAGCGCAGGCCTTCGGCATATTCGTGCCAGGGACGCACCACGTCGCTTTCGGTGAGCGAGCGGCGCGCCGGGCGAAAACCGCGGCCGGGCAGGAAGAGGCGCGAAATGCAGAGCGCCGAAAAGAGGAAGGAAAGCGAGTTGAAGAGGAACGCCAGGGGATAGCCGAATTGCGCCATGATGCCGCCCAGGAAAGCGCCGGCGGCGAGCGTGGTCCACTGCGTGGTCTGGGTGAGGGAATTGGCGGTGTGCAGCTCTCGCCTGGTGGCGATGGAGGGCAGGATCGAGGAGCGCCCGCTGGTGAAGAACGGCGAGGCCACCATCAACAGAGCGCTGAGCGCGTAGAGCAGCCAGGTGGCATGGCCTTTGACGGTGAGGATGAAGCCGAGCGCCACCACGGCGCGGATGAGGTCGCTCGCGATCATGATGCGCTTGCGATCGAAGCGGTCGAGCGTGACGCCGGCGAGCGGGCCGGCCAGCATGGCGGGGATGGCGCGCGCCAGCAGCACGCCGCTGACCACCAGCCCGGATCTGGTGGTGGCGACGGCCAGGCTGAAGACCGCGATGTTGTTGAAGTGGTCGCCGATTTCGCTGACCACCTGGCCGATCCAGAGGTTGCGATAGTTGCGATTGTCGCGGAGCAGGGAAACGAAGGCGTTCATCGCGCCCGCTCCGTGATGTAGACGCCCCCAAAGATCACGATGCCTGAGACCACCAGCGCGAGCGTGACGTGCTCATGCAGGATGAGGATTCCGAAGACGGTGGCCAGCAGCGGTTGCAGGTACGAGAAAGCCGCCAGGCGCGAGGCTTCCATTTGGGCCAGCGCGTAGAAATAGATGAGATAGCAGATCACCGACGGCAGCAGCGCCATGTAGAAAACGCTGGCCCAGGCGGAAAACGGCACCGCGCAAAAATCGAACCCGGCCGATTGCCACAGCGTCACCGGCGACATCAGCAGCGCGCCGCCGGCGTACGCGAAGGTATTCACGGTGATGGTGCCGTACCGGTTGGCCTGGGGCTTGCCCAGCACCGTGAAGATGGAGAAGGCCATGGCGCCGCAAAACGTGATGAAGTCTCCCGCCAGGGTGGCCTCGCCTTGAGGTCCGGCATCCAGCGTGCGGAGCAACACCACTCCCGCCAGCGCCACCATCACGCCCACCAGCTTCCATCCGGTGAGCCGTTCCAGGCCCCGCAAGCTGGCCAACAGCAGAACCAGGATGGGCGACAGGTTGGCGAAAATCGACGAATGGGCAACGCTGGTTCGGCTCAGACCAACCACGAATAGAAACTGGTTTAGGGCCACGCCGAACAGGCCCAGGACGACCAGTTGCGGCACGTCCCGCAGCGTCCATGATCGCCCGGTGCGCCGCCACCGCTCCCACCAGTAAGCCGGCAAAATGAGGACGCCGGCCATCGAAATGCGCAAGCCGTAAAGCAGCACCGGCGGGAAGGCGCGGAGCGCGATCTTGCCGGCGATGTAGTTTCCGGTCCAACCGGCGATCATCAGGGCGATGAGCGAGTAAAGGCCGGCTCTGCCTTTCAACCGATGGACTCCTCGCGCACCGTGATGCTGCGGATGAAATCGCGGTCGAGCGCGTAGCCGAAGCCGGGCTCGTCGCGGATGGCGATGGTGCCCAGCGGAGTGGTTTCGACGGCCGGCTGGATGATGTCCCGCTTCCAGTAACGCCGGCTGGCCGAAACATCGCCGGGCAGCACGAAGTTGGGGAGCGTGGCCAGCGCGATATTGTGGGCGCGCCCGATGCCGGCTTCCAGCATGCCGCCGCACCAGACGGGAATGGCGGCTGCCTGAGCCACGTCGTGCACGCGCCTGGCTTCCGCAAAGCCCGCCACGCGGCCCAGCTTGATGTTGATGATGCCGCAGGCGCGCAACTGGACGGCCTGCTCGGCGTGGTGCGCGGTGCGGATGCACTCGTCGAGACAGATGGGAGTCTGCAGCCTGGACTGGAGCTCGGCGTGATCGATGATGTCGTCGTGGCTGAGCGGCTGCTCGATCATCATCAGGTAGAAATCATCCAGCTTTTTCAAGTGAGCGGTGTCGGCCAGGGTGTAGGCGGAGTTGGCATCGACCATCAGCTTGATGTTGGGAAAGCGCTCGCGCACGCGACGCACGTCGTCGACGTCGCGGCCCGGCTTGATCTTCATCTTGATGCGCTGGTATCCGGCGGCCAGCTCGCGCTCGATCTTTTCGATGAGCTGCTCCACCGAATCCTGAATGCCCATGGAAACGCCGCAGGGGATTTCGCGGCGCGCGCCGCCGCCGATTTTCCGCCACAGCGGCACGCCGTCGAGCCGCGCTGCGAGATCCCAGACGGCCGTCTCCAGGCCGCCGCGCGCCATGTTGTGGCCGCGGATGTGGGCAGTGAGCGGGTACACGTCCCCGGCGCCGCGCAACTCGCGGCCCAGCACGGGCGGCGCGGCGTAATCGCGCAGGATCATCCAGGCCGACGCGGTCCACTCCTCGTTGTAGAAGGGGTTTTCGCCGGCCGTGACTTCGCCCCAACCGGATGCGCCATCGCCCTGCGCTTCCACCAGGATCATATGGCGTTCGTAAGTGCGGCCGAAGCTGGTTTCGAAGAAGTGCACCAGCGGCATGCGAATCTGTCGAAGAGTAATGCGTTCGAGTTTCACGACCAGGGCTCCAGCAGGTAGGTTCCTGCGGTTTCTCCGCGTTCGAATCCGGTGGCGGCCAGGCCCTGTTCAAAAGCGCGGCAGAGTTTCTCGCCGTTGGCCTTTTGAATGGCGCGAGCCTGCGCCGCGTCGTCGCGGCGGATGAGGGCGATATCGGCGGGATAACTGACGCGCTCCACGGCATTGATGGGGTGAGGCTCGCCGGCGAGAATCTTTCTGACGCGGGGCGAGTCGATCCACCACTCCGCATAACAACGGTCGGTCGGCAGGCCGCCGTGCAGCGGGCTGCCTGTGTGGCCGTACTGGTTCTGGTTGTAGCGCCGCACAATCGCGCCCAGCTTCTCGATGTTCAAGAAGGCGTTCTTCAGCTCCATGGGATCGAAGGTCCACTCGATCAGCTCGATCCCGCGCACCAGCGCGTCTTCACGCTGCCGGAGCTTGAGCCTGCGCCCGATGCCGGTATTGCGATACGCCGGCAGCACGCCCAGCATGTGGCTGTGCAGGTAACTCTTGCCGGCCGGCTTGATGCCGGGAATCGCGAAACAGAATGCGATCATTTCCGAGCCGTCGTACGCGCCGAAGACGTGGCCGCCGATCCGGCTGACCACCACCAGGAAACGCACCGGCAGCAATTCGACATCGTTGAAGCCCCAGATGATCTGCTGCAAGCGGAGCACGTCTTCGAATTCCGCGAGCTGGAAGAGCTGGCGAATCTCGATCACAGCTTGGCTTGCTGCCATAAGTCCTCCATTTCGGCGATGCTGGAATCTTCCAGTTTCCGGCCGCGTTCGGCAAGCCTGCGTTCGATGTAGCCGAAGCGCTCGCGAAACTTGGCGTTAGTGCGGCGCAGCGCCTGTTCGGGGTCCACCTTGACGAAACGCGCCAGGTTCACCAGAACGAAGAGTATGTCGCCGAGCTCGTCCTCCATCTCCGGCTGCGACGCGTTTTGATGCGCCTTCTGGAATTCGGCCAGCTCTTCCTGGAGCTTGTCGAGCACCTGCTCGGGGTTCTCCCAATCGAAGCCCACCCCGGCGGCGCGCGAGGCGATCTGCTGCGCTTCCACCAGGGCGGGCAGCGCGCGCGGCACGGGGGCCAGCAGGCTTTCGTTATGCTTGCCCTGGTCCTCTTTCTCGGCGGCTTTCACCTGGCCCCAGATGCGCTTCACATCGCTCGCGGTTTCGGCGGATTGCTCTCCGAACACGTGGGGATGGCGGCGGATGAGTTTCTGGTTGATGGCATCGAGCGAGTCGTCGATGCTGAACAGGTTCTGCTCGGCGCCCATTTCCGCGTAGAAGACCGCCTGCAGCATATAGTCGCCGAGCTCTTCGGCGAGTTCCCCCCACGCGCGGCGATCGATGGCGTCGAGCACCTCGTAAGTCTCTTCCAGGGTGAACGGCTTGATGGTGTCGAAGGTTTGCTCGCGGTCCCACGGGCAGCCGCCCGGCGCGCGCAAGCGGGCCATGATTTCGACCAGTTTCTGAAACCTCTCGCCTGTGGTGCCTTGAGTTTCCATTATGAGGGGAGCGATTCCCCTCAATTTAACACGTGGGGCATGGTGCTAGCTCGCACGTCGCAGAATCACCGACTGGTGATGGCGCGGCATAGGATCATTTCTTGGGGTGGGGAATAATATCCACCAGATAGTAGACGTCTCCTCGGATCTGAAAATAGAAACGCCAGTCCTTGTTGACGCGAGCCTGCCAGAGATCTTGCGACTCGTCGTACTTCTTGGCGCGTAGGGAAGGGTGGTGCAAGTTGGTTTCCAGAAATCTCACCTGCTTGAAAAAGGCCTTCCGCACTGCGGCCGGGGCGTCTTCCAGCGCCTTCCTTGCACCTGGCCAGTAATGAATTTTCATCGGGAGCGGGTGACTTTTCGCTTCGCGGCGTTCTTCCGGAGACCGCGTTTCATGTGGGCGATCATTTCGTCAATGGTATCGAAGGGGCCAAAAGTGCGGCCGGCTTTGATGTCGGCCAAACCCTCAGCCAGCCTGGCGTCAATGATGCGCTTTTGCTCAGGGGTATAGTCGTCGTCCGTGGAAACCTTCGAGCGGTCAATCATCAGCCTGGGGGTGATGACAATCTTGCCGCGCTGGAATGCAAAGGTAACCAGATCGCCCTTGGACAGACCGGCCTGGCGCCGTACGCTGGTGGGGATGGTAACCTGGCCTTTATTTTGGATTTTCCCTGTGGTGTTCATATAAAAGCGGAATCAAATTCCAGCAGTCGGGAATCCAGACCTTCTGTTTCCGCCAGTTTCCAGAATAGCAGCACTGGAAACCAAAGAAAAAGGTTTCGAGCGGCTGTGTTTCGAGCGGCTGTTTCCGCTCGCGCTCCGTATCCCCCGCCGGATGATATGCTTTGAAAACGATGCGACGATTCCTATTGTTTCTGATCTGCTTCTTGACGGTGGTTTCGGCTCAGAATTTCGAGCCCAAGTATTACTCCGGACTCCAGTGGCGCATGATCGGCCCCTTCCGCGGCGGCCGCACCGTCGGCGCGGCGGGCATCGCGGACCAGCCGAACGTCTTCTTCATCGGCGTCAACAACGGCGGCGTGTGGAAGACCGACGACTTCGGCATGACATGGAAGCCCATTTTCGACGACCAGCCCACCGGCTCCATCGGCGCCATCGCCGTGGCGCCTTCTGATCCGAACGTGGTCTACGTGGGCAGTGGCGAAGGGTTGCCGCAGAGACCCGATCTCTCGGTCGGCGACGGCATCTACAAATCCGTCGACGGCGGCAGGACGTGGCGGCACCTGGGACTGCGCGATGCCCAGCAGATCGGCGCAATTCTGGTTGATCCCAAGGACGCAAACCGCGTTTTCGTTGCGGCCGCGGGCCACCCGTTCGGGCCCAACACCGAGCGCGGCGTCTTTCGCTCCACCGATGGCGGGGAGCATTTTCAAAAAGTACTTTACAAGGACGAGCACACCGGCGCGATTGATCTGGCCTTCGATCCGGCCAACCCGCGCACCGTGTACGCCGTGATGTGGCAGACGCGCTCCGGGCCGTGGGAGAACGGCACTTTCTCGGGCCCGAACAGCGGCTTGTTCCGATCGACCGACGGCGGCGACAACTGGAGTCAACTGACTGGAGGCTTGCCCACGGCCGCTCAGGGACTGGGCCGCATCGGCATCGGCATTGCGCCCAGCGACGGCAACCGCATGTATGCGCTGGTCGAAACCACCGGCGGCGGCGGACGCGGCGGCCGCGGTGGGCGTGGCGCCGCGGGCGGCGCGGGCGCGGCCGGCCGAGGCGCCGGTGGCGCGGGACCGGCTGAGGCCGCGGCGGGTGGCCCCGGGCTCTATCGCTCCGATGACGCCGGCGCCACCTGGCAGAAGGTCAACAGCGAGAATCGCATCTACGGACGCGGATCGGATTTCGCCTGCGTCCGCGTCGACCCCAAGAATAAGGACGTGATTTACGTCGCCAACACTTCCACTTACCGGTCCACCGATGCCGGCGCCAACTTCACGGCCATCAAAGGCGCGCCCGGCGGCGACGACTACCACAC
>JBEKYE010000302.1:0-10606 GCA_049511275.1 Bryobacteraceae bacterium
TCCCATGATCCCGGAGGTCGGCCACCTGGCGCTCATCATCCCCAATTACGCCGCCCGACATCGCCTGCCAGGGAAGATCGGCGTTTATGAATATCTCGGCGCGCGCCAGTGGTGCGACCACAGCGCGCACGGCGCCCGGACACTCTACATCGGATGGTGGCCGCTGTGACCACCCCGCCCATCGAAATCCATTCCGAAACCTCGCGCATCCGCGCGGCGCTCGTGAATTCAGGCCAATATTCTTTCTCCGAAGCCGACGCGAAGCTCGCCGCCTCCAGGCTGTCCCTGTTCCTCTCAAGTGACGCGGCCGGCACGCCGGCAGGGCAAGCAGCCTTTCTCACCGCCACGGTCACCGCCGCCCGCTGCTTCGGCGCGGTAAGCGTTCACGGAGATCTCGATCGCCCGCTGCTCATTCCACTCCCCCTTCAGGCCAGCAACCTTGCGGATGCGGCCCTGGAACTCGGCGCTCTGGATGGAGATCCGTCCCCAAACCGAGCCGTTCTCATCGGCCCCGCCTTGGACCATGCCAGCACTTGGTCAGTACAAGCGTATTGGGACGGGTGGGTGGCCGGCGTCGCGCCTGGCCGTACGCCAACCACTATCGGCCGCAGCGATTGTGTTCTCGCCGGAGTCGCGGCTGGCGCGCTCGCCGTCGGCCAGGCGTTCATGGCCGAGCAAGGCAATCCACGAGCGGGAAGAACAACGCAAGCCTTATCGCTCTGGTCGCCCGAGCTGGGCGAGAACAGCCTCCACAATCCTGGCCCCGTGCAGGCGGACTGCTATCTTCCCCTGTCTCTTTGGCTCATAGGACTCGGCAACCTCGGGCAAACCTTTCTGTGGTCGTTGTCCATGCTGCCCTATCCCGAGCCCGAAAAGGTCCTGCTCTTCCTGCAGGACGATGATTTCGTTCGAAAGGAAAACTGGGGAACATCGATCCTGGTCCACCGCGGCCGATACGGCCCGCTCAAGACCAAGATTGCGGAAGAATGGGCTGATGCCCGGAAATTCCGCGTGCGCCGCGTTGATCGCCGGCTTGATAAATATCTCCGGCGCACGGACCAAGAGCCTCTACTCGCTTTAGCCGGTCTCGATCGCTTGCCCCCGCGCCGCCTGCTCGGGCTGCCCGGATTCGACTACGTGATCGATGCAGGCCTCGGCGCAACCGCTGCAGATTACCAGAAGATCCGGATTAACGTTTTCGATTCGACAATCGACCCCGCCCGGCATTTTGAAGGCGTTGAAGATGAGACTGACAGTAGGGTCGCGCAACTGATGAACCTCCCCGCATACCAAGAGGTCGCCCGGAAGGGCGATGCGGGGCGATGCGGGGCGGCCACGCTTGCGGAGCAGAGCGTCGCCGTTCCTTTCGTCAGCGCCGTCGCAGGTGCGCTTGCCATCACACAGGCCATCAGGATCGCTTCCGGAAAGGCGCATCACTCCGCTTTGACCGGTGATGTGGGTGACTTACGCACCGTGAGAGCGACGATCGGTCAGCCGCCAAGGCGGCCGAGCATCGACAGGGTATTAGCCGCTGCCTGACCGGATTCGGTGCTATAGCGGCGCGCTACTGCTCGTTCCCGCTAGGGATCATGCGAACCTCCGGCGGGTTGATGCGCAATCGCGACTCAGGCGCTGCCGCGATATACTGGAGAGCAAAAAACCAAGCCGTGTGACTTGTGGTGTGACTTGGCGGCGTGCTTCTGGCACTTCTGGTATTTTGAGAGCTTTGTGTCGTGTATAACTTACGTGTTTTCAGTGTAGTGCGAGAGTTCAAGTCCCCCTCTCCGCACCATAGATTCTAAAGCAGTTAATTAGGCTATGCCAGAAATGGCTTGGCCTTTATTTTTGCGATTGTGCCCGTAATCGTGCCCATAATTTGAACTGTGCCCAACGAGGCCGGAAATATCCGCTCCCAGATAGAAGAGGTTTTTGGAAGCTGCCGCGGCCGGTTGCCGGGGGATCAGCCCGGCTAACGACAGCCCGACCATCGACAGCGCCGCCCACACACTCGCACGTCTCAATCTCATGGATACTCTCTCTTCCCGGACTGTACCACCACGCGGTGCCAAGGTGACCCAAAACCCGAAAATGAGACAGCCGATAAGTTGAGGCCCAGCCGTCGTCCGCCCGCTCCCGTGCACGTGCTAAAGGGCCCGGGCGGCGCTGCCCGCGCCCTTCGCCGCCACCCACGCTCGCGGTACGCGTCGAATCGCCCTCGGTTCGCTATTGACGTCTCTCAAAGAAGAGGAAGTACTGGTAAGGGAGAATATCGAGTCGTTTGGCGAGTGTGAACCCCGCGTTGCGGAATTCGGCAATAACCTCGTCTTCCGAGAGTTTCATCGCGGGTGGGGGCCCGACGGGCAGATCTTTCTTGTAGAAATCGATCACCACGATCCTCCCATCCGCCTTCAACGCTTTCGCGAGCGTCGCGTAATAAGCGGGCCGGTTGTCAATGTGATGCAGCACATCGCAGAAGAAAATCGTCTCGATGGTGCCAGGCGGCAAGCGGGCATCATCCGGCGCCGCAAGGATGGTCTTCAGGTTGGGTGGCGCGTCCTTGCCGGCGATCTCCAACAGTTTTGCGTCGATGTCCACCGCGTAGACTTTACCCGCATGCATGGCGAAGCGGCGCGCGAAATAGCCGGTACCTGCGCCGATGTCGGCGACGGTTTCGTCCGGCCTCAGGCCGAGCGCCATTACCACTTCGTGCGGCCTCTGCCATTCATCGCGCGACGGGTCATCGAGCACTTTGGCGTATTCGCCCGAATCAGGCGGATGGTGCTGGTGAGGTACCTGCGCGAACAAAAACACGCTCGAAAGAAAAAGACTGCCGATAAGCTTCTGCCTCACGTTTTCCTCCCACTGGTTTCAAGGTCCCTTAGTCTAACAGACGAACGGGCTTAAGTTAGGTCACTCTAGATTAAGCGTTGCGCCACGCCGCCTTCGCTCCGCTTGTCGCCGCCGTGCGGCTATGCGCCGAACGCACAGTCGGGACCATGCGCGCGCTCGGCCAGCCGGTCACGGCGCGTCCGCCAGACTCCCGTGCGCCGAGTGAGCCCAGGTCCGCGCTGCCCGTGCTTTTCGCCGCCGCCCGCGCTCGCGGCGGCGGGAAGAATTTCTCCTGGCCCAACACAGTCCCTTCGTGGTACCCGACCGCCGTTGGGCCGTCAATTTTTGCCTAACCTTGGCGACTAAATGGCCGTGTGCCGCAGTTGCCGCAGTAAACAAGCCCGCGTCCGTTGGAGAATGATCTTGAAATCGAGTTTGCGTCTAATTCATCGGAATACTGCAATGTGTATCAGGATCGCTGTTGCGATATCCCCTTCCGTCCATCAAACGCTCAGGAAGTCCTCATCGGGGAAGTTGCCCAACACTTCCGGTCGATGACGGGGCACTCGGAAACGGTCCGACGGGCCGATCTTGCACCGCGGCAAGCTGCCGATATCGCGCCTGAACTCCCACCCGGATCAGGAGACGCTCGCGCCGGCGTCGGCCTCCATCCTGCGGGTGAGGGCAATTCTCCTGAAGATCGGTTCGGGGCGATGATGATCCGATCCAAGGAACACAACCGCTCTCCGCGCCGAGACTGTGGGAGCGCATCATGGATCTGATCTACTGCTTAGAAACCCCGGCCGCCGTGGCGCCTTCTCCGATGAAGCCGTTTCGCGGCGGGTTACCGTCGTCAAGCACCACGTACTCGGCCGGCGCCTGGAGGCGTGATGCTTTCACTGTGCGGAGCGCGTCGTTACCTGCCACCGTGAGCACCATATGCGAGCTATCCAGAGGGTTCATCCCGGCGTACACCAGCGCTTCCCGTTCGGACGCGTGCATATCACCATCGATCCTGAAGCCCGCGCCGTGGTAGGAGAGGCCGAGTTTTTCGGCCCAGGAGGCGAGGGCCGAGTTCGCCTCCGGGCGGCCAACGAAGACCACATCACGATGGCGGAGTAAATCGTCCGATACTTCAAAGTCCTTGTAGATCGGCACCTGGCTTTCGTACCTGTCTAAGAAGCGGGTCTGCATCAGCTCGGCGGCGTAACGGTTCGCGCCGGCCTCGCGCACAGTGCCGTAGACGATGACGGCGGAGGCGAGACGGCTGGTGATATCGCTCGCGAGATACGCCGGGCCGGCCTTGTCAAGGAACGATTGCGCGGTCACGGTCTTAGTGGTGTTGGCCTCGAAATACTCCGTCATCAGTTTCAGAAAAGAGTCGTCGCCCATCTTGCGACGCAGGGAATCGAGGAACAGTGCACCTTTGGCCTGCTCGAGTTGGAACCGGGTCATGCCGTCTTCGGAACCGAGCTTCAGCCTGCGATACGTGGCGCGCTGAGCGCTCAACCTCTTCTCAACGTCGTCCGATTCCAGAATCCAGTAATAGTCGGCCGCGCCTCCAACGAACCAGGTGTCGGCGTCGGAAGCCGGCAGCACCCAGCCCTTCCACAGACGGTCCTTCAGGGAAGCCGCCTTGGCAGGAGGTGTTGCATTGGATTCCGCCTTGGCGGCGAGACGGGCCTGTTCGTTCTGCTGAATGGCCATGCGCAAGCCTTCCGACTCTTCAGCCCGGAGCAGCGCGTAGCCCGAAGGGTACAGGCCGTTGTTTTTGGCATAGCCGGATCGCGGAGGCACCCATTCGCGCTGGTTGGGCTTTCCGAATTCCGCCCACACCATCATGTGGTTCGCCATGTCCGAGGTCGCGACCTTGGCATCCATGGTGCTCGCGCTGACCAGCGGCGCTGTGCGAAAGGCGAGGAAGGCGAACTGCTCGTCGATCTGGCCGTTATGCGCCTGGTAGAGATGCTGCCAGGCTAAATCGCGAATGTAGGGGACGTAGGGAATGTAGTCCGGTCCGCCTTTCGGATCGGGGTAGTTCTCCAGGCGAATGTTGATGTCCTTGGGGTTGTTGTCGCCCCAGTAGAAACCAGGTGTTCCGCCAAACCATTCGTTCTTCGAGCTGCGCCACAATTTGGCCTTATTAGTGCCCAGTTCGTACATGGCGATCTCGTTGTTCTTGGCGTCGCCGATCAGCCATTCGTTCGTATATAAGCCGTTATTGCGGGCGCCGAGATGCTCCACCACCTCATCGATGTTGTCGCCGTACTGGATCGCCATGCGAGCGCGAAAGGCAATGGGGGTGCCTTGCACATTGAACGGCGTCTGGTTGATGGTGGTTTCGGTGAGGACCACCCCGGCGTCGTTTTGATACCAGTCCGTGCCGCTTTCGATGCCGCCGGGATAGCTCTGGATGAGCACGCGGTGGCCGGCGGCGGGCCTAATATCGAGCATCACGTTGGTCTACTCGGCGAGAGTCAGGGGCCACCAGGTAACATGGCCGATGACCATCTTGCCGTCGCGCGTGGCCGGGCCAGTGGCGGCGAACGCGCTGCAATGATCCAGCATGGGATCGCGTTTGCCGCCAGCGTACGCAGGCTTATCGAAGCTTAGCCCTTCGAGGCCGGTAGCAGTGGTGGATACGGCCGACGACAGCTCGCCTAATTCCACGGTGACGTTCGCCACTACGATGTCCATCAGATCGATGCGGCGATCGAGCCATTTGGCTCCGGCGTCCGACGCGCCCTCGGCGATGCCGTGCATCTCCTCCATGATTTCGCGATCGAAGCCGCGGAGAAAAAGGGCGTTGGCGGTGGTGCGATACTGGTCCCACTGGTCCTTGGAACCGAGTTCGGCGGCGCAGCGCTCCAGGTATTCGGGAATCTCTCGCGCCATGAGGTGGCCGTGCTGGTAGCCGCGTTCGTACGGCGCGCCTTCGATGTGAAGGTAGATCCAACCCGCGGACGGATAGCGATAGGCGGGACCGAACGTCTGCACGGCCTCGCGCGCCGGCCACTCGTCGGCGGAGGATACTTCGTCGAGGCTCACGCCCTCGAACCACGCCTTGCCGCGCATGGACCCGCCGCTGCCGGCGGTGAGCATGATCGCGTCCTGCGCGCGGCTGGCAACAAACTTCAGGGAGAGCCGGGTCCACGAGTGATTGCCACCCACCGAAACCGAGTGGACGTCCCACGGCATGGAAGCCATGGTGAGCGAAGCGCCGACGGCGATTGGGGTACGATCCAGATCCTGGACCGCGAGGTCTTCGGTGCGCACCCAGCCGCTGAGCTCATATCGTTTGCCGATGCTCAGCGCGATGGGCGCGAGTCGAACCATGGCTCCGCCGCCCGACTTCGCCGCCTCCAGGCGCAACGACTTGTTGTTGCCGTGTAACACCGCAGAGTCTGGCGTTGCGCTGCCGTGGACGGCGTTCCAGCCCTGGTTGGGCTTATCGAACGAGCTTTGGAACAGGGGCGTTGCGGCGTTAGCGGCAAGCGCGGCGAACAGACAGCACAGCAGACGGAACATGCGGCACTCCTTTGGAACAGGATACACCCTGCGGGGTCGGGAACTAATAGCAACCCGTCACGTGCTGCGTTGAAATGCCGGATGCATGTCTTTACGGCACCCTGATGGAGCTGCCAGCTCTGTCGAAGGCGTTATGGCGTGATCGGTTGCGGTCTCGCGCAGGATTGACAGCCGGATCCCTTGCTACCGAAAAGGCCCAGCCACGCACGCTCGCAATGCATAAGCTGTGACATGGGAACAGCTTCCGCAGCGCGCGTCATCTCGGAGGGTATTACTTGGTCTTTCGCAGCGTCCCCGCAACGCTATCTTGAGCGGTCAACGAACCGTCGTCATGAATCGTGAATACAGTCTTCGCGGTTTGCCCTTGGCAACTCAGAGTGAGCTTGTCTCCGGCGGTCGTATAGGTACACGAAAAGGTGGCGCCGACGGACGTGTAGGTTGCTGCGCCGCCGGAGCGGACATCCAGCACAAAGCTGCCGGAGGGATCCGAGTAGGTGCCGATTACACTGCTGCCGGACGGATTCGAGTTGGTGTTGTTCGCGCTCGAGCCGCAGGAGGCGAGCGCACAAGTCAAGCAAAAGGCGGTTGCGCCGAGAATTAAATTCCGAAACGAGAGGCTTTTCATTGCTTAACAATAGCGCAAGCGCATCCCCAGGAAGAGGTGTGTAGCATTGTCGAGACGACCCGTTGGGTCGTGAGCGACAGGGTGGAATCGCAAGGACCGGGATTCGTGTCAGTGCTGCAGAACGCCTGAAGACGGCATTACCGAGCCACAAGAGAACTCGTGAGGTGCGCTGCTCTTCCGAGCGGATCATCGGCTACTCGGAACAGGTCACGTGAACGAAGAGCCGCGGCCCCTGAAACGGAACGGCAAGCGGAGCCGACGCCGCCAAACTATCGGCCCGATATTTTGGGGATATCGGTAGCTATCGCCAGGGCCCTTTTCCGCTGCCAGGGCAAGTAGCGATCCGCCGACATCGGTATCTCATAGCGGGGACCATCTTCTTCGCTTCCGTCTGGGGGGACGTAGACCATCTGGGCGATCACCGGCTGAACCGCCGGTGCGATCCATGGCCTTAGTTGATCTTCAAGCCGGCGAAGGCGCCTGACTCATGTTTTCCTGGCATCCCTTGCGCTCGCTTCCTTCGACGCGCGAGCCAGAACGCCGTCTATAAAGTCGAAGGTAATTCGCGCTCTTGCAGCCCGTTCGCCGCCGGAATCACCTTCGGCACCCACTTCTTCAGAGCTTCGATCATGTCATCCAGCCGTACCGGCTTCGAAATGTAGTCATTCATTCCGGCCGCGATGCAGTGCTCCCGGCAGCCCTCCATCACCTCCGCTGTCATCGCGATAATTGCCGCCCGCCCGTTTGCTCCTTGCTGCTTCCTAATCTCCGCCGTCGCGGCGTAGCCGTCCATCTCCGGCATCTGACAATCCATGAAGATCAAGTCGTACGGTAGCATCGCGCACAGTTCCACAGCCTCGCATCCGTTGGCCGCCACGTCGGGATGCAGTCCCAGCCGCTCCAACATGCGCACGGCCACCTTCTGGTTCACGATGTTGTCTTCTGCTATCAGCACCCGCGCCGGCATCCCCGCGAATCTGTCCGCCAGCTTCGATTTCGCCGCCGCGATCTCGTGCAGCGCCTTCGTCCGCGTCGCAAACCCGCTCTGCTGTTTCTTGGACCACGCCGTCGCCAGCGTGTTCAGCAACTGCGATTGCCGCACCGGCTTCACCAGGCAGGCATCGATGCTGGCTCCTTGCATGTGCCGCACTTCGCTCCAATGGCCTACCGACGTAAGCATGATCACCACTGTGTCGCTCAACAACGGGTCCGCCTTGACCGCCGCCGCCAGCGTCGCTCCGTCCATCTCGGGCATCTGGTAATCCAGCAGCGCCACCTGGTATGGATCGCCTGCCGCCCTCGCTTCGCGCAGCGCTTGGAGTGCCTGCGCCGCCCCCGCATAGCTGCCGTTGCGCATTTCCCAACTGGTGATCTGTTCCTGCAGCACCCGCCGGTTCACTTCGTTATCATCCACGATCAGCACCCGCAAGCCCCGCAGGTCGGCCACCGGCACCGGCTCCGCGTGCGGATGCGCATCCAGTTGTAAGGGCAACGTGAACCAGAAAGTTGAGCCCTCGCCCACCTGGCTGGTCACTCCCACCTCGCCGCCCATCAGGTTCACAAGCTGTTTGGAAATCGCCAGCCCCAGCCCCGTGCCGCCGTATTTCCGGGTAGTTGAGCTGTCAACCTGGCTGAACTTCTCGAACAGCCGGTCCACCTTCTCCGCCGGAATTCCCGGACCGGTATCCTGCACCGCAACGCGGACCAGCGCCTTCTCCCCGTCCGGTAATTGACAGCTCACTGTGATCAGCACGTGGCCTTCCGGCGTGAACTTCACTGCATTGCCCGCCAGGTTGGTAACCACCTGGCGGATCCGTCCTGCGTCTCCGATGAAATGCCGCGGCAACTCCGGCGGGTACTCCAGCACCAAGTCGAGCCTGCGGTCTTCGATCTTCGGGGCCAGCATCTCATTGACTTCTTCGATCACCAGCCGCAGGTCGAACGCGAGCGATTCGATTGCCATCCGCCCCGCTTCGATCTTCGAAAAGTCCAGAATGTCGTTGATGACGGTGAGCAGGGCTTCTCCCGACCGCCGCGCTGTGTCCGCGTACTCCCGCTGCTCGGTCGACAGCTCCGTATCCAGCAACAGCCCCGTCATCCCAATCACGCCATTCAGCGGGGTCCGGATCTCGTGACTCATGCTAGCCAGAAACTGGCCCTTGGCCAGACTGCCCGCTTCCGCCTGTTCCCTGGCGCGATGCAGTTGCACGATCAGGCTGCCGCGGCGCTTGTACTGCGAAGCCGCAATCCAGGCGAGAACGAGGATGGCACACGAGCCCGCTCCCAGCAACCCCAGAAACCCGAACTGCCGGTACCAAGGCAGCAGCACCGCGAACTCCAGCGACTGGCCGGTCGGATCGACATTGCCGTTGCGATCCATCGAGCGCACCTCGAAGCGGTGCGTCCCGGCGGGCAAATGATGGTACGCCGCCAGGTCGATGTTCTGGAACGGCGACCAAATCCCTCCATCCAGGCGATAGGAAAAGAGCAGGCGCCGGGAGGGCGTCTGGCTCCATTTGTCGATCCCACCGAACCCGATTCGCGCCTCTCCGGAGGGTGAAACTTCGCGCAGGTTGGCCGCCGCATCCAGAATCGTCCGCGGAGCATCCGTGTCCGCCTCCGGATGATATAAGACCAGGCCGCGCGTCGTCCCCGCCCATAAACGTCCCTGACTGTCCTGGAAGACACTATAGGCAATCACCGTGGGCAGACCCTCTTCGGTCTGATAGCTAATCCAACTCCCATCCTTAAAACGGTGGACGCCCGAGGCGGAAGCCACCCACAGAGCGCCGTCGCCGGTGATGGTCAACTGCCGGACCCGGTCCAGCCCGTCGCGCATCACGGTCCAGGATTTGCCGTCGTATTTCAAGAACCGGTCCCGGCCGCCAGCCACCAGTTCGCCCGTGGGCAGGTTGCCCAGAACGAAGACCCCGGCTTCCCGGTAGCCGTTGTTGGGCTGGAAGGGATTTGAAAACCGGCCGTCCCGATAGAGGCCGCCCCCGGCGGTACCGCCCAGCCAGATCTCTCCCGGCCCTCTTTCCAGCACTGACCGCAGATTTGCGCCCTGCCATTCCCGGCCTACTTCCAGAACCTTGCGGAAACTCGTACCATCGTAGACGTCCAGCCGCAACCCGGGCGTGTCTTTCACATCGCTGCCCACCCAGACCCCGCCGCCCGGGCGCTGCGCGATCCACGTGATCCGCCGGCCTTCGGGGTGCGACAGTTCGGTGAATCGGCCGCTCTTTGGATCCATCGCCAGAACCGCATCGTCGGGGACCACGCGCGTCACCTTGACCAGGACCCTGCCGTCGGGAAGCGGCACCACGCTACTGGTCTGGACCGTGTCGGTGCGGAAGCCGGCGGGCAAGGCGTGCCGCGTCCACATGTCGCCCTTTAATTCCAGCACGCAGTCCGTGGCGCTCATCCATAGCCGCCCCTGCAGATCTTCTGCTATCGCGTGAACCGGGAGGTCGAACTCCTCCATGCCGGCTGGTTGCCGCCATAAGGGTGGCGTGTAGCGCGCGATGCCTTCCGAGGTCGCCACCCAAAATGCTTGGCCTCCTTCGGAATAAACGTCGAAGATGGTGCCGGTGAGAACTCCGGTCCTTTCCACGGGGTACTTCC
>JBEKYE010000303.1:0-6470 GCA_049511275.1 Bryobacteraceae bacterium
CCGTAATCCACAGCAGCCGCCTGCCGGTCAGCGCCAGCAAATCGCCGGCCATCCAGCGGTGGCGCGGAAGCAACCAGCTTCTGAACCTCACCTCTCTAGGTGGTTGGAAGACCCTCATCAGGACAATTTCTCCGGTGTCCAGCTCCAGCGCTAAGGCGTTGGCGAATTTCACGTCGAGGCCCGCTCCAGAAGGTACCGGCGAAGTCCCGAGCGGCAGGACGCCGCGGAGCAATTGATCACGGAAGGAGCACATGAACCGAAAGACTGAAAGGAAACCGCGCGTGTTGTAACGGACGGTGTAGTCCAATCCGCATCCAAGGAAACGGAGCCACCCTTTCAGAAGCATATGCCCCGATTCGACCGAAGTGATCTGCTCAATGGCACATCGTCGAGGCGGCTCCCCCGTGCTCGGGTGAGAAACGATGTGAAGCGTACCGCCCTTTAGAAGCAGGACGCGGGGCGGATATAACGGCCGCCCGAACCAATCGCGGTCGCCGCGCGGCAGGAAGAGCCCAGTATCGAAGCCGGCGAGCGAAGGCGGCAACTCAAAATCCGGCGGGCAATCGCCTATCGAGCACAGCTCGAACGCCACCATGTAGTCTCGAGAATCAATTGCCGGCCACTCTCCCATAACTTCGATGCCACCTTACGCAGCCGTACCCGGCGCACTCTCCTGCCCCGCGCCTTCCCGAGCAGCGGCGGCGAGGGCCGCGAGATCGTCGCGTAAAGCCTGCTCGTCCTCAACGCCGGTCTTGTTTCCCGCCAGGCGATCCAGGTGCGCCCGGTACGCGTCGGCGTAACTGTCAAACTGCTCCTGCAATTCGGTGAAGGTCTTGCGGACCCAGGAATGAAGCACGCGCGCATAGATCCCAACGGCGTCCGTAAGCTGGCCGCCGGCTTGAGACCTGATCCGCCGCTCCACCCGCGCGACCGCGCAGCGGCGCCCCAACAGCGACGCCAGCGCGCTCGGAGCGACCTCAATTTCGAGGTTGCCCAAATCGACGCGCGGCATGTTTTTCAGTACATCCAATAACTCGTCTTGCTCAGGCCTGTTCTCGAGATCGAGTGTCGTGGCCGTTTTCGCAAGCACGCTCCCGGCGTTACGAGCGGCCTCCTGGATGGCGGATGCAACCTGCGCCGCTCTTTCCGCGGCAGCCTGTTCCAGCTTGTTCTGGATGAGGTCCTGGCCGGTTGCACTGGCGGCCGACGCCCACGCGTCAACCAGATGGTTCGCGGCTGTCCGAATCAAGCCATCCGCGCATTCGCGGAGCGCGTCGGTCATATCGATGCACTCCGTCCGCGCCTGCGCAATTCCGCCGGCGGCGGTTCTGAGCTCCGTCTCCAAATCCCGCAGTCTACTCCCGTCGATCCTGGCCCCGAGGTGGCCACCGCGCCCCGAGCGCTTCAATCGCGCCTTGAGAGCAGCCTCCACTCCGAAGCGCAGCGCGCCGATCTTGCGGTTCAGCGACTGGCGCGCGAGCTCCGCGTGACGATCATAAAGGGGAAGGATCTCGGTCGAGAGCCACTTCTCGAGGAGGTCGCTATACCCGGCCTTGATGCTGATGGCGTGCACCGGCAGATCCAAGCCCAGATCCGAACGGATATGGCCGGCCACGTATTGAAGGGCGCGATCCCGATCCGCGGGAGCCAACAAATCCGCCTTGCTTAAGAGCACGGACGCGGGGATGCCGGCATCGCAGAGCGTCTGAATGGTCGCCAGATCGTCCTCGGTGAGAGTTGACCCGGCATCGATCAACACAACCCCCAAATCGCACCGGGGAAGATAGGCCTTGGTTTCGGCCGCCCCGGAAGCGGCCAGGGAGCCAAGACCCGGCGTATCCACATAGACAACGCCTTCGCGAAGCCGTTCGGCCGGCAGCTCCACGACAATCCGGGTTACGTGCCGGGCGTTGGCGGGATTGTGCTGCTCGGTAACGAACTCCGCCAGCCGCTCAATGCCGAATTGCTCCGGCTTGCGGTCGGCGAACCAGGCGGTGGCGCGCGGCTCGGAGCCGTAAGCCAGGCGCGTCGGCACCGCCGTGATGGGGTTCACCCCCACCGGCAGCAGATCCTGCCCGACGATATGATTCAGCAGAGACGACTTCCCGGAACTGACCCTGCCAAAAACGGCGATTTCGAACGCATTCGTTTCCAGCCGGTCGACGATGGTACCTAACGACGGTCGAAACTCGACCAGGCCGTATTGGTTGATGGCCCGTTCGAGCGCTTTGACCAGCGCGATGTCGCCGCCTGCCTCCTCCAGGCGATGCAAGCGCTTCTCCAGGTCGGCGGACTGGCCCTGCGCCAGGTACGAATCCAACCGGGAAATGATGCCCTGCATTTCATCGACGAGCCCGGCGATCTCCACGGCGGCGCCGTCCGCCAGCGCTCCGTATCCAGCCATGCGCTTGGGGCGGCACTCATCGAAGGCCATATCCACGAATCCGAGCGTCACTCGAATGGAGTGGACCGACCCGATATGCGGCGCGGGAATCGCAACCGCCTGGCTATCCAGGATGCGCACTAACTGGGCACGCATTCTGGAGATGTAGTCCTGGACGACCTTGGCTTGCGCCGGCGAGACATCCGGCTTGAATCTGGGGAATGGAGACTTCGACTGCGATGCGACCAGAGTCGTCTCAATTTCCGAAAGCAGCTTGTCGGCGTACTGGCAACTCGTCAGCAGATGCAACCGCTGCGACGAATTGAGGTGGCCGGGTTCCCGCGCTTCGTCCATGGTGCTCACAACCAGGAAGTCCTCTGTAGGAGTCATCTTCCCCGTCGGGGCGGTTGCGGCGAACTCCAACGCCTGAATCCATTATGTCGAAAAGCCCGGTGGCCGGTCAACGCAGTCTTACAGAGCAATGGTCCTGATGCCTGGAAAGCACGCTATAATCCGGTTTAGACCGTTGGTGATGGAGCCCACCATCAACCGTCTCGAGCCTGACTCGGGAACGATAGCTCCTACTCGGAAAGAGCCATGATTCTGAGGACGGAAGATATCCACCCCAAAACAAACGGCACGGCCCCGACGCCAGCTTCCAGCCAGCCACCCACCCGCATAGTCGCAAACTCGCCGCTACAGCCAGCCCTGGATCTGGCAGCGGATGTGGCGGCGCGGTACGGGATTTCGGCGCTCTCCGGCTTGCTAGCGAGCGCGCGCGCTTCGGCAGGACAGGACGAGATCAGCGTTGCCGTGATGGGGCGATTCAAGGCCGGCAAGAGCAGTTTCCTGAACCATTTCCTCGGGCGCAACATCCTTCCAGTGGGTGTCGTTCCGGTTACGGCCGTGGTCACGGAACTCCGCTACGGCGCTCGCGAAGAGGCGCGAGTCCATCATCGGGATGACCACGACTCCGAGGTCCCGCTCGACCAGATCGGCGACTACATCTCCGAGAAGGAGAATCCGGAGAACCGCAAGCAAGTCGACCTGATTAGCGTGGAGCTGCCGGAATTGGAGCGGTTTCGCGGCCTGAAGTTCGTCGATACGCCCGGGCTGGAGAGCGCCCTTTCTCACAACACGCGAACGTCGCTGGACTGGCTGCCGAATGTGGGTCTGGCGTTGGTTGCGGTCAGCGTGGACCCGCCGCTTTCGCAGCGCGATATCGATCTGCTGAAGAGCCTGTACCAGTACACGCCGAAGGCCGGCGTACTGCTCACCAAAGCCGACCTTGTGAGCGAACAGGAGCTGGCGGAAGTGATCGAGTACGTGCGCGCCCAGCTTGCCAGGAATTTTCCCGGAACGCCTCGGGTCTTCCCTTATTCCACGAAACCAGGGTTTGAGCGCTTCCGTGAGGCGCTGGAAGCCGAGCTGGTTGCGGGAACCTTGGAGCGCTTCGCCGAAGAACGTGAATCCATCCTCTCCCGGAAAATGGATACCCTGCTGCGGGAATGCGGGGACTACCTGGCCCTGAGCCTCAAGTCGGCTGAAATGGTGCAGTCGGAGCGCCAGGCGCTGAAGCGGCAGGTCATCGGCGAGAAGGAAATCGCCGGCGAAGTGAAGTCGTCGGTGAGGCTGGTGGTGCAACATGCCGCGGCTGGAACGCGGTCCATGGTCAGCAACCAGCTCGAGACGCACCAGAACGACCTGGAGCGCGCGCTGCTGGAAGCCCTGGAAAGCGAATTTCCGAAGTGGACGAAGAGCCTTGGCATGATGCTTGGCTCGTTCGAAGACTGGCTGGCGAGCGCCTTGCGCGATGAGCTCGCGGTGCTTTCCGTCCGGGAGCGCGGTTCGTTTCTGGCGCCTCTGCGCAAAGTACAGAAGCAGGCATTCCGCGCGCTGCAACAATTTCGGGATCGCTTGTCGGACCGCACCATGCGGGCGTTCGGCGTGCCGTTGCGAACGACGGAAACCGAGATCCATGTCGTGGAGCCCGGTACCCCCGATATCAGAGTGGGTCGAGTGTTCGACAGGAACTGGGAACTGCTGTCGCCGGTCCTGCCGGTATGGTTGATCCAGGCGGCCGTGCACCGGCACTTTGCGCGCACCGTCTCCTACCTGGTTTATCAGAACCTCAGCCGGCTCAGCACGCAGTGGGAAGAGAGCATCCATAGCGCGCTGTGGGGTGTCGAAAAGGAAGCGCGGCGGCGCCTGGATGAATTGACGGGCACGGTGGAACGGCTGGTTGAGAGCAGCAGCCAGGAACGCGCGCCGCAACTCCGCGCGGATCTGGAGCGGCTTGAGAAGGCGAGGAAATCCCTGGCTGCGGAGGCCGGGAGCTGATGCGGCACGGATGCTCAACGGCGTTTCGAGCATTATACTGGTGCAGCGTCCCAGAAAATGGATGGACAGGCGGACAGCGAGAGAAAGCCGCCTGAAGGGCGGCTGCGGCCAGGATTGGCCGCCCCACAGCGGGAGGAGTTGGCATGCTGCAGAAGGGCACGGCAAAGAAGGTCACGATTTTCGTCAATGAGGACACGCAGCACCACTTCGGGTCGCTATGTGACGCCATTCTGACGTTCCTGCTTCACAAAGGCGTCTGCGGCGCTACCGCGACGCGCGCCATGGCCGGTTTCGGCGTTCACCAGGTAATGCACACAACCAAGATCGAGGTGCTCACCGAGCACCTGCCCATTCGCATCGAGTTCATCGAATCCGCCGGGAAAGTCGATGAGCTCATGCCGACGCTCTACGACATGGTTACGGATGGCGTCATTGAAGTCCAGGATACGAACGTTGTCAAAGTCGCCAGCCAGGAACGCCCATCGCCGCCGAAGGGGCCTCATACGGAAACCAGGGGCACAGCCCGATTGATGCGTATTTACATGGGCGAGTCGGACAGGTGGCAGGGGGAACCGCTTTATGAGGCGGTGGTCAAGCGTCTGCGCCTGATGGATATTGCCGGGGCAACGGTGTACCGGGGCATACTCGGGTACGGAGTGAAGGGGCACACGCATAAGAGCGGGCGGCTTCCGTTCTCGCACGATCTGCCGGTCATGATTTCGGTTGTGGACACGGCGGAGAAGGTGACGAAGGCCATCGACGAGATTGAATCGATGATGCAGGACGGAATCATCGTCCTTTCCGATGTGGATGTGATTCGCCTGGTGCATAGCCGCCCGGCAGCGGAGCCTTCGCATGCGAACGGTTAAGAACGCCAAATTCCTCCGCCTGCATTTCGGCGAAAGCGACCGGTACCAGGGGAAACCGTTATACGAAGCGATTGTGGATCGCTGCAAGGAATTGAAGATCGCCGGCGCCACCGTGTTTCGCGGTCTGGAAGGATACGGCGAGACGGCGGAAATCCACCGTCATCACCTCATCCGGAAGGATCAGCCGATTGTGGTCACGATTGTGGACTCGCCGGAAAACCTGGGACGGCTGATTCCCGAGGTGGAAGAGATGATGGATACCGGCATGATCGCCACCTCGGACGTGGAATACCTGCGCATCGAAAAGCCGCCAGCGGCTGGAACTTAAATCGGCCACCCCAACCTGTTAAGTAAGATGCCGTTAGACAGGTCCCGCTTCGACCGCCGGGAGCGGGACCATCGGGCCACGTCAACCAAGGTTCCTGAATTTACCTGATCTTATGCGGCGGCGCTACGAGTGGCCAGCGTAGATCCGTCTGTCTCCTCGCCCAGCGCGCCTGTTGGAAGTGCACCGACCCCCCTGTTGTGCCGCCGTTTGTCGAGACCCAGTCGTACCTGCTACTGCCGTGTGGTGAGAGCGTCACGACGCCATCAGCCGTGTCCGTGCCGCAGTTGCCGGCACATGTCCACCCGGTCGGCGGCGTTCCTACCGGGTCGCCCGGTATTACGGCGCGCATGGGCCGCAACACGGGGGCACGCGCGCGGGCCGCTATTTCACTCGCCGACCGATTGGTTACCGGTTGGTTACCGGCGATTGAGCCGCGGCAAATTCGGCAAGAAACGCGGCAGCCGCGAACAATGCAACGACGCCAATTTCTACTCTTCTCGTGAGGTACAGTTTTTGAACTGGAATCTTCATTTTCGACTCCGGGGTCTTG
>JBEKYE010000304.1:0-6430 GCA_049511275.1 Bryobacteraceae bacterium
TGTCCCAACAAGCGGCGCAGCTTGATCGCCACGTCTTCATCGATGGAGCTGGAGTGCGTCTTCTTTTCGGCGACGCCCAGTTCGGGCAGCCGGTCCAGGATCTCGTGGGCCTTGACTTCGAGCTCCCGTGCCAGCTCGTTGATTCGAATCTTCTTCATAGAAAAAGCAACCGTCGCTTACCGCTTACGACACACCTCAAACGCCATCATTCTTCGGGACGCCTTCCCCGGCATCGCCGGGGCCGGCTTCAGGACCCGCTCCTGGCTGATTGTGAGTAGGGGAACCCGCGTCCTCTATCGTATCAAACTGTTCCGATTCCGCCGCTTCGAGCGCCGTGGCATCCGGCGAGGCGTCAGCCGGCTCGGGCTCGCCTGGCACAGCCGCTTCTGCTTCGCCGGCCGGTTCCGCTTCGCCTGGCGCAGCCGCTTCTGCTTCGCCGGCCGGCTCCGCTTCGCCTGGCGCAGCCGCTTCTGCTTCGACGGCCGGCTCCGCTTCGGTTGGCACAGCCGCTTCCGGTTCGCCCCCCAGCTCCGCTTCGGTTGGCGCAGCGGCGGCTTCCTCCACCGCCAACTGGCCTCCGGCCGCATCCGCCGGCTGTTCGAACTGGGCGTAGTAGGCGTTGACGCATTCGAAAATCTTCTCGACGCCTTTCGGACCGACACCCTGAATTTCTTCGAGCTGTTCCGGCGTCATGCCGCCCAGCTTCTCGATGGTGCCGATGCCGGCCTCGAGCAACTTCTCGACCGTCTTTTCCGCCAGCCCATAATCGATCAGCACGGAGACCGGCGCGCCCGGCGCCACCATGGCGGCCATCTGCGTCTCCACTTCCTGCCGCTTTTCTTCTTCGCTCTTGATGTCGATCTTCCAGCCCAGCAGCTTGGCGGCCAGGCGCACGTTCTGCCCCTTTTTGCCGATCGCGAGCGAAAGCTGCGAGTCGTCGACGATCACTTCCATCTGCTTGTCGACGGCATCGACGATGCTGATCTTGCTCACCTTGGCGGGACTCAGCGCATGGGTGGCGAACACCACCGGGTCGTCCGAATATTCGATGATGTCGATCTTCTCCCCGCGCAGCTCGCGGATAATCGACTGCACCCGCATGCCCTTCATGCCCACGCAGGCGCCTACGCTGTCCACGTCGCGGTCGCGGCTCTGCACCGCGATTTTGGTCCGCTCCCCGGCTTCGCGCGCGCAGCCCTTGATGGCCACCGTGCCGTCGTAAATTTCCGGCACTTCCTGTTCGAACAGCCGCATCACCAGCTCCGGCGCCGCGCGCGACACCACCACGCCGGGGCCCTTGCTCGATTTATCCACCAGGCGGATCACGCAACGGACGCGGTCGCTCACGCTGTAGCTTTCCAGGCGCGACTGTTCCTTCTTGGGCAGCTTGGCTTCGGTCTTGCCCAGGTCCAGAATGTAGTCCGGCCCTTCCACCCGCTTGATGGTGCAGTTCACCAGCTCGCCCGTGCGTCCCGAGTATTCGTTGAACACGGTCTCGCGTTCGGCTTCCCGCACCTTCTGGAAAATCACCTGCTTGGCGGTCTGCGCGGAAATCCGCCCCAGCGAGTCGGTCTTCTTCTGGAGGCGGATTTCAGAACCGACTTCGGCGTCCGGCATGATGCGGCGCGCTTCCGCCAGCGTCATTTCGTGTACCGGGTCTTCCACCGTCTCCACCGCTTTTTTCACGGCATAGAGCTGGATGGCGCCGGTCTTGGGGTCCATGTCCGCCACGTAATCTTCGTTGGTGCGGTAATGCTTGCGCGCCGCAATCAGCATCGCGTCCTTCACCGCGTCGAACACGATTTGCGGATCGATGCCTTTTTCCTTGCTCAGTATTTCGATGGATTGAAAAATCGTTTCCAAAGTGGCCTCATTCCCAATTGACTTTTCTGGTTTTTTTCTCCGGCGGGCTTACCACTCGAACTTCAGATTGGCCTTTTGAACCTGGTCGAAGGGGAACCGCATGGTCTCGCCGGGCGCCGTTTCGATCAACACCTGGCCGTCTTCGAAGCCGGCCAGGGCGCCGTCCCAGTTGCGGCGTCCATTTACCGCCTCGCGCAGCGTCAAATTGGCCTTCTTCCCCTGAAAGCGCTGGTAATCCTGTGGTTTGAGAAGCTTCCGTTCCAATCCGGGCGAACTCACTTCGAGTGTGTACCGCCCTCCCGGCACCACATCCTCCACGTCCAGAATGGTGCCGACCTGATGGGACACGGTTTCGCAATCGCCGTGCGTGACGCCCTCGGGTTTATCGATCGAGATGCGCACAAAGCGTTGATTCCCGCCGCCTTTGACTTCCACCTCGACCAATTCGAGCCCTTCGGCATCCGCCACGCGTTGCGCGATCTCCCCGATTTTGGCCGCCATTTGTCCCGACATTCCGCAAATCCCAACAAAAAAGTGGGCTTTCGCCCACTCGCAGGGTTCGACACTCAAATCACATTGTACCGTGTTTGTGCGGGGAGGGGAAGTGCGGTGCGGCGGGACGGCGCGGCATACGCCGGATTTATCGGAGACCGGGGGCCAGGACGGTCTCGTGCGCGATGGCGTCGGCCGCGTACGCCAGGGGCGCCGCAACGGAGCCTGGCCTTGCTATCCGCCATTGGCGGACAATAAAGATGAGTGGAGCTGATCGAGACTTCTATCTTCACGAGGCAGATCACCGCCCTGTTGAGTGATGAGGGATACGGTGAATTTCAATCCCGGATCGCCGCGAATCCAGGGCTCGGCGCCCTCACCAAAGGTGGTGGCGGGATCCGCAAGGTTCACGTTGCCGTTGGATCGCGAGGGGAAAGCGGCGGCGCCCGCGTCATCGGCGACGCCCTACGTGACCGGCAGCCGCACTTTTGAGCATCATTGAGCATGATCCGGCGCTGGCGGTCAAAGCCATCCATCGGGTATAAGGCACCTTAACCTCGCCGGCTGCCTGGCTCGTCAGGCGCGCCGCCAGACTCCGCTGCCGCGCAACGCGAAATTCGCGATATGCCCCGCGCGCGCCGCCGAAACGCCGATCTCCACCGGCGCATTGGTGGTCTTGCGGGAGCCCAGACAATCCAAAAAATTCTTCATGTGGTCCAGGGTGCCGTCGCCCTTGGACTGTACTTCCAGAATCGGATTCGCCGGATCGGGCCGCTCGCTGTACTGCGGGAACTCCTCGTAGACGGAAAACCCGCCGCGCCACAAGCGCATGGCCGCCTTGGTGCCGCGAATCATCAGACCGCCGCCTTCGATGTATCCCAGCAGCGCGCAGTCGAATTCCACGATCGCATGCCCCGGGTACGACAGCGCGGCGCTCATGGTGTCGGGCGTTTGCCGCTGCGCCAGGATCGCGGTCAACCCGTTGGCGGTTGCGCGCTCAGGCATATCGACACCCATGAACCAATGCGCCACATCCACCCAGTGGACGAAGAGGTCGGTCATCGCGCCGCCTCCGAAATCCCAATACCAGCGCCAGTTGGCGTATTGATCGGCGTCGAAGGCGCGCTCCGGGGCGGAGCCCAGGAAGCGCTTCCAGTCGAGCTTGCTGGTATCGAAATTGCCCGGCCTGCCTGGCGAAAGATGATTCTGATACCAGTAAGTGCGGATCAGCGTGACCTGGCCGAGCCGGCCGTCCGCAATCTCATTCCGCGCCCGCGCGAAGTGCTCCCAGCTTCTTTGCTGGAGGCCGATCTGCACCACGCGTCCGGATTCGCGCACCGCGGCGATCAGCGGTTCGCTTTCTTCCAGCGTGTGAGTGACCGGCTTTTCGCAGTAGATGTCTTTTCCCGCGCGGAGGGCATCCAGGACGATCGGCACATGCCAATGGTCGGGTGTGGCGATCACCACGGCATCCACGTCCTTGCGGTCCAGCAGCTCGCGGTGGTCCGCGTATTCCTGCGCGTCGGGGGCGTGCCCGGCTCGCGTGGTGGCGAGATGCGGCTTGTAGACGTCGCAGAGCGCTACGATGTCATTCGACTCGAGCCGGTTGAGCAGGCCCAGCAGGGTCTGGCCCCGTTGCCCGGTGCCGATGGCGCCGATCCGGATCCGGTCGTTGGCCCCGAGAATGCGGCCATAAGAAGCCGCTGTGACGAGCGCCGCTTTTACAAACTGGCGGCGGTGTGAGATGGGGATGGCAGTGTTCATGTCGATTCCGTTTCGATCCACGTTTAGCCCTTGTCACAACCACTATAAGATTTATCGGCTGGCGCCGGGTGCAGTAGATCGAGCTGCTGGGCCCCTACTGGCTCACGCACATCAAGGGTTGGTTGCTTTGCGCGGAACCGAAGCTTACGATCAGCGCGTGGTCGCCCGCAGCCACCGCCGGCACCACGAAATTCAACTGCACCAGGCCGGCAAAGCCCGGGGCCATGCCCGCGAAAGGCACGGACGGAGCCGCCGTCCCATCCAAAGTCACACTTACCGGCAGAGTCTCCTGAGAAAAAGGCGACAGCGGCGCGAGCGCGCCCGTGGCGATCGGGTTATCGACCGGCCCCGACCCGATCAGGTAAGCCACCACCCTGCTGCCGGGTGCGGCGCAGGCGGTGGCCGAGTTGATGGCGCCGCCCTGGTTCACCACCACGGCGCGGTTGTCGCCGTAGGTCAGAATGCTGGGCGCGGCGGCGCTCACGGTGAGCGGGGCGGACCCGCTTGCCGCACTTCCGGACGTAACCACCACCGTGGCCGTGCCCGGCGCGGTTTCGTAAGGCACCTGAAAGATCGCTTGGCTGGGCGAGACATACACCAGCGGCGCTGTCACCCCGTTGACGGTGACCTGCGTTCCGCCGAGCGTAGGCGCCAGCTCGGTTGCGCCCGCAGGGAGCGACCGGGCGGCGGCGGCCAGGTTCGATCCGTAAACATCGGCGAGCGACCCGGGCGAGACCGTGCTGGAAACGCCGGCGTGGATTACGATGCCACCGTAGAAGATGCGCGGCTTCGCCACCGCCGCCGTGATCGCCGAAGCCACCCCGTAATACGCCGGCTTGGGCTGGTATTGGTCGTCGAACAACAAGGCCGCCCCGAAACCGGGGTAAGCGCCGGGAATCCACGAATCGGGATCGCCCACGCCCCAGGTGAGGAACGCCGTGCAATTGGGGGCTGCCATGCAGGTCGCCGCGATGCCGCTATATACGCCGCTTTGGGCCTGCAGGTCGCTGGCGCTGGCCGGAACCGGCAGGCGGACGTCCATCTCCGTAATCTGCACTTCGAGACCAAGCTGTGCGTAGCGCGCCATGTTGGCGGCGACGGCGGCCGGCGAGGGCGCGCCGCTCAAGGTCACGTGCATTTGCAGCCCGACGCCATTGATCGGCACGCCGCGGCTCACCATGCCCGAGACCAGGTTGTAAACCGCGTCTGATTTGGCGCCCAGCCCTTCGCCGCCCGTGTCGTTGTAATACAGCTTGACGTTCGGATCCGCCGCGTGCGCCCAGCGAAAGGCCTGGTCGACATAGCTGGTGAGGCTGCCGAACTGATTCAGCCAGTAGGAAGGCTGCGGTCCGTAAGGCGCGCCGTAAGCGATGGCTTCGTTGACCACGTCCCAAAGAATCAACTGGCCCTTGAAATGGCTCACCACCGTCTGGATGTGGTCCTGGAGAATGTTGGCTGCGTCGGCGGCGGAGTAATTGCCCGTGGTGAGCCACGACGGCAGATCCTGCTGCCACACCAGGTTGTGGCCGCGGATCTTCATGCCGTTGGCCTGCGCGAAGGCGACCACCTCGTCGGCGGCACAGAAATTATACTGGCCGGGGCCGGGTTCGGTTTCCGCGAACTTCATGGCGTTGGCCCCCACCACCAGGTTGAACTCGCACCCCAGATCCTGGCTGTACGGGCTTTGCGAAAAAAGCGACGGATCGACGGCAGCCCCCACCAGGAATCCGCCTTGGTCGGCGAGATCGCGCAGTCCGGAGCCCGAGCGCGCGATCGTTTGGAGCCACGGCGCGAAGAACGACGCGTTGGCCGGGGCGCCGGAAGGCACCGCTGCGGCGAGCCCACTCACGGCCAGTGTGCCGCCGGGGGCGACGTTGAAGCCCAGGTACACCGTGCCGGAGGCGAAAACCCCGGGATCGGCGAAGCTGCCCGCCTGGGTTCCGTTGACGTAGATCACGAACTGCGTGCCGATGCGGGCCACCTCGAACGTAACCGGATCGCCCGCCGGCAAGGTGCCCAGCGACGTAAGGGTTGCGGTGGAAGAACTGCCGGTCCAGTAATTGCTTTGCATGGCGCTGCCCGTGAAACCAACGTCGAGGCGCTTGAGCCCCTGCCACCAGGCGCCGTTGTTGAGCGCGCCCACCAGGGTGAGAAACGCACCCGGACTGTTGGGCGCGGAGAGCCTGGCCAGAACGCTGAAATCGCCGTTCACCATGAGCACCGGACCGGTGGTGTTGATCACCGTGTTGTAACCGCCGCTGCCGGCGGAAACCGTGACCAATCCCGGCGCGGCCGTCACCCCCGCGACGCA